>CAZZBP010000001.1:0-130769 GCA_964652755.1 uncultured Dehalococcoidia bacterium
AGAAAAATCTAGCGGCACCCCAAACATAGACCAAGCCCTTATCCAGAAAATGAATGCTTATCTTCCTACGGATAAGATTAAGGAAGTAACCGCAGCTTACGACTTTGCTGAGGGTGCTCATTTAGGCCAAAACCGACTTTCTGGGGAGCCGTTTTTTGAACATCCAAAACAGACAGCTTTATTCCTAGCTGACTTGAAATTAGATGCAAACACTATCTCGGCTGCTTTGCTTCATGATGTTATAGAAGATTGCGACGTTTCTTATTCTCAGCTATCTGAAGAGTTTGGTGAAGACGTCGCTTATCTCGTTGATGGAGTCACTAAGTTAACAAAAGCCGAGATCATGGGAGATGGACAATTAATCGAGGCTTTAAATTCAGACCCATCGCTTGAAACTGAAAGCAGTCTTGATGATCTTGCACAAGCAGAAACATTACGAAAAATGCTGATGGCAATGGCTGAAGACGTTAGGGTAGTCTTGATAAAGCTGGCCGATAGATTGCACAACATGCGAACAATCTCGGCCCTTCCGGACAATCGTAGGGAGTCGATAGCAAGGGAGACCCTTGAAATATATGCACCTCTCGCACACCGGTTAGGGATTTGGGAGATCAAGTGGATGCTGGAGGATCTTTCGTTCCAGCAGCTCAACCCAGATGCCTACAGACGAATCTCTCGTCGTCTTAATACAAAGAGAACAGAAAGAGAAGCATACGTTGAGCGCATCTGTCACATAATTCGAAATGAGTTAGAAGACGCAGCGATAGACGCTGAGGTTTATGGTAGGCCTAAACATATATACAGTATTCATAGGAAGTCGGAACGTTACTCTTCAGAAAACAAGGAAATTAGGGAGATTTACGATCTGTTCGCTGTGAGAGTTCTTGTGAAGGAAATTAAGGATTGCTACGCAGCCCTTGGCGTAATTCATAGTAGATGGCATCCTATGCCTGGCCAGTTTGATGACTACATTGCAAATCCAAAAGATAATTTATACCGGTCTCTTCATACCGCAGTTCTTTGTGAAGATTCTGCCCCGGTTGAATTCCAGATCCGTACTAAGGCGATGCACGAAGTTGCTGAATATGGCGTCGCCGCACATTGGCTGTATAAGGAAGCTGGAGAACAGGACACACAATTTGAGGAAAAGATGACATGGCTCCGCCAATTGCTTGATTGGCAACGTGATGCTGGAGGGGCCGTCGAATTCGTGGAGTCCTTTAAAACAGACATATTTCAAAATCAAGTCTATGTGTACACACCAAAAGGGGATGTAATAGAACTGCCAATGGGTGCTACCCCTCTTGATTTTGCCTACCGGATCCACACCGATATCGGCCATAGTTGTATTGGAGCTAAAGTAAATGGGCGGCTGGTCGCTCTCAACCACCCTTTGGAAAATGGAGACACAATTAAAATAATGACCAGCAAGACTGCAAGGGGACCAAGTCTTGACTGGATTAACGCTAATCTGGGTTATACAAGGACTTCATCTGCTCGGACGAAGATGAGACAGTGGTTTAACAGGCAGGAACGCGAAAGCAATATAGAGAGAGGACGTGATGTGTTTCTGCGCCAAGTTCAACGTCTAGACATCGGGATGGCTGAGGGGAAGGCCGCTGGGATTCTTAATTTCAATACAGTCGGCGATATGTATGCCGCTCTCGGAGATGGATCGTTAACTTCGGAGAAATTGGTTGGTAGGATTTCAGCCAAAACTCTCACTCCAGAAATCGAGACAAAACAGGGGATACCTCGAACAGGGCCAGCCTCAGGCATACAGGTTCTCGGTGTTGGGGATTTATTGACCAGTATGGCCCGGTGTTGTAATCCCATAATGGGGGACCAAATAGTTGGATTTATTACACGTGGGAGGGGCGTAACTATCCATAGGGTAAATTGTCCTGACATACTTTCTGAAGACCAAGAGGAAAGGATAGTATCCGTTGATTGGGGAGAAACTAAAACTCTTTATCCGGTGCGTATACAACTAAAATGCTGGGATCGAGTAGGCCTACTTGGGGACGTCACTTCCGTTGTTTCAAATGAGAGGATAAATATTGCCAATATTTCGTCTGAAGAGTACGATGATGTCAGTGTAATTTCGTTAACCGTTTACATCAACGGCATCGATCAACTCAACACTTTGTATACCCGACTTGAAGCTGTAAATGGTATTATTAGCGTTTCCAGATTGAGAAATCTTGATGTTAAATAGGTATAAATTTGAGCAGAGTTCGTTATAGGAGGTACCTTTAGGTGCCAAGCGCAAAGTCAGCAAGAGTGAGTAATAGAAAAAAGGAGAGAAACCAACCTCTCCGAACGAAGGCTAGAACCTCCGTTACTAGAACTAGGCGCCTGATAGAGTCAGGAGACATAGAAGGAGCAGAGGGGGCGGCAAGGAATGCGGTTGCGGCTTTAGACCGGGCAGCACAAAAAGGTGTGATTCACGAGAATAACGCCTCGCGTCGGAAATCGAGACTTATTAAAAGTCTCAATAAAGCCAAAACTGTTCAGGAGTAGCAAGGATATGCTAAGGATCCGACTAAGAAGAACAGGTGCGAGGCATCAACCGAGTTACAGGATAGTGGTAGCTGATTCTAGGAAACCTAGAGATGGTGCTTTTGTTGACCATTTAGGTCACTACAATCCTCGCCAAGATCCGCCAGAGATAGTCATTGATGAAGAGAAGGCAAGAAAATGGATCAGCCAGGGGGCTCAGCCGAGTGAGGCAGTTCAACGTATGCTTGATAATTTAGATAAGATTGTGGCTGAATAGTCACCCGTTTTATGCATCTATAAATGGCACAGCTTAAAGAACTAGTTGAATACATAGCGAAATCAATAGCTACTCACCCTGACGAAGTAATTGTCACCGAAGATGAAAAGGAAGGGGGGCGTGTGTTCCTTACCTTGCAAGTTCATCCGGAAGATAAAGGGAAAGTCATAGGGCGACAGGGTAGAGTCGCGCAGTCTATACGTTCCCTGTTGAGGGTCGCGGCAGTTAAAGAGGGCGTACACGCCAACCTCGATATAGACTGATTAGGGCAATAATGTGCTTGATGTGAGCGCATTTAGTACCGTGTTTCATGACTCTAGGATTATTTTGGTTCAAAGAAGATCAACACATTTAGACGCTCCCGTTGACCACATTGTAGTAGGTGTCATTCGTGGAGTTAGAGGTTTGCGAGGCGAACTGCGAGTCGAGATCACTACCGAATTTCCTCAACGTTTTGACCCAGGCGCCACTTTGTTTATCTCGGGAATTAAAAGGGAAGTCTTAAAATCAAGCAGAGATAGAAAAGGGGTACTCCTGTTTATACAAGGTATAAATAGCCGAGAGGATGCTGAGGCATGCAAAGGGATGGAACTCTCTGTACCGGAATGTGACTCTCTTGAGAGGCCTGAAGGAAAGTATTTCCACTATGAACTTATAGGCCTAAAAACATACGATGAAGATGGGAAATACTTAGGGGAATTGACTGAGATAATTGAAACTGGTGCAAACGATGTCTATACCATCGCCTTGGACGGTTACAAAGACCTACTTTTGCCTGTGATTCCTGAAGTTATCAGGAGTATCGATGTGAAGAGTTCTAGAATTGAAGTAAAAGTTCCTCTAGGATTGGAACGATAAGTTTGTGAAGTGCGAAAATGACTTCGCAAAGTGCACGCTGATTCAAGAAAACTTTTGCCTATATTGATCCCTCTCAGGCGTTGACAGTAATAATCGTCGAGCGTATAATTCCCCCTTGTCGCCCCTGACGGGGCGTTGTATTTTCGCCCTTTTTTAAGGCACTTTGAAAGGTGTAACTATGCCTACAGTAAACCAATTGATTAGGAAGAAGAGACGGAAGAAGAGTCGGAAGAACACTGCTCCTGCTCTTGACCTAACTTGGAACACGTTAAAGAACAAAGGTAATCGTGGTGCTGGTTCTCCACAGAAGAGGGGCGTATGTGTTCAGGTAAGGACTCAGACACCCAAGAAACCTAACTCTGCACTCCGTAAGGTTGCTCGTGTGAGGCTCACTAATGGGATGGAGGTAACCGCCTACATCCCGGGAGAAGGCCATAACCTTCAGGAACACTCTGTTGTGCTCATCAGGGGCGGGAAGGTAAGGGACTTACCAGGCGTGAGATATCACGTAGTCAGAGGAGTGTTAGATACAGAGGGAGTACAGGACAGGAAGAGGGGACGTAGTAAATACGGTGCCCGTAGCGCATAGGTAGTTGAGTTAGCATGGCTCGCAGACGCAGAGCAGAAATAAGAAAAATATTGCCGGACCCACGTCATAACAGTGTGGATCTTGCGAAATTTATAAACAATGTGATGCTGAACGGTAAGAAAACCGTAGCGCAGCGGATTGTTTATTCAGCTCTTGAACTGGCCGAAGGGGAAGCTGGGAGATCAGGGTTCGAGGTATTCGAACAGGCCATAAGAAATGCCACCCCTATGATTGAGGTTAGGTCCCGGAGGGTTGGCGGAGCAAATTACCAGGTTCCCACAGAAGTGAGACCGACGCGAAGGCTTGCTCTAGCTATGAGATGGATTGTAACTGGAGCAAAACAAAGATCAGGCAGAGGGATGGCCCAGAAGCTCTCTGCGGAACTGTTGGAGGCCTCCAGGGGACAGGGAGCCGCGGTCAGAAGAAAAGAAGAAGTGTTTCGGATGGCAGAGGCCAATAGAGCGTTCGCTCATTACCGGTGGTAGGAGCCGGTAAGTAAAGATTGAAGCTCAACCCTAAGGTGAATTTGAAATGTCCCAAGACTCTCTCAAGCAAACTCGAAACATAGGTTTCATCGCTCACATAGACGCCGGTAAGACAACCGTGTCGGAGCGAGTCCTTTATTTCACTGGTCGGGTTAACAAGCTAGGTGGTGTGGACGATGGTAATACGGCACTCGACTGGATGGCGCAGGAACGAGAGCGTGGCATTACTATTACATCAGCAGCCACAACGTGTTCGTGGAAGAACTGGGATATTAATATTATCGATACTCCTGGGCATGTGGATTTTACTGCGGAAGTAGAGCGGAGCTTGAGGGTATTGGACGGTGGCGTAGTCGTATTTGATGCTGTTGCGGGGGTACAACCGCAATCAGAAACTGTCTGGAGACAGGCTGATAAATATAACGTTCCAAGAATCTGCTTCATTAATAAGATGGATAAAGTTGGCGGCGATTACTATCGGGCGATAGGGACAATCTTAGACAGACTTGGGGGAAATCCAGTTCCCATCCAAATTCCCATGGGTCAAGAAGATAAGTACTGTGGTGTGATCGATCTGGTTGAGGGTAAGTCCTTTATTTACGATGGGGATTCAGGAGAATATGAGGAAAGCGGGATTCCCGAGGAATACCGGAATGAATTCGAGATTCGGCGCTTAGAGATGATCGAAAAAGTTGCTGAGGCCGATGAACATTTACAAGATAAATTTCTTATGGAAGAGGAGATTACGGTAAGTGACTTGAAGGCGTCGATTAGGGAATCCACTATAGCCTACAAGATGGTGCCCGTTGTTTCAGGAACAGCTCTTAAGAACAAATGTATTCATCCATTGCTCGATGCTATCGGTGATTATTTGCCGTCTCCTTTGGATGTTCCTGCTGTCGAGGGAACGGTTCCGGGCTCCGACAAGTGTTTGGGGAGGAAAGCGAGTAAAGATGAACCTTTCTCCGCTCTTGCATTCAAAACTGTGACGGATCCTTACATAGGCAGACTGGTTTATTTCAGAGTTTACTCTGGAAGCGCTAAGGCAGGTACAACGGTTCTAAACTCCGTTACAGGTGATAAAGAAAGACTTGGCCGTATTGTGAAGATGCACGCGGATCAAAGAGAAGAAGTTGAAGAGGTTTTCGCGGGCGAGATTGCTGCCGCGGTTGGCCTGAAAGAAACGTCCACTGGTGAAACGGTCTGCGATACTAATGATCCAATTCTTCTTGAGAAAATAGTGTTCCCAGAACCAGTCGTTTCGGTATCCGTTGAACCTAGAGCTAGAGCAGACCAAGACAAACTTTCTGACGCGCTTGTAAAGCTTTCTGACGAAGATCCCACCTTCAGAGTTAACTATGATGAAGAGACTGGCCAAACGATTATGTCTGGAATGGGTGAGCTTCATTTGGAAATACTCACAGATAGGATGAAGCGTGAGTTCAAAGTGGAAGCAAACGTTGGTAAGCCTCGAGTCGCGTTCAGGGAGACAGTAAAGAAATCGACGACTGCTGAGGGCAAATTTGTTCGCCAGTCAGGTGGTCACGGTCAATACGGGCACGTAATTATAGAAATGGAACCCCTAGAAAGAGGAAGTGGCGTCCAGTTCGAAAACAAAATCAAAGGTGGAGCAATTCCGATTGAGTACATTTCATCCGTTGAGGATGGTGTGAGGCATTCGTTGAACAATGGCCCGAAGTCAGGGTTTCCCGTAATTGATCTGTTGATCAGGTTGATCGACGGCACTTACCATGATGTCGACTCCTCAAAAATGTCGTTTGAAATCGCGGGATCTATGGCTGCGAAGGCTGCGGTTCTTAGATGTGGTCCGGTAGTACTGGAACCTGTTATGAAGTTAGAAGTAGTAACCCCGGAGGATTACCTCGGTGAAGTGATTGGTGATCTTGGGAGAAGAAGGGCTAGAGTGGAGAGCATAGAGGCACAGGGCGACACACAAGTAGTTAAGGCTTCACTACCTTTGGCGGAGAGCTTTGGGTATGCAAATGATCTAAGGTCGATCACGCAAGGTAGGGCCGGTTACTCAATGGAATTCGAAAATTACCTTGAGGCTCCGGAATCTATTGTAGAGGCGCAAGCTGTATAGTGCCCTGGGAGAAACGGTTAGATGGTACAGAGTGAAAACAAAATAAGGGTTATTCTTAAAGCTTTTGACCATAGAATTTTGGATCAATCAGCTGGGCAGATAGTTGAAACTGCTGAAAGAACTGGCGCGAGAGTCGCTGGACCAGTTCCTTTGCCAACTGCAATAAAGCGTTTTTGTGTGCTCCGGGCGCCACATATCGATAAGGATTCCAGGGAGCACTTTGAGATAAGGACACACAACAGGCTCATTGATATACATAGCCCTACGTCTAAAACGATTGACTCATTGACCAATCTTGATATGCCCGCTGGCGTGGATATATCGATTAAGTTGTAACAAACAGGACTTCTGAGAAGCAGATGACAGTACACGGGATTATAGGAAAAGTAATTGGGGTGACCCAGTACTTCCACGAGGACGGTACAGCTGACACTGTCACGGCTATACAAGCGGGACCGTGTACGGTAACACAGGTCAAGACTGCCGAGGTTGATGGCTACGAAAGAGTTCAACTCGGGTTTGTTACCGCAAAGAAGTCCAATTCGCCAATAAAGGGACATCTCGCTAAATCAGGAGGACAAAGCTTCAGGTTTCTGAGAGAGGTACCTGCGGATGATGTAGGAGTTCACTCACTAGGTGATGAGGTTGGAGTTAGTATTTTCGAAAAAGGGGAAAAAGTAAACGTGACAGGGACCTCAAAGGGAAAGGGGTTCCAGGGAGGAGTCAAGAGATATAACTTCCGCGGCGGCCCAAAAACTCATGGTCAGTCTGACAGGCACCGTGCCCCTGGCTCAATTGGGGCGGGTACTACTCCTGGCAGGGTGATAAAGGGCATGCGCATGGCAGGTCGAATGGGTGGTGACAAGGTCACGGTTAAAAACCTTGAGATTGTAATGTCGGATCCTGACAGGAATCTACTACTTGTGAAAGGTGCTGTGCCAGGACATCGTGATTCCCTTCTTTTAATTAGGAAATCGGGTCGTAAGAGTTAAAAAGTGAAACTAAATGTAAGGAACATAAATGGTGGCCCCGCCGGCGAAATCGATGTAAGGAATGATGTGTTTGGCGTGCCAGAGAATCCGGCCCTGCTGCATCAGGTTATGGTTGCCCACCTCGCAAATAAGAGACAGGGAACAGTCAAGACTAAAACCAGATCAGAAGTTTCTGGAGGTGGGGCGAAACCCAGGCCCCAAAAGCACACTGGCCGCGCAAGGGCGGGATCCATCAGATCTCCAATTTGGGTTGGGGGTGGAAGGGCATTTGGGCCTTCGCCGCGTAATTATAAGCAAAGAACGCCCAAAAAAATGAGACGACTAGCAATCGTTTCTGTTCTCTCAGATAAAGCAAGGCAAGGAAGCCTGGTGATTTTGGATAATCTTGATCTAACGGACAGCAAGACTAGGTCGATAAAATCCATGCTCAAAGCCTTGGAAATAAATAACTCCACACTAATTGTGACTGACGGTCCTAATGCAAAGGTGATTAGAGCAGCGAGGAATCTCAAGAAAGTTAAAACTTTGCCCGCACAGGTACTTAACACAATTGATCTGCTTAATAAATCACATTTGGTAATTACTACCGAAGCTGTTAAAAAAGTAGAAGAAAATTGGGGAGGCGTCTATAAGGGCGGAGTGGTCGATTCCGAGATTGACAGCAATTTACCCCAGGCTATGCCATCCGATCTAGCCACTGCAGAGGAAGAGGTTGTCTCCCTTTCAGTTGAATTGTTGTTTTCAGCGGTGGGTCTTCAAATTGATACACCGGATTCTTCTTCAGAGTCTGCGCGCGAAGGAGATACGGGGGATCAGTTAGATGAGGTTCCCGAGGAATGAGGAAACTGCACAAATATGCCATTCTGCGTAGACCGGTCGTTACTGAAAAATCGACTCTTCTTCAGGAAGACAGACGTTACGTTTTTGAAGTGGCTCCTTCAGCAACTAAGTTAGATATTAAGTATGCCGTGGAATCGGCCTTCGGGGTTACAGTTGAGAAAGTTAACACAATGAACGTTAGGGGCAAAAAGAAGCGCTTTGGACCTAGATTTTCGCAATTAAGATCATGGAAAAAGGCTATAGTCACGGTCGCTCCCGGTGAGTCGATCACGCTTTTTGAAGGTGTTTAATGCCACTTAAGACTAGAAAGCCCACAACACCAGGTCAAAGAGGACTCGTTCTTCAGACTACGGACGATATAACTGAGCGAAAGCCCAAGAAAAGATTGGTCCGACCTATTAAGAAAACTGGCGGGAGAAATTCCACAGGTCGGGTGACGGTTCGCCACAGGGGCGGAGGACATAAAAGGCGATACAGGGTCATAGATTTTAAAAGAGATAACTTCGGAATTCCGGGGATTGTAGAAACAATTGAGTACGATCCAAACCGTTCCTCTAGAATCGCTCTTATTAAGTTTCAAAATGGCGACTGGAGATACATTCTGGCTCCCAATCAGCTTAGAGTAGGCGATAATGTAATGTCGGGGGAAAATTCCGAGATAAGACCAGGAAACGCACTACCATTGACGAATATACCTTCAGGTACTGTGGTTCATAACGTAGAGCTCAAGGTCGGGAGGGGGGGGCAGATTGTCAGAAGTGCAGGAAGCTCCGCACAGGTATTAGCAAAAGAAGGTAAATACACGCTTATTAGGCTTCCTTCTGGTGAAATGAGAAATGTGCTTAGTGCCTGTATGGCCACTGTGGGCCAGCTTAGCGCTGTAGACAAGAAAAACGTAAAATTGGGTAAGGCTGGTAGAAACCGACACCTCGGCAAGCGACCTACTGTGAGAGGGGTTGCAATGGCACCCAATGCACATCCTCACGGAGGAGGCGAAGGAAGATCGCCGATTGGTATGCCGGGACCGAAGACTCCTTGGGGAAAACCAGCCCTTGGTTATAGAACGAGAAAGAAAAAGAAGCCATCAAGCAAATTCATCGTAAGAAGAAGGTACGAGAGATAAAGTCGCTGGAGTAATCGAAGTATGTCACGATCAATTAAAAAAGGACCATTTGTGCACCCCAAGCTTGCAAAGAGAGTTGAAAGTGCTATGAGGTCCAACAACAGAGATGTAATACGTACATGGTCCAGAGCCTCCGTAATCATGCCAGATATGCTTGGCCTGACTATTGCGGTACACGATGGCCGGAGACACATACCTGTTTTCGTAACGGAAAATATGGTGGGGCATAAACTCGGAGAATTCGCGCCTACAAGAACCTTTAGGGGACATTCTTCCAAAACAGAAAGGCTATCAGGCTGATGGTATCCCTTGAAATCAACTTAGGAAGTATTTTAGGTAAAGACAATTGGGTATAAGAGCCAAATCGAGCAATACAGGTATATCCGTAAAAAAGCTTAAACCGTACGTTAACTTAGTTAGAGGTATGAAAGTCGGAGAGGCGCTCACCGCGCTGCAGTTCATGCAGTCACCTATCGCCGCACGTGTAGCCAAAACGGTTAAGTCGGCAGCTTCAAACGCCGAGAATGAACTCATGGCAAGGACGGAAGACCTTAAGATTACGGAAATATTTGCCAACGAAGGTCCCCGGCTAAAACGATTTCGTGCTCGGGCTCGTGGCCGTGTAGGAAAAATTAACAGAAGAAGCAGCCACATTACAGTCGTGGTTGACGAGGAGGACCTGTAGAGTGGGCCAAAAAATACACCCAAATGGGTTTCGCGTTGGAATTACTAAAGACTGGCACGCAACTTGGTTTGCTGGCCGCGGGTCAGAATATGCCAGCCTCGTAAACGAGGATATTCGTATCCGGAAAACAATAGACAGCATGTATGACGATGCTGGGATATCCAAAGTAGATATAGAACGTGATTCCAATGAGGTAGCCATTACTATTCATACTGCTAGACCAGGGATTGTTATAGGGAGAGGTGGCCAGAGAGTAGATGAACTAAGGAAAGAACTAGATGTTTTGACTGGCTCCAGAAGAACTAGATTAAATGTTAAAGAAGTCAGACAACCAGAGTTAGATGCTTATCTTGTCGCACGAAATATTGCGGACCAATTGGAAAGACGAATCGCATTTCGACGCGCAATCAGACAATCTTTGATGAGGACTATGCAGGCTGGTGCCGAAGGAATAAAGGTTATAGCTTCAGGTAGGCTTGCCGGCGCTGATATAGCTCGCACTGAGAAGGCTCATGAAGGAAGAGTTCCGCTTCATACCCTGAGGGCCGATATCGATTATGGCTTGGCCGAGGCTAGGACAGAATATGGTGTTATAGGCGTAAAGGTATGGATTTGTAAGGGCGAGATCATGAATCCTACGATTATAGGAGAGGTGCTGGATAGCCCGGAAATGACCGCAGCTTCAGCGGCGGAAGATGAGGAAGTTCCTGCCATCCAAGTTCTTGTGACTGCTAACGACGATAATGATGAGCAAGAATCTGATCAGAATCGTAATGCAGATTTGCCAGAATCACCGGAAGAATCTGAGAATTCATAACACTTTTAAAGTTTATCAATATTAATTTAGATAGGTGTGGCTAACGATGTTGCAACCAAAGAGGGTCAAGTACAGGAACCACCACAGGGGTCGCAGAAAGGGTGTGGCGACCGCTGGAAGCACCTTGAATTATGGTGATGTTGGCTTAAAGGCGACTGAAAGTGCTTGGATAACGTCGCGTCAGATTGAGGCGGCACGCCGTGCCATGACCCGATATGCCAGGCGCGGGGGGCGTCTGTGGATTAGGGTATTCCCTGATAAAAGCGTAACAGCAAGAGCTGCGGAGACGCGGATGGGTAAAGGAAAGGGTGCCCCGGACCACTGGGTGGCGGTGGTTAGGCCCGGTAGGGTGCTGTTTGAAATGGCTGGGATTCCTGAGGACACGGCAAAGCACGCTCTGGCATTAGCAGCGTCAAAAATGCCAATGGGCACTCGCATTGTAGTCAGACAGGGTGTGAAAACAAGCATGTAGTGCCGCTAGATACCTGGTCTTATAAGGGAAACGATAATGGCAGAAATAGACGACATTAGATCGATGAATGATGAAGATATCTCAGATGAATTTGAGTCAACTCAGAAAGAATTGATGAATCTTCGTTTTAGGCTAGCGACCATGCAACTTGTGAATGTAAACGAGATTAGGCTCGCGAAAAAAAAGATTGCTCGTATTAAGACAGTTGTCAGAGAAAGGGAGATCGTAAAGAGTTCCTTATGAGTTATGAACGAAGAAAAATAAAAGTTGGGAAAGTCGTAAGCGACAAGATGCATAAGACAATCATAGTGTCTGTAGAGTGGAGACAGCCACACAGAATTTACAAGAAGAATGTGAGGAAATGGAGTCGATTTAAGGCCCACGACGAAATGAATCTCTGCAATCTTGGTGACACAGTGCGTATAGTCGAGACGCGCCCTTTATCAAAGACCAAACGTTGGAAGGTAGCTGAAATTCTTCAAAAAGGTGACGTTGCGGATCTACAACCGGGCGAGATTAGTGTTGAAGGGGTCGATGAGGCTGGAAGAGAATCCTCAGAGACTACTGGATAGGAATAGTTCTGACGACAGAGGCTACGGTACAAAGCTTTTATTGAAATGAGGAAAAGTTAGACAATGATTCAGCAGTATACAAGACTTAAGGTAGCGGATAATTCTGGCGCCAAAGTTATAAGCTGCATTGGAGTTCCAGGAGGATCTGGGAGAAAGTACGCCTGGCTTGGGGATGTGATTGTAGCTTCAGTTAAGGAGGCTACGCCGGCAGGTACGGTGAAGAAAGGCGAGGTCATTAAAGCGGTGATTGTTAGAACTGCCAAGGCTCACCGAAGAAAAGACGGTTCACATATAAAGTTTGATGAGAACGCTGCAGTGATCATAGGCGACGATAGAATGCCTCGTGGGACTAGGGTGTTCGGGCCTGTAGCAAGGGAATTAAGAGATAAAGATTTCATGCGAATAGTTTCGCTTGCTCCGGAGGTTCTGTGATGAAACTTAGGAAAAGCGATAATGTGCTTGTAGTCAAGGGTAGAGACAGGGGAAAACAGGGTACTGTACAACAAGTTATTGCTAGCAAAAATAAGGTGCTAATTGAAGGTGTGAATGTTGTTAAAAGGCATATGAAAGCTCAAGGAATGCGAGGGGCCGAGATTATAGAAAAGGAAATGCCTGTCCCGGCTGCTAACGTGATCCTTATTTGTACTCATTGCCAAGGCCCCACAAAAATAGCATTTAGGGTGCTAGGGGATAGTACTAAGGCACGTATATGCAAGAAGTGCCAGGAAGTGATTGAATGACGATGAGCGAAGAATCGACAAAGATTGGCGCCCCACGCCTCCTTGACAGACTCCGAAACGAAATAGGACCGGAACTGGCAAAAGAGTTCGGTTATTCCAGTGTAATGGAAATTCCGCGGCTGGAGAAAGTTGTATTAAATATCGGACTTGGAGAGGCTCTGCAAAATAATAAGGCTATTGAAAGCGCGACGTCTGACTTAACACAAATTACCGGCCAGAAGCCGATAACGACTAGGGCAAAGAAATCGATAGCAGGTTTCAAAATTCGAGAAGGTATGCCTATAGGTGCCAAGGTCACTTTAAGAGGTAGAAGAATGTACGAATTTGTTGATAGGTTCCTAAACGCGGCTCTGCCTAGAATTCGTGATTTCCAAGGAATCCCAAGGAATTGCTTCGATGGTAGGGGTAACTGCTCGATCGGAATACGAGAGCAGACGATATTTCCTGAGATTGATTACAACAGCGTAGACAGGATTAGGGGGCTACAGGTCGTCTTGGTGACAACAGCGAAGAACGATCAGGAGGGAATGCGCTTTTTGGAGTTGATGGGAACACCCTTTGTAAAAAGCACGGTTTCATAAATAAAGAGAGTAGAGAATTTTGCCTAAGAAATCAAAGATAGAAGCTTGGAAAAGAAGCCCTAAGTTCGATGTACGTGTTCGGAATAGGTGCAATCGATGTGGCAGACCAAGGGGATTTATAAGATATGTAGGTGTTTGCAGGATTTGCTTCAGACAACTTGCTCACATTGGTCAGCTTCCAGGGGTTAAGAAGGCGAGTTGGTAGTCTTTTTACTTGGTATAAATAGCAAGATTATTTTGAATAGTTACAGAATACCCTGAGGAACGAAAAGAAATGGCAATATCCGATCCCATAGCTGATATGCTCACGAGGATTCGCAACGCGATAATGGTCGGTCACGATTCTGTGAGGATACCAGCATCCAAAATGAAAATTGATATCGCGAGTATCTTAGAGCGAGAAGGATTTGTTTCTACATTTGTAGTTGAGGATGAAGGAACGAAGGATGCCACAGTGAAGATAGATCTTCATTATTGGAACAAAGGCGAACCAGGCATTACAGGTATCAAGAGAATTAGTAGGCCAGGTCTCCGCGTATACGTAGGTAAGGGTGAGGTTCCACATGTCTATGGCGGTAGAGGTGTCGCGGTCATGTCGACCAATCAGGGTCTTATGTCAGGGATTCAAGCAAGAAATAAAGGTGTAGGCGGGGAAGTTCTTTTCTGCGTTTGGTAGGAAATGTGGATTCAACCTGCAGGCGAGGCAATGAGATGTCGAGAATAGGCAAACAACCAATAGTAGTCCCTTCAAATGTGGAAGTTAAAATAGACGGTTCCTTTGTTACCGTAACAGGTCCAAAGGGCGAACTATCAAATTCCTTCAATAGCGAGATGAATATTTCTGAGAGGGATGGAGAGATTTCTGTAAAGCGGCCTAGCGATGAATCTCAACATAAAGCTTTTCACGGTCTTACGAGGAGTTTAATTGCCAACATGGTAACTGGTGTCAGCGACGGGTATGAGAAAAATCTCGAATTGGTGGGGGTCGGTTATCGGGTCCAACAAACCGGTAAAGGCATATCCCTTAGCGTAATGTTGAGCCATACAGTTCTTATTGAACCGCCTGAAGGCGTGACCTTGGAAGTGTTAGAAGGTAACAGAATAAAGGTTTCCGGAATAAATAAGCAGGCGGTAGGCCAGATAGCCGCACAAATACGCAAAGTAAGACCTCCTAATGTATATACCGGCAAGGGAATTCGTTATGTAGGTGAATATGTACGAATTAAGCCTGGTAAAAGCGCAAGGAGGGCCTAATATATGAGTCAGAACAGTGGCAAAGCCCAACGTGTAGCTAGGCACTCCCGCGTACGCAACAAAGTTTCTGGTACGGCCGAGAGGCCACGTCTCGCGGTATTCAGGAGTCTAAAGAATATATACGTTCAGATCATAGATGATCAGTCTGGCAACACTATTGTCTCAGCCTCTAGCCTGGAAGATAAAGTGAAGGATAAGAATATTGCTGATAATTCAGGCAAAACGAATATTTCAGTAGTGGTAGGCCAAGTGGTAGCGGAGCGGGCCAAAAAGAAAGGTATAGGCACGGTAGTCTTCGACCGTGGAGGCTACAAATTCCATGGTAGAGTCAAGGCGGTAGCGGAGGGGGCCAGAGAAGAAGGACTCATATTTTAACCCTTTATTAGGAATCGGGGGATTATAAGATGGTGAACCAGCAGCAAAGGAGAAGGCGAAATAGAGGAGAGGAAGATGATTCCTCCGGCCTCACAGAACGAACAGTGCGAATAAATAGGGTATCCAAAGTCATTAAAGGTGGAAGACATCTTAGTTTCAGTGCGATGGTAGTGGTTGGTGATGGGGAAGGCAAAGTTGGCATTGGAATGGGAAAGGCAGATGCCGTACCTGATGCGATACGCAAAGGTTCCACTTACGCTCAGAAAAGCATGATTGATGTTCCAATGAAGGGGGATACCATCCCTCATGAGATCACAGTGAAATTCGGCGGTACTGTCGTTATGCTCAAACCGGCAAGACCAGGTACCGGAGTAATTGCGGGAGAGTCAGTCAGGGCAGTTGTTGAGCTTGCTGGGATCAAAGATATTGTCTCAAAGGTTCGCAGAAGTACTAATCCGACCAACGTTGTCAAAGCAACCCTTCAGGGTTTGCAAAGAATGAAAGATCCAGATATTGAAGTTTCAAGAAGACGAGAATTTGCACAAAGGTCAATTACAGCTTCCCAAGAAACGGAAGAAATTGCTGAACTCGTGGAAGGATAAACGCAGGTAATTCACATGGCGAAGATAGTGGTCACTCTAAGAAAAAGTACTATAGGTTATTCCCACAGGCAAAGAAGGGTAATAGAAAGTCTTGGTCTCAAGCGGATCAACCACTCGGTTGAACACCAATGTAGTCCCTCTATCATGGGTATGGTAAAAAAGGTCAGCCATCTGGTTGAAGTTGAGGAATTGAGTTAGCTAAGTCAGGTCTTAAATACGGTCTAGGAATCATTTAAATGGCACTAAATCAGCATACTATTCGGCCGGCCAAGGCCAAAAAAAACAAGAAGAGAGTTGGACGCGGAGATGCAAGCGGGTCAGGCAGCTATTCGGGCAAGGGGATGAAAGGCCAGAATTCCAGATCTGGAGGTGGCGTTAGGGTTGGTTTTGAAGGAGGGCAACTCCCTTTAATAAAAAGACTTCCTTCAATGAGAGGCTTTAATAACATATTCAAACGGCAATATAATGTTGTTAATCTCGATACCCTATCCCGGATTTGCCCAGATGGGGGTGCCATCACTGCTGAGGTACTCGTTGATGCCGGTGTTTTTAAGAATACAAACAAGCACCTCAAGGTTCTTGGTAGAGGAAATGTAACGGCGGCTTTTAACATTACGGCCCATAAGTTTTCAATCGCGGCCAAAGATAAGATTGAAGCTGCGGGCGGTTCCGCTAAGGTCATCGATTAGATGGTTCGACAGTCCCCATCTGCAAGGGGTGAACAGGTCTCTCGACCTCAGCTCATCCAATCCATGCTGGACGCAATGCGCGTTCCAGAGCTTAGATCTAAAATTCTCTTCACTTTTGCAATGTTGCTCATATTTCGGTTTGTGGCGCACGTTCCAGTTCCAGGAGTTGATACTCAGGCTCTCGCGCAAGCATTTCGCCAACAGGCACTTTTGGGATTTCTAGATCTTTTTAGCGGCGGTGCCTTAGCAAATCTTAGCGTGGCGGCACTGGGGGTATATCCCTACATCACCGCCTCTATAGTTATGCAGATTCTCACTCCTGTTCTTCCATCGTTGAAGGAGTTATCCCAAGAAGGGGATTACGGTAGACAAAAGATTAACCAGTACACTCATTATCTTACGGTGCCGATCGCGTTCTTACAGGGGTGGGGACAGTTAACCCTACTCAGGTCTTCTGGAGTGCTGCCAGGAGTCGACTTTGGTTTAAACTTGCATACCTTTGCGATGATGGCTTCTTTAGTTGCTGGGACAATGTTTCTCGTCTGGCTTGGCGAGTTGATAACAGAGAGAGGATTGGGCAATGGTATATCACTCATAATATTTGGCGGTATAGTTGCTAGCTTCCCTCAGATGGTTGGCAGAGGTTTTCTCGAGAGCGATTATGTGTCAGGTCTTATGATGCTCGCAATCATAGGATTTGCGATCATCTTCGTAATCGTTTTTTTCAACGAAGCTCAACGTAGAATACCTGTTCAATACGGTCGTAGTGTTTTTAGAGGCGGAAGGATGCAGAGGCAAAGTGGATCATCTTTTCTTCCTATCAGGGTAAATACAGCGGGAATGATTCCCCTAATATTCGCCTTCTCCATCATAATACTTCCTGGCACTATAGCGAGTTACTTTCGGAATCCTCTCGATGATGGCTTCGTTAGTACTGTTGCACAGTTTTTTACAGATACGTTGGATCCAACCAATCTGCCATATTGGATTGCAGTTTTCTTTTTGGTTGTAATATTCACTTTCTTCTACACATTAGTTATATTTCAGCAGCAGAATCTAGCAGAGAATCTTCAAAAAAACGGGGGATTCATACCCGGAATAAGGCCTGGCTTACCTACGCAAGATTACCTGAATCGGGTGATACTCAGAATAACTTGGGGGGGTGCGTTATTTCTAGGAGCTATCGCTATAATCCCCTACTTTGTAACCGAATTGACTGGGGTCAGAGCACTAACATTGAGCAGCACTAGTTTACTCATTATGGTCGGAGTAGCACTCGACACTATGAGGCAACTTGAAGCACAGCTCTTAATGAGGAACTACGAAGGGTTTATAAGGTAAAAGTTGAAAAGCGAATTGGGAGAAAGATCCTTTTGAAGATTATTCTTGTGGGGCCCCCGGGATCCGGCAAAGGTACCCAGGCAGGTCACATAGCATCTATGTTTGGCGTTACCAGTGTTTCTTCGGGAGATCTTTTTAGGGATAATTTGACGAAAAATACTGAACTGGGTAAACTTGCAAAGGGTTTTATGGATAAAGGTGAATATGTTCCCGATGAAGTGACCATTGACATGGTTATGGGATGGATTGAGACTCCGACTCACTCCAGAGGTTTCGTGCTAGATGGCTTCCCTCGCACACTTGCTCAGGCTGAGGCTTTAGAAAGTAGGTTGCTGGGCAGTGGAGGGATAGACAGGGTCTTATTTTTTATTGTGGATGAGGATGTACTTGTAGATCGGCTGTCTGGTCGACTGATTTGCCAAGGGTGCCATATGCCATACCATAAAATATTTGCCCCTCCCTTGATAGCTGACAAGTGCAACTCTTGCGGTGGGGAGCTTTATCAACGAGATGACGACAAAGTCGATGTAATTAGGAATCGTCTTGAGGTTTATATGCAAGAAACTGAGCCCCTTGTGAATCATTTTCGCGAGTCAGGCAATCTTCGGGAAATTGACGGGTCTTTGGGAATCAACGATGTAAAACGTGCGATCGAAAAGGCTGTGAGGTGATGCGAGAAGCGGTTCATTGTATAATATGGCTTCGCCTCTCTCAGACATTAATGAGGGTTGATTCATGAATACAATTACTAGAGGAGCAGATGGAATAACAATAAAGTCCCCAAGGGAACTGAATCTTATGAGAGAGGCGGGTAAGGTCGTTGCAGAGGCCAAAGTTGCTGTCAGGAATGCGGTTCAGCCAGGTGCTACTAGCAGAGATATGGACGCTTTAGCTGAGGAAGTAATTCGGGGAAAGGGAGCTATCCCATCCTTTAAAGGATATAAACCTACTTCGAGTAAACCTTTTCCAGCGACGATATGTTTTTCGTTTAATGAGGAGATAGTTCATGGTATTCCCGGAGATAGAAAAATGAGAGAAGGGGATATCGTCAGCATTGACTTTGGGGCTATTGTGGATGGATTTCATGGTGACAGTGCATTCACAATGGGGGTGGGAGAAATATCGGAGAAAGCAAACCTGCTCATTAAAGCGACAAAGGAATCGCTTGATGAGGGCATAAAAAAAGCGATTCCTGGTACAAGGCTTACTAATATCTCTCATGCTGTACAAAAGTATGCTGAGGGTAAGGGGTTTTCTGTGGTTCGTGAATATGTGGGTCATGGAATTGGCAGGGCGCTTCATGAGGAACCACAGGTGCCTAACTACGGTAAACCTGGACTTGGCCCGCGACTGCGACCCGGAATGGCGTTGGCTATTGAACCAATGCTTAATATAGGTACTTGGCGTACCAAAGGCCTCGGAGATGGATGGACAATTGTGACCGCGGACGGGGAGCTATCGGCTCACTTTGAACACACAATTGCAATAACAGAGAATGGTCCTGAAATTCTTACTTGAACATGTGTGTCAAAGAATTTTGGAATGGGCTCGCCTTTGCTAAGGAGTTATATGCCGAAAGAGAACGAATCAATAGAAGTGGAAGGGACAGTTAAAGTAGCCCTCCCAAACGCTTCATTTAAGGTAGAGTTGGCCAATGGCCACGAAGTATTAGCCTATATTTCTGGAAAACTACGGGTTAATTACATTCGGGTGCTTCCCGGTGACAGAGTTTTGGTGGACCTATCTCCATACGACCTTTCCAGGGGTAGGATTACTTACAGGTTCCGATAAGGTTTGGCCTCATTGCGGCAACAGAGATTTGGGAATAGGAGAAACTAGATGAAAGTAAGCGCATCAATAAAGGTCAGATGTGCCAAATGTAGGGTCATACGACGAAAGGGCCGTGCAATGATCATTTGTGAAAACCCAAAACACAAACAACGGCAAGGTTAATAAGGGAAGACGGGAGTTTGAAATGGCTATAGTTTCTGGCGTAAACATACCTGACAATAAGAGGGTCGAGACTGCGCTCACAAGCATCTACGGCATAGGTCCGTCACAGTCGAAGGACGTACTAGATAAGGCTGGGTTATTCGATAACCCCAGAGTTAGAGATCTTTCAGACGAAGACCTTAATCGTATAAGGGAAATTATTGATAAAGATAAGGTTGTAGAAGGAGATCTCCGTCGTGATGTGAATCAGAATATAAGGCGGCTTATAGATATTGGGTGCTACAGAGGCAGCAGACATCGTAGAGCTCTGCCCGTGCGAGGCCAAAGGACGAAAACCAACGCCCGATCCAAGAGGGGTCGAAGGATAGCAGTCGCTCGCCGACACACAACAACCAAATAATTGATTAATAGTAATGACGATTTTCGTTTAAGCGAAAATAGAGCTAGCATGCAAAGAGTCTGGAGAAGTAAAATTTATGGCTAGAAGACCACGGGCAAGGCGACGGGATAGAGGACCAGTACCCATTGGTAAAGTGTATATCCAATCCACTTTCAACAACACGATCGTTACTTTAACCGATCCGACTGGTAATGCTGTCGCGTGGGGTAGTTCAGGTACGGCCGGATTCAGAGGTTCTCGTAAGTCAACAGCATTCGCTGCCCAGAGGGCCGGTGAAGATGCTGCGAAAAAAGCTATCGAACGGGGAATGAGACAGGTGGACGCATTCGTTAGAGGTCCGGGCGCAGGCCGAGAGGCGGCGATTAGGGCGATCCAAAGTGCTGGTATATCGGTCTCGAGTATTAGAGACGTAACACCAATCCCACATAACGGTTGTAGGCCTCCAAAAAGGAGAAGGGTCTAGTCGATTTGTTGAGAATGCCCACAATAGCCCCGTAAGCGGAATTCTAAGAAATGCAGGAACGAAGTCTGGGAGATATACTTAACGAGGCCTTTGCGATTTTTGGCAAGGGTGGACGGAGTTTTGCCATTATAGCTTTAGTGGTATTTGCTCCGGCAAATCTAATCACCTTCCTAGGCCCAAGAACAGAACTGCAGCATTATCTGACGGTAGGTGCAATTCCAGGGTCGGTGTTATTTTTCTACGTATTAGTTGCCGTAGTCACTTTAGTTGCAACGACTGCTGTGTGGTCAGCTGCCTCCGCCGCTGTTGGGCAACTATAGGTTACGGTAACTATAGATGTGAAAGAGTGTTTTAAAAGGGTTTCTTGGCGAATATATTCGCTTTTGTTATTATCGTTTACTCTCACAATTGGGTTAGCAGTTTGCGTTGGGGGAATAATCATCGTGATCCCTGCTATAGTGGCTGCGGTTTTCCTGTTATTTGGTTCGCTAGCAATTCCAGCAGCGCTCTATGAAGGTCGTAAATATGTTTCTGCATTAAGAAGAAGTTTCCAGCTCGTCAGATCCATGTGGCCCAGAATATTGGGTGGAATGATTTTGATTACGCTAGTCATGTTGGGGACTGGACTTGTGATTTCAGTTCCTTCGTTGTTGCTTCTGTCACTAGATTCAGGGAGCCTATCATTGGCTTCCATGGGGATACAATATTTAGTTAGCCTTATAGCAAATTCGGCAGCCGTAACGATTTCTGCGGTTGCGGTTACACTGCTCTATTTTGACACAAGGATACGAATAGAAGGATTTGGGTTGGAAAAGCTTTCTTACGAAATAAACTACTCGGATAAAAGCTAGTAGAGCTAATGATTATTAAGACACAAAATACTTTGAAACTAATATATGGAGAGGATTCCCGGTGATCAGGTCGGGTTAAGAGATTATGGCTAGATATACAGGACCAATACAGAAAAAGCTCAGAACGCTCGGCCTCGAGTCCTACGGTGTTTATGGCACCCGAAAGGAGAAACGTGTAAATCAGGGCTTCGTTCGTAGGCGAAGAGTCTCTGCCTACGGCCTTCAGCTGAAAGAGAAGCAGAAAGCAAAGTTTCTTTACGGGGTGCTCGAGAAGCAATTCAAAAATTACTATGATAAAGCGCTAATCCAGGAAGGGGTGACCGGCGATAATCTCGTGGTTTTGCTCGAAAGACGTCTGGATAATGTCTTATATAGGTCAGGCATGTTTCTCTCGAGAAAGCAATCCCGCCAGGCAGTAAATCACGGGCATTTCAATGTGAATGGAAGAAAAGTGGATATACCGTCTTTCCAAGTTAATCAGGGGGACAAGGTGGAGTGGACTCAAAGAGGGAAAAAGACAACGCTTTTTGAAATCGCCCAGAATAATTGCAAGTCCATACCTACGCCCCATTGGATCGAGCTGGAACAAGGCGAAATGCAGGCAATAGTAGTCACAGAACCAACCGCTGAAGATGGCGAGCCTGAGGTCGACACTACTCAGATTGTTGAACTCTACTCTGGAAATCATTAGAAGTTAGACCCTAGGAGACAAACCCAAATGACTATGGCAATGGATTATTCTGATATTTCGATTCTCGACGAACCCGTTGAGGAAGAAATAATACCTAACCCAACTATATCTGTCTCGGAAGCCTCAGATACATACGGCAAATTCGTCGTAGGACCTCTTGAACCCGGGTATGGGGTTACCTTAGGAAATCCTATGAGAAGAGTACTTTACAATTCACTTCCGGGGGCAGCTATAACATGGGTCAAAATTGAAAATATCCTCCATGAATACATGACCGTGGAGAATGTTAAAGAAGAGGTCTCTGAAATTCTTCTTAATATCAAAAACATAAGGATTCGTTCTGAAACAGAATCTGAGACGCCGGCAAAGTTAAGGCTAGAAGCCAAAGGTCGTGACAATGGGCCCGTTCGTGTCACTGCGGGAAATATTATGCCTTCCGCTGATTATAATGTAGTTAATCCTGAGCAACACATAGCGACTCTTGATTCCCCTGATGCTGAGCTAGTAGTCGAACTTAATATAGGACATGGTAAGGGCTACAAAATAGCTGACAGTAGTGACGGTTTAGCTATTGGTACTATACCGATTGACTCCGTGTTTACCCCTGTTCGTAAAGTTAACTACACGATAGAACAAACCCGTGTCGGCCACAGGACAGACTTTGAAGAACTGATTTTAGAAGTCTGGACAGATGGCTCAACTCTTCCTATCGAGGCGGTGGCAGAGGCTTCCAACATGTTAGTTAATCAGTTTTTCCTCTTCGCTAATGTCGAAAAGGCAGCCGCTGAAGGTTCTGAGGGAATATCGTTAGAGATTCCAGCGGAAAACTACAACATGATAGTGGAGGAACTTGAACTTTCATCGAGAACGTTAAACTGTCTTAAAAGAGCAGGTCTTAATAAGGTGGGTGAGGTAATGGAGAAATCTAGAGAAGAACTTTTAGAGATTCGAAACTTCGGTGAGAAATCGTATACAGAACTCTACGATAAGTTCAGAGAATTAGATATTCTCCCAGATCATATGGATCCAGAAAAAATTGGATCTGTCGAAGCGAATGAAGAGAACAATGATGATCTCGTTATCAATGGGGCGTAGGAGAGGTTCAAGGTGAGACACCAAATCGCAGGAAGAAAGCTAGGAAGGCCAACAGCGCACAGAATTCTGATGCTTAGAAGCATGGTGACAGACTTTATACGTCATGAAACGGTCCGTACGACGGATAGCAAAGCCAAAGAGGTTAGGCGGATGGCTGAGAAAGTGATCACGTTGGGTAAAAAAGGCAACTTACATCATAGGAGACAAGCCTCGGCTCTGCTAACAGACGAGTCGGTAGTAAAGAAAGTGTTTGACGTACTCGGGCCACGTTTTGAGGATCGAGACGGGGGATACACAAGATTGACGAAGTTAGGACCGAGAAAGGGAGACGCTTCTGAAATGGCGATCCTAGAACTAGTTGACTAGTTTTTTGAAGAGCATAAATTGTTTGTCCGAAAGGTAGCTAGGGAGACAACCATTAGGTTGGCATTGACCATAGAATACGAAGGTACTCGCTACCACGGATTTCAGTATCAGGATAACGCAAGTAACATACAGGAGGAACTTGAAAACTCAATATATAAGTTCTCAGGTGAGGTTGTTCGTGTGAAAGCGGCGGGTAGAACTGACTCCGGAGTCCATGCCATCGGGCAGGTGATTAGTTTCGATACTGTCACAAGACATAGCCCGGAAACGTTTGTTAGTGGACTGAATCACTATTTGCCAGAAGACATTGCGGTGAGAGAAGCTTTTAAGGTTCCGGAGTCATTTGATCCCAGGAGGGATGCTGTATCCAGAGTGTATAAATACACGATCCGTAACTCAAAGGTTCCCTCCCCCCTTCAAAGAAGAATTGCTACGGTGATTACTGCTGATTTAGACATTTTGAAAATGAAAAAGGGCGCTTTGCTGTATTTAGGAACTCACGATTTTAGGAAATTCTCCGGTCCCATGAAAGGCGAGAGTTTTTCCAGCGTTCGAAAGATTCTTAGATCAGATCTTATGAAAAAAAACGACATTTTAGAGTACACAATAGAAGGGAATGCATTTCTGTCTCACCAAGTGCGTAGGATGGTTGGAGCCCTAGTTGATGTTGGACGTGGCGCGTTAACTTTAGATGATTTGAAACAGCTGATACGTGGGGCTGGTGATTCGGTTGCACATTCTCTTCCGGCGCAAGGACTTTGTTTGAGGGAAGTTCGATATGAAAGGTTTCCTCCCCTGATCTAAAAGAGTCGTAACATGATACTTAGACTAAGATATATACCGACAAAATTTGATTTTTAAAAATAAATACAAAAAAATAGAGGAAATCAGATATGGCCATTAGACCGAGAATGCACCAACCTAAGGCCTCTGAACTCAAACCAGAATGGCACGTTATTGATGCAGAGGGTCAGACTTTGGGCCGAATTAGCAGCGATATAGCAAGGTTGTTACAGGGAAAGCATCGTTCAAGTTATGTGCCTTACTTGAATACGGGAGATTTCGTCGTTGTTATAAACGCTGAGAAAGTTGAAGTGACTGGTAACAAGAGGGAACAGAAGATATATTACAGTCACAGTGGCTATCACGGAGGCCTTAAGGAGATCAATCTTCAACAATTGCTCGACAGTCATCCAGATCGGGTAATTAAACAATCAGTAAAGGGAATGCTGCCCAAGAATATACCTGGCAGAAAAATGCTTTCTCGTCTCAAAGTTTATGCTGGGGAAACTCATCCCCACAAGGCACAGGTCAACTGGACAGAGAAATCCAAGGAACTTGAACAGGAAAGTAATTAGGAGGAAGACCATTGGTTGAGCAGGCTTATACCTACGCAATAGGTAGGAGAAAGACAGCAGTTGCACAAGTGAGACTTTATTCTGATGCTGGCCCGGTAGTAGTGGATGATAAACTTATGGAAGAAGCTTTTCCCTACAGTATCTGGCAGCAAATAATCAATGAACCATTTACGGTGACCAGTACTCAAGGCAGGTTCCGAGTTGTAGCTAAATTGTCGGGAGGTGGTGTCAACGGTAGGGCAGGGGCTCTCCGGCATGGGATCGCCCGTGCGTTGGCTGAAGTAGAGAACGGAAAGTTCAGGGGAGACCTAAAGAAGGCAGGCCTTTTAACAAGAGACGCCAGAGTAAAGGAACGTAAAAAGCCCGGATTAAAGAGGGCACGCAAAGCGAAGCAGTATACCAAGAGGTAATACTGTTGTAAGGCTTCAGGTGAAATATCAAAGTTAGGAAACCGGCAGTCGTTTTTACAATATGAGCCACCATAAGGCTTGTTTTTGGGAATTTGATAGGATCTTAAAAAGTGGCAGTCTCAAGGTCATCCGGAAGCTCCGGATCTTCTAGGAAAATCGGAGAAGAACACAGGCTTTCCATGGCAATGGAGAACTACCTGCTTTCCATACTCAGGCTCGAAGAGCAAAAAGTCCGAGTAACACCGGCTCAACTTTCAGAACATTTTAAGAGTTTGCCAATGGCTGAAGGCCTCGGCACATCACTTCCTTCCGTCAGTGCCATGATTAGGCGGATGTCACGTGAGAAGCTTGTATCCACGACTTCCAATAAGGAAGTAATTCTTACCTTGACGGGGAGAAAATCTGCAGAAAGTGTTGTGAGGAGACATAGATTGGCGGAAAGATTGGCTGTGGATGTACTCCAAGTAGATCTTAAGCACGCTCATGAGGAAGCACATAGATTGGAACATGCTATATCCCCTTATCTGGAATCCCGAGTTGTGGATATATTGAATGGTCCCACTACTTGCCCTTTCGGTCATCCTATTCCCGGTAGTGGATACTCTCCGAATCAAGGGGTAATAAATCTCAGCAAAGCGAAAATTGGTGTCAACTATCTTGTTGATCGTGTACCTGAGGATGACTCGGATCTACTGGCATATTTTGTGGATAATAATTTCTTGCCTGACTCTCCATTGATGGTTTTAGATTCGTCAAGGGCAAGAGGAGTGATAACACTTCGTGTAAGTAATGGTGAATTGGTGTTCGGTATGGATATTTCCAAACTTATATGGGTGAGACCGGATAAAGTGTAATTTGGTTGGGATTTCGAAATTTCATGGTTTAGGTCCTTCCAGATGAAATCTCATTGATGGGTTAGAAAAATGAAGATTTTGACGTCTTCCGAAATGATTGATATTGAGGAACGGTCTGCCGATTTGGGGGTTTCTATAAACGCCCTGATGGATAACGCTGGCCAGCTGGTTGCCTCTGAGATCGAGACCCATTTTGGACCAATATTTGGGGCTAATATCCTGGCATTAATTGGTCCTGGTAACAATGGTTCCGATGGATTGGTTGTTTGCACTAGGCTTGCGGAGCAAGGGGCAAAGGTAACTGCAGCAATCTTAGCAAAACGTCCGGAGCCGGATAACTGTTTGCTGCAGGTGATCTCCTCAGATGTAGATGTTCTAGAAGCATCAGAATCATTAGAGGGTGCTGCAGCTCTTGGCGAGATCGCCGCATCTTCACACGTTGTTATCGATGCTGTATTGGGAACAGGAGCATCGCGTCCTCTATCGAACCCCATTTCAATGTATTTGAAAACCGTAGAGGAGTCGGTAAAAGAGAGTACCTTTATAGTTGCGGTTGATATTCCAAGCGGAGTCGATGCTAATACTGGCTCTGTAGACCCATCAGTATTAGTCCCTCAATTGACCGTTGTTTTAGGATACCTAAAAATTGGTCATTTGACACAACCTGGGGCAGCCGTATGCGGTGTTCTTCGAATAGTGGATATCGGTGTCCCCGAAGGACTGGATAGCCATATAAACGTTAATATGATTACCTCTGGCTATGCGGCGTCACTTGTACCCAAACGGTTGGTTGATTCGAACAAGGGCACATTTGGCAAAACGATGGTGGTAGGAGGATCAGCAAACTACGTGGGGGCGCCGTCGTTTGCTGGAGCTGCCTCAGCCAGATCTGGAGCTGGGTTAGTCACATTAGCAGTTCCACAAGCTATTGCATACGTGACAAATGGGTTGGTCCCAGAAGCGACATTGTTACCTCTCGATGATAAAGATGGTGAAATTTTGGATGGATGGTCGTCTGCAAGGTCGATACACAAAGCTCTTTTTAAGTATTCGGCTTTATTAGTAGGATGCGGTCTAGGTATGTCACGTCAGGCACGAATTCTTATAGATTGTCTGATTATGTCGGCCGTAGATGTGCCACCTCTTGTAGTCGATGCTGATGGGCTAAATATAATAAGCAAGTTCTACAAATGGTGGGATCGGATACCCGAACAATCAATTCTGACACCACATGTAGGAGAAATGTCACAACTCACGGGGTTGTCAGTAGAGCAAATACAAGCTGATAGATTGGGCGTAGTTCAGGATTATGCAAGAAAGTGGCGAAAAGTGGTTGTCCTTAAGGGTGCCAATACCCTGGTAGGAGAGCCGAACGGTACTGTATGGATTAGTGGGGTCGCCAATCCCGCTCTTGCTTCGGCAGGAACTGGAGATGTACTTTCTGGAATAATTTTGGGTTTTACTTCACAGGGATTGAGCTTGGCGGACTCAGCCGTTCTTGGAGTCTATGTACACGGCGCCGCGGGGGGTGTTATATCGGAACGCACGGGTCAATCCGGCTTACTGGCTTCCGACTTAGTATTAGAACTACCTAACGTAGTATCGTTTCTTAGAAAAAATTGCAGCGATTAACCATTGACTTGCTCTACTGATAAAGAGCGAGCAAGACGCGTTTCTGAAATGTTTGGGCGTATCTCGGGTCGATATGATCTTCTCAACACGATTATGACCTTTGGGAGACACCGATCGTGGAGAAAACAGGCGGTTGGGATCATATCAATAGAAACGGAGGGAGTTGCCTTGGATATTGCCTCGGGAACAGGTGATTTCGCGTTTGATCTTTTGGAGAACCCTTTAATCACACAAGTAGTAGGGTTAGATTTCAGTTTCGATATGTTAAGAGTCGGGGTATTGAAAGCAGTTAAGAGAAATCTGTCAGACGAATTCATGCCTGTAATTGGGGATTCACATCGCTTGCCGTATAGGAATGATTTTTTCACATGTGCCACTGTTGGATTTGGAATACGTAACTTCACAAATATTGGACGTGCAATGGCAGAAATGTTGAGAGTGATAAGACCTGGAGGAACAGTAGTAGTGTTGGAACTCGTTACACCGCTAGGGTTTGTGATGGCAAGGATTTTCCCAACGTGCTTTCGCATATTTACGCCCATTCTGGGCAGTATTTTTGCGGGTGAACGGGATGCCTATGATTATCTCCCCCAATCTGTGCAAGAATTTATGACGGCTTCTGAACTGGCAATCGCCATGAAAAATGGGGGCCTTGTAAACGTAAATGTTGACCTAAAGGCCCTTGGTTCTGTAGCGATCGTGTCTGGTCGTAAACCGATCTAAAATGAGGGCCGCTCTACTAGAACCACACGGGTCACTTTAGGAGATCTATCTGATACAAACGTAACCTCGATCTCTTCACCAACTTTGTATTGCCATAAAAGGCTTAGAAACTGCGCCATATCATCAGTTTTGGTTCCGTTTAGGGCCGTTATGACATCCATTATTTTGAGCCCTCCCTGATTTGCCGGACCATCATTTTGGACATGAGTTATCAAAATCCCTTCAGCAATTCCAAGGTTGTATCTAGAAGCTAAAGCAGGAGTAACATTTATTCCGTTCAATCCTATAAGAGGTCTTACGACCTTACCGGTATTTATAAGGCTTTTAATTATGGGTAGGGCCACCTTGGCAGAAACTGCAAATCCTATTCCCTGGGCTCCGCCGTAGACGGCGGTGTTGATTCCGATCACTTTACCGCTTAAATCAACAAGAGGACCTCCACTATTTCCTCGGTTGATAGCGGCATCAGTTTGGATCATGTCATATAGATCACCTCTTTCCGTTTGTATTGTACGACCGAGACCGCTAACAATACCAAGAGTGACTGTTGGACCACCCTTTAGGGCAAGAGCATTGCCGATGGTAACAGCCCAGTCACCGGCTCTCAGGTTGTCCGAGTCTCCAAAGGAAACGGTAGGTAGATCTTCGGCACCAATTTTTATGACAGCAAGGTCTGTTAGTTTATCCAGCCCTATTATCTCTGCGGAAAAATTTCTACCGTCACTCATACTAACTTCTATTTCCTTAGCATCTTGAACGACGTGAAAGTTAGTCAATATATATCCATTTGGGCGTATGATCATTCCAGTACCTGAGCCCTCATCCGTGAAGTTATAAAACATTCCACGAGAGACAATATCTACCGATATTGAGACTACGGAAGGTTCTACCTCTTCAACAAGGTTCGCAAGAGTGGGTGGGGGCTGGAGCTCTGCAGCTCCCAGCGACATTTTAGGTGATGGCGCAAGTTTATCGCCGGTGATTTTCCCTTCTTGGGTTTCATTCAATACGCCATTGGGTTCACATCCAAACGTAAACACGACGGCTATCACCAAGGCCATGGATGCTAGGAGTTTGAGGTAACTAATCTCTGAGTGAAATTCGAACAATTCTTATCCTTACACGCCCGAATCCGGACCAAAAACCTTTGAATCCCCGTTCTCTACCTGGACGCATGCCGTATTCATGAAACATTGAAGTGACCTGCGCTCCGAATAGGATTATAAGAGCCGAGAAATAAACCCATGCCAGTAGTGCCATCAGAGCCCCTACTGATCCGTAGACGATGTTGTAAAGGGGAAACGTGCTTACATACCAGATGAATAATAGCTGCGCACCAATAAAACATACGGAAGAGATAAAAGCCCCCGGTATCACATATAAAATCTTGACTCTTGTATTCGGCATCCACCTGTATAGGGTCAATATAGAGACGAAGGCAAGCACTGGAGAGACTAGTCTACTAATTAAACCCCACAGAAGATCTCCTGGTATTTCACCTTCGGGCGCATAAAGTTCCACGAGCTCCCTTACTACACCGATGATCGGTGCGGTAAACAATATGATCAATACCAATAATCCCGCTCCAAAAACCAAACCTATATCGATGAGACGCTCACGTAGAAAATTCCGAGGAACCGTAATTCCCCAAGCTGTGTTAATTCCTTTGCGGACAGCCGAAAATGCCGCCGATGAGGCCCAAACTAGTCCTAGGAAACTGGCTATACCTGTGATGGCCCTAGCACTAACTATACCTTCCATTGTGGTACCAACTAATTCACTGGAAACAGGGAGAACGTCAGCTATTTCCTTCGCTAAGTCTGACCGTTCTGCTCCTGGATCCACTAAGAAACCTATTGCAGATATAACAGCAAGGCCTAAGGGGAACATAGAGAAGAGAGCGTAGAATGATATCGCTGCCGAAAGATATTGACAGTTCTTATGTAGGAAATCTCTAATCGCTTCATTGAAGAAAAGAATCAGTCTAACAAGGACCATGTTGGCAATCTCATATTCGCCTCTTAGGTAATCGTTGATATAACTATCAACCGTAAATGTGAAAATGGTTTCTTAGAGTTTAATTCCTATTTACAAAGGTGCAACGAACATTTTACCAATCGCTGACAGGATGCGTGAGAGGTCTTGGATTCATTTAGAATTAATGATATTTGGAACAACCATTCAGAATTTTAAAGAGATTTGGTGATTAGAAGGTTTGAAAACTAGCGACTTCGATTACTTTCTACCGAAAGACTTAATTGCCCAAACTCCGATAGAGCCGAGAGATCATTCTAGACTTCTAATTGTGAATAGGGAATCTGGAGGTATTTTAGACCGATACTTCTATGATCTTCCTAATCACATAAGAAAAGGAGATGTTCTTGTATTCAATGATAGTCGTGTTATTCCAGCTCGGCTTTACGGCAAGTTAAAAGACTCAGGAAATGGTATTGAACTGCTCTTGCTGTCTCGGTTGAAAAGAGGACGTTGGCGTGCTCTGGTAAAGCCTGGGCGGAGAATGAGAACTGGAGCCAAATTCGTAGTAGGAGAGGATCGTCGAAAAATCGTACATGGCGAAGTTTTAGGAGAGGAGAAATCCGGAGCACGGATTGTAAATCTGGAGGGTGAGGAAAACATAAATCATGTCGGGATATTGCCATTACCCCCATATATACGAGAGAGAGTTCCCGACACAGAGAGATATCAGACTATATATTCCAAGGAAGAAGGTAGTATTGCGGCGCCTACAGCAGGGTTGCATTTCACTGAAAGATTGATGAAACGGTTAAAAGAAAAAGGGGCTGAAATCGTATTTGTGACATTGCACGTGGGCTGGGATTCTTTTCGGCCACTTACTTCTGATAACCCTCTTGAACACCAGATGCATTCTGAGTACTGGTATTTGCCGGAAAAGCCAGCACAGGTTATTAACTTAGCCAAACGAGAAGGGCGAAGGGTTATTTCTATCGGGACGACAGCCGCCAGACTCCTTGAAAATGTAGCCTTAGATCAAGCTGGGCCGCCGATTTTCGGTGGTGATGGATGGGCGGATATATTTATCACACCGGGGCACAACTTTCGTATCCTGGATGGCTTGATAACTAATTTCCACCTGCCTAGGTCCACCCTGCTAATGCTTACCAGCGCGATTACGGGTAAAGAACTCCTTCGGCAGGCATATGGGCACGCGGTAAGAACCCAGTATCGTTTCTACAGCTTTGGAGACGCGATGTTTATTAGTTGAATCACAAGAACCTAAAAGTTGTCATAGGTTTCCCCGTGTATAATCCGCTTCAATGTCACAGTCAATTGCATAATACGGAGGTACATGATGGACTTGCCGGCCCCAGCTGAAGAAATCTTCAATTCCATAGGTGTAAAATCTGTCATTTCTGCTACCGGTACTGTGACCGCATATGGGGGAAGTAGGCTTCGGCCAGAAGTAATGGATGCAATGAACAGGGCATCTAACACTATGGTGAATATAGACGAGTTGAACGTTGCGGCAGGCAAAATCATTGCTAAATATACTGGGGCAGAGGCGGGGCTGGTCACGAGCGGGGCGGCAGGAGGACTAGTTCTTCAGGCGGCAGCTGTGATCGCTGGAAGCGATCCTACAAAAATGAAAAGCCTGCCTAACGCTGAAGGCATGAATAATGAGATCATTATCCATCGAAGTCATCGATTTCCTTATGATCAATGTTACTTATCTGCAGGTGCCGAATTCGTAGAAATAGGAGATGGTAGGAGGTGCCAATCATGGGAACTTGAGGGCGCCTTTTCAGACAAAACTGCAGCTGTGGCCTATCTTTTTTCGCCGTTTCTCACTAGAAGAGCGATACCTTTTGGCGAAGTATGCGAGACAGCTCATAGTAGAGGCGTTCCAGTTATCGTAGACGCGGCTTCATATGTGCCCCCTCGGGCGAACTTGAAGCGGTTTATTTCGGAAGGCGCCGATATGGTTATTTACAGCGGCGGTAAAGGGGTACGAGGCCCTCAAGGATCAGGCATTCTTTGCGGAAGGTCGGATCTTATAGAAGCAGCATATGCAAACGCGAGTCCCCACCAGTTCATAGGAAGAGGGCTTAAAGTCTCGAAGGAAGAAATTATTGGGCTAGTGAACTCTTTAGCTCTCTTTGTTGAAGAAGACGAGCAGGCAGAAAACGAGCGATATCGGAAGATGTGTGACAAGGTAGTTGATGCCTTTGTGGAACTGCCGGGATTGGAAGTCAGAACTGTTCATGACGAACATGATTTTCTAATACCCATGGCTCTTCTTACGTTTACAAGAGGCTGGAAAGGTCCATCAAGGGAAGAAGTATGGAATTCTCTTGCTAACGGAACTCCCGCTATTTATACCGGGAACATAGGTGCGCCAGACGATTTAGCGGTGGATCCATTTAATTTGACTGATACTGAGCTTGAAACCGTCATCGGAAGGCTTCACGAGATACTTATTGGGTGACAGCGAGTTCAGGTAGAGATAAGGGAAACATAAAGGAAACGTAAGAGATGCTTGATAGGTTTAAGGTGCCCAATGAGGACATTGTCAAGGTGGGTCATGAGTCTCTTCATGAGACTGTTGCGGAGATATTTATCAAGATGGGAGTTGCTCTGGAAGATGCCGAAGAGGGGGCGAACGTATTGGTCTCGACGGATCTTAGGGGAGTCGAGACACACGGTGTCTCCAATATGCTTAGGAATTACGTTTCCGGCTATAACGAAGGGAGGCTTAATCCTAGGCCTGATTGGAAGATTGAACGGGAAAGTCCAGGCACAGCAACGATAGATGCGGATAAAGGTCTTGCTGTTATTTTAGGTCCTAAAGCAATGAGAATGGCAATTGAAAAGGCAAGGACCGTCGGAGTAGGCGTAGTTACCATGAACAATGCTGGGCACTCAGGTGCTATAGGGCATCACGCTATGATGGCTGCGAAAGAAGATATGGTTGGGATGACCGCAACGGCTGGTGGAATGAGCGTGCTTCCTACCTTTGGCGCCGAGCCGAGGCTTGGAACAAACCCGCTGGCTATAGCTGCCCCAGCCGGGAATAATCCGCCATTCCTTTTTGATGCAGCCACTTCGGCAATAGCCGGGAACAAACTTGGCCTTGCAGCTCGAGTAGGAGCTGACCTTTTGCCCAACTGGATATCTGATTTAGAGGGGAACCCTGTGTCAGATGAAGTACCCATGCCAAACAGGGGAGACTTTTACCAGCTGCCTCTTGGAGGCACTAGGGATCAAGGCTCACATAAAGGCTACGGGTTTTCAATGATGTCAGAAGTGCTTGCGACTTTGTTAAGCGGTACATTATCTACAATGGTGTTGGGAACAGGTGGGTCTGGGTGTCATTATTTCTGTGCTTACAACATTTCATCATTCACCGACGTGGATTCTTTTAAAGACAACATGGATAGGATGTTGCAGACTCTGAAAGATACCCCCCCTGCTCCTGGCCATGAACGAGTCATGTATCCAGGATTATCAGAATATGAAGAGGAGGAAGATCGACGAAAGAATGGTATTCCGCTACATTCTGAGGTAATAGAATGGTTTACGGACATAACAAGCGAATTGTCGATACCTATGGTGAAGATTGTATAGACTTAATGGGTGACTCGTACCGATTTTGTATCATTCAACTTTCAGGATTGATAGTCATTTCCCGATCAAATCGACAACTACATCACAGTTACCCCACCATCGATGACCAGTTCACTGCCTGTCATATAGGACGCTTCATCTGAATCAAGGAACAATACTTCGTAAGCGACCTCTACAGGATCAGACAGTCGTCCTCACGGTACGGTATTTCCTGTTCTCCCCTCGTTCTCCTTACCACTTATGCGATCGTGGATCATATCAGTGTCGATGGGACCAGGATGAACTGAATTCACTCTAATTCCATCGGAAGCGCATTGTATCGCTATAGACTTGGTAAAAATCCGGACGGCACCTTTGGACGTATTGTAGACAGGTCGAATTCCTGCCTGACCAACTATTCCAAATATAGATGAAATGTCGACTGTAGTTCCACCACCTGCTTTTTTCATTTTGGGATCACACTTTGGGTACGGAGGAACACCCTGTTAGTAGTGATGTCCATTACCCGGTCCCATTCTTCGTCGTTGGTGTCCCAGATTGCAACCCCCGCGTTATTTACTAGGATGTCTAATTTTCCGAACATTGACCCCCTCGTGCGCGAATGAACGAGCTACGACTGCCCCTTGTACCCTTCACCCGTTATAAGGGCAACCTTGCCTTTAAGTCCCACTGTGTTACCTACTATGTCACGCCAAATGTTCTACGCTATTAGGTTGACCATCGTAACTTATGGTGAATACTTAGTGCACCTAGCCTCTATATAGGTGTTAAATATTAAAAGTAAAAAAGGGGAAAATATTTTCAGGAGTGACCCGTGACAGGAGAAAAGATTCTTGTTGTAGAGGATGAAAAAAATATTCTCGAAGCCATAAAATACAGTATGAATACTGAGGGATTCGAGGTGTATGGAGCAGAAGATGGTGAAACAGGTCTTGAAATGGCCCGCGAGATTTTGCCAGAGCTTGTGATTCTTGACGTAATGCTGCCCAAACTTGATGGATTTGAAGTGTGCCGGATATTGCGACGGGAAATGGACATACCAGTTTTTATGTTAACTGCTAAGGTGGAAGAAATAGATAGAGTGGTAGGCCTCGAGATTGGAGCTGATGATTACATAACTAAACCATTTAGCATGCGAGAACTTATAGCAAGAGCACGGAACGTTTTACGTAGGTCATCTAAATCAGGGCTCGGAAGAGATAATTTATCCTCGGGGAAGGATGTCATACAGGTTGGAAATCTCAAAATAGATCTCACTGGCCATATTGCTCGCATATGTGAAAAGTTAATAGATTTGAAGCCTCGTGAGTTTGATCTTTTGGTGATGCTTGCGTCTAGCAGAGGCAGAGTATTTACACGGGAGCAGATATTGGAGAGGCTATGGGGGCATGATTACATTGGCGATAGGCGAACTGTCGATGTACATATCAGATGGATTCGGGAGAAGATTGAAGAAGATCCCTCAACGCCTAAGAAAATCGTGACGATCAGGGGAGTTGGATACAGGTTCGATGACTAATGCAATAGGGAGAAAGAAACAAGGTTGTGGTTAGGACTTTGTAATGTTTCATTCCCTCCAATGGCGTATCGCTTTTTTTTACACACTGCTTATATTTTCTACCATGGGCATTGTTAGTCTTTTTTTGTTTAATTACATTCAAAGGTCGTATCTGACGCAGGTTTATGACCACCTTGCACGTGAATCTATTCTAATTAGCGAGGCTGCCGCTGTTAACGGGTTCGGAACCAGCCTTAATTCTTTAATTTCGGGAATTTCAAATGCGGCTGCCAGTGCAAATCATGGTCAGGAATATAGGATCGCGATTTTCGACAGTTTAGGAAACATAATCACGGACACAGAATCTTCAATCGGTAATCATTGGGGAACGGAGCACGCAGTCCGGCACGTATCCACAGGCGAAAAGTATTGGGGCAAAGTGAATTTAACTAACGGCGAGCAGCTCTTTGCTATTGAAACTATTCGAATGGGTGGTCGATCAGTCGGCGCTGTTGTTGTTTCCGTTCCTTCCGAGAAGGTTGAAGGCTATGTAAATCTTATCGTTGCTATTGTTGTTATATCAGGGGTGATCGTTGGGGGACTTTCGATTACTCTGAGTATTTACATTGCTCGTCGGACGAGTTTATCTATAGCGGCATTAACAATGGGCGCTGCGCGGATACAGGGGGGAGATCTTAGTTACAGGGTGCGTTCCCATGTTAATGATGAGACTTCAGATCTTGCGGATGCCTTTAATAAAATGGCGAATACGATAGCCTGGACAGTAGATAATCTTTCTACTGAACGAGATACTTTGTCGGCCGTACTAGATACTATGGCTGATGGTGTCATATCTGTGGACAGAGAAGGATTAGTTACCGTATTTAATCAGACGGCTGGAGAATTACTAAACGCATCTCCACGGGATGCTATAGGAATCAGGTTAGCTGAGGCCATTAGAGACTTTGAGATTCTTCAGTTAGCCTCGCAATGCGAAAACTCCGGAGTGCTGCTTCAATCAGAGGTTGAGGTCCCCGAGGTCAGGAGATTCCTCAGCGTCACAGCAACTCCTTTGGGCTTGGATGCTGAAAGGGGGGTACTTATAACAATTCATGACCTGACCCACATTAGGCAGACAGAAACATCTCGAAAAGAATTTGTAAGCAATGTTTCTCACGAGCTCAGAAGTCCTATCGCCTCAATAAGAGCCATGGCAGAAACCTTGGAAGATGGAGCTATTGGTAACAAGAATGTTGCAGAAGATTTTATTGGCAGGATTTTGCGGGACATTCAAAGAATGACAGTTATGGTCGATGATCTCCTTGAATTGTCTCGGATAGAGAGTGGCCAAGAAGTGATTAATATACATCCGGTGAATTTGTTTCGAATATCTAATGAATCAGTCTCTTATGTTAGAGGTCAAATCAATGATGGTATGCCAGAGATCAACTTGGATGTAAATGAAGAGATTATGGTCATGGGGCAGGAAGAGAAGATATCTCAGGTATTTGTCAATTTGATACAGAATGCTTCAAGATTTACTGGGCAGAACGGTCTTATTACCGTCACGGCTAGGCAAGATGTTAATAACATAGTGGAGATTTCTGTTTCAGACACCGGAACGGGGATAGCCCCAGAACACCTTGCTCACGTGTTTGAGCGCTTTTACAAAGTTGACAGGTCCCGAAGGGACGGCGGAACTGGTCTGGGACTATCTATCGTAAAACACCTTGTGCAGGCTCAAGGTGGTGAAGTGTTTGTGGATAGTGTGGAGGGTGAAGGAAGTACGTTCAAATTTACTTTGCCCGTTGCCTAACAGTAAGAAAAAATTTCCTTATAACCAGTTCAGATGGCTTAGGGATTCCTTTATAAACAGCGATCCCTGTGTTTTGATCTGGATTCCGATATTTTAGCCATCTATGGGTCAATTGCAATGATGTCGAAAGTCAATAGATGTGATAGGCATTCTATATAGGGATCTTCGGGCTGGAAATTAGATCAGTTCGTCTGATATAGCCTGAAGTTCCTCAGAGACGTCGGAGAACAATCCCCAAACCTTCCTCTCAACGGTCACTGGAATTTAATGAAAGAAGAGGGAATATGCGTCAATTTCAGATAAACATTTACTTGAGGTCGTGCTCAGTCTTGATTCCATCGTTTCACCTGCTCTAGAAAAGGGACGCTACTTCGATTCGGAATATATGTTAGTTCTAATGTTCTTCAAATATCCGGTAAGTCATCAAACTTTTGCTTATGACAAGGATTTCTATCACCAAGAATCATCAACCATCTATTTTTCTCTGCTTCTTAAAGAAACGTTAAAGCTAAGTTAATAACTTGACCGTAGTATTTAGTCTCGAAGTTTATAGCTGGGGGGTTGGTACCAACACATGTTTTACTCGATTGGAAGCATCAGGGCAGGCATTCTGTTTTTTGGCTCCTTTGTACTGTTGCTACTCTTTCTAACAGCCTGTGGGACCGGGAATTCCGATTCCGAAGCTTCAGAATATGCTTTAAACCGAAATGATTCTGGCATGAGTGGTGAAATTGAGATTGACGGGTCAAGCACAGTCTACCCAATTTCGGAAGCTGTAGCCGAAGAGTTTAACAAGCTCTATCCAAACGTTCGAGTCAATGTAGGTGTTTCTGGTACTGGAGGCGGGTTTAAGAGGTTCACAGCTGGCGAAACAGATATTTCAGATGCGTCGCGCCCTATGAAAAACCCAGGAGAAACAAGTAAAGCTGTAGAGAATGGCATCAGGTATGCTGAACTCAGATTGGGTACTGATGGCATTTCGGTCGTGGTAAATCTGGAGAATACTTTTGTGGATTGTTTGACAACAGAAGAGTTAAGGAAGATCTGGGAACCTGGGTCATCGATTGATAATTGGAGCCAAGTTAGAGCCGGTTTCCCTGACCAGAAAATGCGTTTGTATGGTCCTGACACAGACTCCGGCACTTTCGACTACTTTACTGAGGAAATAATGGGAGAGGCTCAATTGTCTCGTCCCGATTACACTGCTTCTGCAGACGACAACGTTCTCATTCAGGGTATTGCAGGTGACAAAGGGGCTCTCGGTTACTTTGGGTACGCTTACTACAGGGAAAGCAGAGACAAGCTAAAGTTAGTTGCTGTAGATAACGACTCAGGGTGTGTTCTTCCGAGCCTGACAACTATTCCCTCAGGTGAATACAACCCATTATCAAGGCCATTATTTTTATATATAAATCTTGATAGTCTGGATAGGCCCGAGGTCAAAGCATTGGTGGATTTCTATATGGAGCAAGGTCCGGCGTTGACTAACGAAGTTGGATATGTCGCTGCTAGCACAGAGGTATATCAAAACAATATGGAGATGCTCAATAAATAAAAAGCTTCATAGTAGTGATATTCATTACGAAATTTGGCGGAAGGTTCTCTATTAGCGGTTGGTTTGAATAATAGGCGGTGAAGATATGGAATTCTCAGAAATATACCAATGAGAACTCAGGAATCTGAAAACCTCGCTGACCAAATTATCTCGCGTCGTCGTGGAGCCGTGCGAATAGAAGGATTTGTTGTGAAGTGGGTATTTTTCGCCTGCGCTACGGTTTCAATTCTTACTACTGTTGGGATCCTTTTTACTCTAATTTACCAGGCAACTAGTTTCTTCAATGAGGTATCAGTTTGGGAATTTCTCACTGGTACGAGATGGACTCCGATACTGAGGCCACGATCTTATGGGGTATTACCGCTAGTTTCTGGAACACTTCTTGTTACTTTAATTGCTGCACTTGTAGCACTTCCAACAGGCCTTATGACTGCTATATTTCTGTCAGAATATGCCCCAGATAAGTTGCGTAGAGTAATTAAACCCGTTCTTGAAGTATTAGCCGGGATTCCGACCGTTGTGTATGGATACTTTGCCCTTACTTTCGTCACCCCACTATTGCAGACAATTTTTGAAGGCTTAATTGTCTTCAATGCGCTCAGCGCGGGGTTAGTGATGGGTGTCATGATTATCCCTATGGTGTCTTCACTTAGCGAAGACGCGATGGTGGCTGTACCGAGAAACCTTCGGGAGGGGGCCTATGCATTAGGTGCTACCCGCTACGAAGTTAGTACGAAAATAGTAGTTCCGGCTGCCTTGTCAGGAATCATAGCCGCTTTTATTTTGGCTATATCAAGGGCCATCGGAGAAACAATGCTTGTAACCATTGCCGCGGGAGCTACACCGAGTCTGAGTTTCAATCCAATGGAGAGCGTGCAAACCATGACTGCGTATATTGTCCAACTCAGCTTAGGAGAGTCTCCTGTAGGATCTCTTGAGTACAATACTATATTCGCCGTGGGACTACTTCTCTTTGCAATGACATTTGTTATGAATCTCTTGGGATTTTGGATTGTTCGCCGGTTCAGGGAATCTTATTAGCATGGCCAGTGAACTGAAACCAATCTCTGACCAACTTGGGCGTAAAAGGACCTACCGTAGGGTTTTGGGAGGGATATTCTACGGGTTGTTTCTCGCATCTGTTTGTGTAGGAATTATCGGTCTCGTTGTATTACTTTATGAAGTACTTTCAAATGGTCTTCCATGGATGAATTGGCAGTTTATTACAGATTATCCTTCTCGCCATCCGGAAGAGGCAGGGTTATTCTCGGCTCTTATGGGAACAGTGTGGCTGATGGCAATGACCGCGTTATTTACGGTCCCGGTAGGAGTCGGGGCCGCAATATATTTGGAAGAATATGCCCCTCGTAATATTCTCACACGTGTCATAGAGATCAATGTCGCAAATCTGGCTGGTGTACCGTCGATCGTTTACGGGTTGCTCGGATTAGCACTTTTCGTAACATGGTTTCAACTTGGTAGAAGCATTCTCGCCGGTTCTATGACACTATCTCTGCTTGTGCTTCCTATCGTGATTCTTTCATCGAGGGAGGCTATCAGAGCAGTCCCAGATTCATACCGGCAAGCGGCTTATGCGATGGGAGCAGATCAGTGGCAGGTAATAAAAGAAGTTATTCTGCCTTCTGCAGCACCGGGGATACTAACCGGTACAATCTTGGCTATGTCGAGGGCGATTGGGGAAGCGGCTCCAGTAATTGCGATAAGTGCTCTTGTTTACCTCACTTTTGTACCCGCACATCCCATGGATAGATTTACGGTCCTTCCCATTCAGATATATAACTGGATCGCTAGACCTCAAGACGAATTCAGAGGTTTGGCAGCTGCCGGCATAATAGTTTTGATGTTGATTCTTCTAACTATGAACTCGATCGCCGTCTTTCTTCGCAATAGATATCAGGTACGGTCGGAGGAGTAATATAGGAAAGTGGTTTTAGAAAAAGAGCGTATGAAGAATGTGGACGCCGCCCTTACGGCCAAAAATCTGAATGTATATTATGGGGACTTTCTTGCAATCAAAGATGTGAACATGGCAATGAAAAAGAATTCTGTGACAGCACTCATCGGCCCTTCTGGTTGTGGGAAAAGCACTTTTCTTCGCTGCCTAAATAGAATGAACGACTTGATTGCGAATGCTTCTGTGAAAGGAGAAATACTATTTAAGAATCTCAACATATATTCCGATAACGTTGATGCGACCGAGATACGTTCGAGAATCGGAATGGTCTTTCAGAAACCTAACCCCTTTCCCAAATCGATTTATCAGAACATATCCTTCGGTCTCAAAGTGAATGGAGTCTCTGGTGACCTTGATGAGGCCGTGGAACTCTCTCTTCGTCAAGCTGCTCTATGGGAAGAGGTGAAAGACAGGTTAAATGATAGCGCTTTCACGTTGTCTGGGGGACAACAACAAAGGCTATGCATAGCCCGTGCGTTGGCCGTTGAACCTGAAGTGATCCTTATGGATGAACCTGCATCTGCTCTCGATCCGATAGCAACATTGGCTATAGAGGACCTGGTTCACGAACTGAAATCACGTTACACGATCATCATAGTGACACACAATATGCAACAGGCCGCTCGCGTGTCTGATGAAACCGCGTTCTTTATGGTTGGTGAGAATCGATCAGGATATCTCGTCGAGCATGACGATACCCAGAGGATTTTTACAAATCCAAGTAATGAAAAAACTGAAGAGTATATAACGGGTAGGTTCAGCTAAGTAGGGGGAAGTGCTTTATGCCTAGAGAGGATTTCGAGAGAAACTTGAAATTGGTTCAAGACGAAGTAGTCCAACTTTCGAGCATGGTAGAGAAGGCTATATTCAAGTCTATCGACTCGTTAAAGACACGAGATTTAGGAGCATCTCAACAAGTGATTGATGAAGATGACATTATTGATGCCAAGCAGGAAGCGATAGAACATAGATGTATTGATTTGATTGCCCTTGAGTCACCTATGGCTGTTGATCTCAGGATCATCATTGCGGCAATGATGGTGGCCAATGAGCTTGAACGAATGGGTGACTATGCTGAAGGAATCGCCAAAATCAGTTTGGCGATGGGGGAGTTACCTCCCCTCAAACCACTTATTGATATCCCAAGAATGGCGGATAAGGCGGTCGATATGTTGCGCCGCAGCATAGAATCTTATGTTAACCGCGATATTGTCAGTGCTAAAGAGGTTTTCCATGATGACGACGAAGTTGACGGAATGTATGAGCAGGTATACCGAGAACTTTTGACCTACATGATGGGTGATCCGACCACTATAGAGAGAGCTACTTATCTATTATGGGTGTCACACGACTTGGAAAGAGTCGCCGATCGTACCACCAATATAGCGGAACGAGTGATGTTTCTAGTCACCGGCAAAACGGAAATGGATTGATAGAATCTAGATTACCGATTCTGACTTTCATTCCAGAGCAATTTGGTTCCGAATATGTGTGAGAGACTATTGGCCGTCGAGCAGATCACTTCTTCCATCGAGACTGACTGTTTCGTTTGTGCTGATATGGACGTAGCAATAGTGTCTGGCATTCCACAGGCAATAATGTGTTCAAAATATGATAGGTCGGTGGTGACATTTAGGGCGAATCCGTGAGAACTTGTTCCGTTACTGATTCTTACTCCAATGGATGCTATCTTTTTGCTGTTTACCCAAACTCCGGTTGGCCGTCCCTCAGTTTCTGAACTAATACCATAATTTGAAAGCATATTAGAGATTGTCTCTTGAAGCTTATTCACGTAAGTTAGGGGGCCCATATTCCCCGCGCGCCGTAAGTTGATTATTGGGTATCCTACTAACTGACCTGGACCATGGTAAGTTACCTCTCCGCCCCTGTCAGAACGATGTATTCTTATGCCATAATTGGCGAGATTTTCTTGATCAATCAACACGTCCTGATCTTTAGCCCGTCTCCCCATCGTGAAAACGTGAGGGTGCTGCAATAGAATCAGTTGGTCTGGGCCCCCTTCGCTAACAGATTTGTGAAGTTCCTTTTGGATAGTGATGGCCGAGTCATAAGGCACTAGTCCGTGATATCTGGCAATTAAGTCAGTCATTGCAAACTTTTAGGGATCATTCTTCAGGCTGGCTAGTAGACTGGAGTGTTGCCGTCCACAACTTCTAGGCGGCGTTTTACAGCTGTGGCAAATTCGCCCACTTCTTGACCATCCATAATTCGATGGTCAAAAGAGAGGCAAATGTTCATCATGGAACGTATTGCTATGGCGTCTGCAACTATCACAGGTCGTTTCACAATAGCCTCGGTTGTCATGATTGCTGCCTGAGGATAATTGACCAAAGGCTGCGAAGCTACTGAACCTAGGACACCGGTATTGTTAACTGTAAAGGTACCACCTCTTACATCATCTACCGTAAGGGTTCCTTCACGAGAACGAGTGGAGACGTTTTCGACACTACGTGCAAGCCCAGCGATGCTCAGCGTATCCGCGTCATGAATCACGGGTACGACAAGGCCTGCATTTGTGGCTATCGCGATTCCTATGTTTATTCGGCTTTTCATTATGATCGAATCTTCACCCCAAGATGAATTGAGGAGCGGATTCTCTTTCAAAGACTCCGCGACAGCCTTGATCACAAAAGGTAGATATGTGATGTTTATCCCCTCTCGTTGTTTGAATTCCTCCCTAATCGCTCGTCGCCTAGAAACCATGCCGGACACATCGACTTCAACAAGGCTCCAGGCTTGAGGGATAAGACTCGCACTTTTAACCATGTTACTGGCTATCATCTTGCGGATCGGAGTCAATTTTACTCTCTGATCACCATTAAGTTCACTTGGATAGATCGAGATCGGCTGAGTTGCCTCTGGTATTGATTCGACCGCAGAATTTTCCTGTGATGATGATATGGAACCGGAATCAATGAACGATTGTACGTCTTTTCGGGTAATTCTATTGTTTCTGCCTGTGGCGGTTATCAACGACAGATCTATATCATGTTCTTGAGCTAGCCTGAGGACGGCCGGAGAAAATCTTGCGGAGTTTTTAATTTGACTCTTTTCAGGGAATTCTTCGGCAGTTGATCCGCCCGTGTTAGTCTGACCACCGGAACCTGTTGGGCCCACCGGAGCCGTATCCTTGAGAAGTACCCCTGTAGTTCCCAAATCATTAATATTGGGGACACCAGAATCTTCAGTCGAGGCTGCCTTTTTGGAATCTTGCTCGTTCGTCTCTATATCGGCTAATATGGCCCCCATAGGAACCGTCTCTCCTTCGAAGGCGACGATTTCCTTGAGAATGCCGGTAACTGGTGACGGTAGTTCCATGGCCACTTTGTCCGTCACTACTTCTACGAGCGGATCAAATTTTTCAACCTTACTTCCTACTTCCTTTAACCATTTGCCGATAATTCCTTCAGTAACAGACTCTCCTACCTGTGGAAGTTGAATTTTCATGATCAATATGCCGCCAGTTTTCTAATAGCCGTGGCTATTTTGGCTGAGTCGATCATGTACATTGCTTCCATGGGTGGACTGAAAGGCATTGCGGGCACTTCCGGACCTGCAAGCCTGGTTACGGGACCATCCAAATACTCGAAGGCATGTTCTGAAACAATGGCCGACACTTCTGCGCCAACCCCGAGTGCCTTGCTATCTTCATGCACTATGATCACTTTACCGGTTTTCATAGCTGTCTGCACAATGGCCTTATCGTCAATTGGTCTTACCGTGCGAAGATCAAGTACCTCTACTTCAATTCCTTCAGCCGCAACGGCCTGAGCGGCTTCAAGACAATAATGAACCATAAGCCCATAAGTGATAACGCTAATGTCATTACCTTTCCGCTTGATATCAGCGCTGCCTATAGGAAGAGTGTATTCTTCGTCAGGCACTTCTCCCTTTACTAATCGATAAGTACGTTTATGCTCTAAAAATACCACTGGATCATCGTCCCTAATAGCGGACTTCAATAAACCCTTTGCATCATAGGGTGTTGATGGAGTGATTACTTTCAAACCAGGGGTATGAGCGAACAAAGCCTCCACGCTCTGCGAGTGATAAAGTGCACCGCGAACTCCGCCTCCATGAGGGGCACGTAATACCATAGGGGCGTGCAATTTGCCCTCAGTGCCATACCGCACCCTCGCTGCCTCTCCTACTACTTGGTTGATTGTAGGCCATATAAAATCACCGAATTCTATCTCCGCTATGGGTCTCATTCCGTGCATTGCTGAACCCAGTGCGATTCCCGCTATGGAGGATTCTGCCAAGGGGGTGTCTATTACACGATCTTCTCCGAATTCGTCCAGAAAACCTTCAGTCGCGAGAAATACACCACCTCTTGCTCCAATATCTTCACCCATAATGAATACCCGATTATCCCTGCGCATTTCCTCCTGCATCGCATCTCGAACTGCCTCGAGAACGGTTTTGATTGTCATCGGTATTCACCAGGTTCCAACCCGGAATCCGATACGACATGTTGATAGAAATCGCTAGTTTCCGGGTACGGTGCTGCCTCAGCTTCTTCGGTAGCCTCATTTACAAGACGTCGGGCTTCATCTTGTATAATCTGGTCCTCATTATCGTCAAGCTGTCCAATATCCCGGAGGTTTGTTCTGAGTAACTTCAGTGGATCACGAGTCTTAGCTTCTTCAATTTCTTGCGCTGAACGATAGATGGAATCGTCGTCGTCACTCGTGTGAGGTAAATATCTTTCTACTTGGGCCTCGATTAAGGTGGGGCCTTCCCCTGCTCTTGCTCGTTTGGCCGCTTCCGCTGTCACCTCATAGACTGCAACGATATCGCAACCGTCCACTTCAAAACCTGGCATGCCGTAGCCTTCTGAGCGTGAAGCAACGCTTTCAACCGCCATTTGTTTTCTTAATGGGACTGAAATTGCATATTTATTGTTCTCGCAGAAGAAGATAACAGGAAGCTTATGTATTGATGCAAAGTTCATTGCTTCATGTGTATCACCAGCACTCGAAGCTCCATCCCCAAAGTAAACAATTACCACCCTATCTTCATTGTTCATCTTCGCTGCCAGTGCAGCCCCGACTGCTTGCGGCACATGGGTTGCAACAACATTAGATAAATTCACGATACCGTATTCTGGGTGAGCTCCATGTGTAGGGAACTGACGGGCACCGCTGAGGGGTTCACCTTGTTTGGCGAGGAAACCTTTGATAATTTGTGTCGGAGTTAGACCCAAGTCAAGTAATACTGCGAGATCTCGGTAGTAAATGTAGAAGAGATCATATTTCTTTTGCAGAGCTGCTACAGAACCTATTTGACCAGCCTCATGGCCTTGCGAAGAAGCCATGATAGCTGCCTTACCCTGCCGGTTTAACATCCATATTCGTTCATCAAGTGTGCGGCATAGAACCATACGTCGGTACATGTGAAGGAGATCTTCATTTTTTAAAGACTTGTTTAGAATGACATCTTGCGCTGGATTTTTTGTATCAACACGTTTGGCGATATCTTGTGACAGATCTGCCTTCGCGTCATCTACGGTTAAGATGTGACCATCAAATTGCTCGGGCAATGATTCTTCTGCAATACTATTAGCACCTGCCTCACGAACGGCCCTTTCAAATGCCCCATCTTGAAGATTAAGCTGCGCGTCGCTAGTGTCTTCCGCAGAGTCATCTCGAGATATTTCTTGTTGGTCTTTGTCGTCAGCCATTCCGATCCATTTGCCCTTTGGGTTGCCAAGATCGATTTTCTTTGAGGTTGTCCTCGCATTTCTGGAATCTTTCTGGGTGTTCCAGAGATGATTTTCTCTTATTGAGTCTTCCTCAGCCATTTTACTTACGGTCTCTTTGCTTGGTCAAAAGATAAAGATATGGCCGTCGATATTAGCAAAGAGACATCACCTATGTCACAGTTTGAACGTGAAGGGCACTATTTTGGTTATAGTCTGGACAGATATTGACCAGCTATGTCTATTCCGACCAAACCACTGTATGCATTTAGTAATCTACGTGTGATTGGACCAGGTATAGATCCTTCGCCGATGACAGATCCGTTGACACTAATAACAGGGCAAATGCAAAAACTTGTTGAAGTAACGAAAGCTTCGTCAGCTGTGTATGCGTCGTATAGATCAATGTTTGCCTCCGTCGTTTCTATACCTAGTTCGGCGGCTAATTCTAGGGTAGTAGATCTGCTGATACCTGCTAAGACATATTGTTCTCTGGGGGTTACCACTGCTCCATCTCTGACGATGAAGAAATTGCTACCAGGCCCTTCACAAAGGTTACCATTCATATCGAGAAGGATTGGCCAGCTTTCTGGATTCCGCTCTTTAGCCTCGAACTCAGCTTGAACCAAGTTAGCGTAATTCTGAATCTTCGCTCGGGGACTTAGAGATTCAGGGGGTGTCCGCCTGACTGAGGGCACCACTACAGGCATTCCCTCACTGTAATATTTAGCTCTGGCCGAGAAAGGGAGTGGAACAGATTCAACTATAACGGTTGGATTATCTCCTTCAGGAGTTGAAATCCCTCTCGAAACTCGTTGAGTCACCCAATAGTCATCATCGTCTGATAATAGAGGCAGATTTGTTTCAACTACTTCCATGGTAATACGGGAGAGCTCAGATTTATCAATGAGAGGATCTAATCGGGCATACTTTAGCGACCTGAAAAACCTGTCGAGATGTTCGTCTAGTTTGAAAATACGATGTCCGAAAGTTCTCGTAGTATCGAATACTGAGTATCCTTGTAAAAATCCTCTGTCGTGGATGGATATCTTCGCGTCACTCTCCGGAATAATCTCTCCATTAACGTACGCAATTCTTTCAGTAATCATTCGATTCTCCGACACTGTAATTTCTTTTATCAATCCATGGTTCGGAAACGGTAACCAACATTCCATATCGTTTCTATGAAGGGATTATCCGAATCATTCTCGATTTTGCTTCTAAGCCGCCGTATGTGCACATCGACTGTTCGAGTGCCTCCGAAGTAGTCGTATCCCCAAATCTGGCTTAATAGAGTTGCCCGATCGTATACACGGCCAGGGTTTGAGGCCAAAAGTAGAAGAAGCTCATATTCTTTAAATCTAAGATTAACTCTTTTATTGTTGACAGTTACGTCGTAGTTTGTAGGGTTGATAAACAGGTTATCCCTGGCTATAACACCCTCGTCGAACGCATTGGTTACATTTGCTACGGCCCGCTTGGCCCTTAAGATGAATTCTGGTTCTTTCACGGGCGAACTTATGAGGTCGGTGATATTGAGTGTAGGGTCTATGATACTCAGGTCGGCCTCCTCAATTATGGCTAAAGTGGCGATATCCAAAGAGGAGCATACCTCAGTCAACTTACGAAGATGGAGGACTGAGAGAGGCACTAGATGTAAAAGGACAAGACTGAAGTTCTTGTCCTTTTCAGCTGAGGTTAAAAGAGTGAGCAGTTCGGATGCTTCTCTTTCTGTCGTCACCTGTAGGTGTTCAATTCCTTCAGATTTAAGGCAGGCCTCCATATCTTTCCTGGACATATCTTCGGACGGTTCGGGTAGTTTATGTCTGAGCATATCCTTTAACCAAAGACCATTGACCGGTTAGTGCTTTTCTTCTTAAAAAATGAACCCAAGTATAGCAAAGCTACGTAATTCATTTGATAGCATTCTAGTCTAGTCGTACAAATAATAAGGTATCTCAAAGGATCGTAAGGAGCCCTTTACGTTGTGAAAGGAATCGTGTGAAGTTTTGCCCGATTATTGATTGGTACTATAATATTAAAAGCTAACGCTCACATAACTTACACGTTCGGTAAGGAAATGAATTCCAGCAATACTGGAAACCAGAAAACGGAGAGCATGCCATGAACCCGCGCTCCATGAGGAGCATGTTTATATATTTGTTGATTATAGTTGCCCTTGTGGCGATATTTTTTACTGTGTTCAGTGAGCCATTTGCAGGTTCTTCCGAAGTTCCAATCAGTAAAGTTATATCAATGGCTACCGAGGGAAGATTGAAAAGTGTCGAGGTTCAAGGCGATACTCTTGAAGCTGTAACTCTCGATGGTCAACACCTTACATCGAGAAAAGAAATGGGTTCATCGATAGTGGAACAGCTGGAATCAGCTGGGGTAAATAAGGGGACGGGATACGTAGATATTACAGTTAAAGGTAGTGGCGGGTTTGGCAATGTATTAGGAATACTCCTTAATTTCCTTCCAATCATTTTCTTTGGTGCTGTCCTGCTTTTCATGATGAGGCAAGCCCAAGGTAGCAGTAGTCAGACTTTCAGCTTCGGTAAGTCGAAAGCGAGAAGGTTTGACAGCGATAACCCTGAGGTAAGTTTTGCTGATGTGCAAGGCGTGGATGAAGCTAAGGAAGAGCTCGAAGAAGTAGTAGAGTTTTTGAAAACTCCAGAAAGATTTTTGGCTCTTGGAGCTAAGATTCCGAGGGGCGTCTTATTGATGGGACCTCCAGGCGTAGGGAAGACACTTCTTGCTAGGGCCGTTGCTGGAGAGGCAGAAGTCCCGTTCTTTTCTATAAGCGGTTCTGAATTTGTGGAGATGTTTGTTGGCGTAGGAGCGTCACGTGTGAGGGATCTTTTCGATCAGGCAAAACGTAATGCTCCATGTATTGTATTTGTCGATGAGATAGACGCGGTGGGCCGACATCGAGGTGCTGGATTAGGTGGTGGCCATGATGAGAGAGAGCAAACATTGAATCAAATCCTTGTTGAGATGGATGGATTTGATACCGGTACGAATGTCATTGTCCTCGCTTCAACAAACAGGCCTGATATATTGGACCCGGCCTTGCTCCGTCCGGGAAGGTTTGATAGGCGGGTAACCCTAGATAGCCCGGACGTTAAAGGCAGAGAGGAAATCCTTAGCGTCCACGCTAAAGGTAAGCCATTTGGGAAAGATGTGAATCTTGAAGCGATTGCAAAGCAAACGGTGGGGTTCAGTGGCGCTGATCTTATGAATCTTATCAACGAAGCGGCGATTTTGGCGGCCCGCAGAAATAAAAATGAAATTTCCTATGATGAGCTTGCCGAATCTATAGACAGAGTTATTGCAGGTCCTGAAAAAAAGAACAAAGTGATTAGCGACCGTGAGAAGGAGATGGTTGCGTATCATGAGGCGGGGCATGCTCTTGTAGCACATCTCCTTCCCCATGCTGATCCGCCATACAAAGTCACAATTGTTGCAAGAGGTCAAACCGGTGGTCACACACGGTTCGTACCTGAAGTAGAGACCTCATTGGTTACGCAGAATCAGCTTGAAGCGAGAATGGCAGCGGCCATGGGGGGGCGTGTCGCTGAAGAGGTCATGTTCTATGAGGTAACTACGGGAGCTGGAAATGATCTTGAACAGGCAACTAACATAGCCCGTGCGATGATTACACGGCTTGGTATGAGCAAAAAGCTTGGACCTAGGACTTTTGGTAAAAGGGAAGAGTTAGTCTTTTTGGGAAGAGAAATCTCTGAGCAGGCTGATTATAGCGATAGTATTGCTGAGTCCATCGATGAAGAGGTTCACGGTCTCTTGGATGTTGCCTACTTGACAGCAACTAGATTGATAAAGAATAACTCAGGTAAATTATCAGCCCTAGCTAAGCATCTCATTGAACACGAGACTATTGAAGGCGATGACCTTCGAAATCTTCTTGATAGCTCTCCTGCCGCTGCTTGAGACCGGTGAGGTTCTGGAAGCAAACCTCCTATTAAAGTGTATTTGGATTTACCCCTTAAATTCGGTGCTTGCTAACACCACTTTCAGTGCGTCTACCGTGTTTTGAATGTCCTCATGTGATGTAAGTCCCATGTGACCAATTCTGAATATCTTGCCAGCTAGATTTGCCTGTCCTCCGGCTAACACGACGTTGTGTTCTACTCGCAACTTCTCTACTAAACTACTGCCGTCGATCCCTTCTGGGATTGAGACAGCTGTACAGGTGTCGGAAGCAATGGATTCAGTGACGGGAAAAATGTCGAGGCCGAGACTTCTTATGCTGTCCCGAGTAAATTGTCCTATTGTGGCATGCCTTTCGTACAAAGCTCCAAGGCCCTCTTTGTCGATGCGGTTTAGGGCAAGATCCAAGGCAAACATACAAGAAACGGATGGGGTAAACGGCGGTTGCCCGAGCTCAAAATACCTCTTGTATTCGGCCATGTCCAAGTAAAACCGTGGCATGGTTGACTCTGCGTGAGCTTCCCAGGCTCTTTGACTGAAACTGATAAATGCGAGCCCTGGCGGTAACATCCATCCCTTCTGCGAAGCCGTCGCGACCACGTCCAATCCCCATGCATCGGTTTCCACAGGCAGTGAGCATACACTGCTAATCCCGTCGACTATAACTAGCTTATCAAATTCACCTTTAATCACTTCCGCTATTGCTCTGAGATCGTTGGTCACTCCAGTTGATGTTTCGTTGTGAGTGACCATCACTGCTTTTACATCCGGATTCTGAATCAGAGCGTCTCTTAATCTATCGAGGTCCACTGCTGTACCGAATGGAAAGTCTACTGTTTCAACATCGATGCCGTAACGGTTACTAATAACTCCGAACCGGTTTCCAAAAACACCGACGGTGGCGTTTATAGCTTTATCTCCTGGGGATAAAGTGTTAACTACTGCGGCCTCCATTGCAGAGGTCCCTGAGCCCGTAATGATATAGACATCGTTTTCAGTGGCGAAAACGTTCTTCAGACCCTTGGTAGTCCTAAACAGAAGATCCTTGTACTCTGGGCCCCTATGGTTGATCATCGGGGTGCCCATGGTTTCGAGGATCTCCTCGTCAACAGGAATTGGTCCTGGTATTCTCAGGTTAACCAAACTTATAGCCTCCGAAAAGAAATCATTTTTGTGGTCATGGTTGAATAATTTTCACGAGTCAGAATTGTCCCCACAATCTGTTCTATTAGTTAGTTCCCACTGACAGGAAGTATGATCGATTTTTGGCCATCAGAGATCCTAACACAGTGTTATTGTCGTAGGGTTTCTAACCTCTTCTTGTGATTGGGTCAAATGAGGCGGAGATATCTTCTCCTTCCTACTCTCAATACTCCTGCTTGCAAAGTTGAGGCCTCCATATTTGATCGTACAGGTTCCTCGTCGATACGAACGGCGCCTTGGTCTATAAGGCGTCGTGCCTCTCCTGCACTGGTTGCTAGGCCAGCATCGAATATGATGTGACTTAGTCTTACGCCTGTAGAGTCGGGTCCCCGTGGGATTGGGTATGTTTGGATGTCATCAGGTAACTCTCGCCCCTGGATAGTTCGTTCAAAAAAGGATCGGGCCAAAGCGGCGGATTCAGGATCGTGAAAATCCGCAACTAGTATTCCTGCTACCCTTTTTTTTAATTCCATTGGATTTTCAGATCCATTTGATAGTGCAGACTTAATTTCCGCGATTTCAAGGGACGGAACGTCTGTGAGCCATTCATAGTAAGGAATTATCAGGGTATCTGGAATAGACATTACCTTGCCGTAAATTTCATTAGGAGGTTCATCGATGCCTATGTAATTACCTAGACTTTTACTCATTTTTTGTATTCCATCAGTGCCTGGAAGAAGAGGCATGATAAAGCACTGTTGAGGCGGCATTCCTTCACTTTGTTGCAATTCCCTTCCAACTAGCAGGTTGAATCGTTGGTCTGATCCACCAAACTCAACATCCGAGCTAATAGCTACCGAATCATAGGCTTGCAGAAGGGGATAAAGTAGTTCTGTAATAGCAATAGGTTGGCTTTCTTTGAATCTTTTGGCGAAATCATCGCGAGCAAGAATTTGAGCGACTGTGAATTTTCTGGTTAATTCAATTACGTTTGTGAGATTGAATGGACCAAACCATTCGCTTTGGAGTCGTATCTCTGTTCGGTCTCTGTCAACTATATTAAAGAATTGGTCAAGATATGTTTGAGCGTTAGCATTGACCTCGTCTGCACCGAGCATTGTTCTGGTTTGGGAGCGTCCACTAGGGTCTCCTATTTGGGCAGTCCAATCACCAACAATAAGAACTACTTTGTGACCAAGTTCTTGAAGCTGACGAAGTTTTCGAAGCCCTACAGCATGTCCTATATGGATATCCGGTGCACTTGGATCGAAACCCATCTTGAGTCGCATGGGACTGCCTGAATCCAGTCTTTCGATGAATTCTCGCTCTACGATTATCTCTTCCACCCCTCTTCTGAGCACATCTTCTCTGTCCAGTAGTGTCATTTCCTATTATTCCTGTGGGCCCTGTTAGGGATGGTGAAGAATATGATTCACTCACCCATTCTGTCTATCAAGGGTTTTAAGGAAACCCTTACCACATCCACGTCTTGCCTAATTTGATTAATAAGTTCCTTAACCGTATCGTAAGTGATTTCGTCTCTAATATGTTCTATGAATTCCAATCTCATAGATTGTCCGTAAATATCCTCGTCGAAATCTAGGATATATGTTTCAACCACTCTTTCACCGTCATCAAAAGTTGGTCTCGTACCTATGCTTGTGGCGGACATGAATTGTCTATCACCTAGGTAGGCTATGGTGGAGTAAATCCCATTCTTAGGTATGACCATTCCATCTATGGTTTTAATGTTTGCCGTTGGGAACCCTAACTCACGACCCCTTCTGAAACCAGCTACGATCTTCCCAGAGAACGAAAAAGGTCGTCCTAACATCAGTGAAACCGTGTTGACGTCACCTCGGGTGAGAAGTTCTCTTAATGTGGTACTCCTCACTGATATTCCGTTACTTTCCTGTACGGAAACTACTTGAAGGCTGAAACCCATTTCCTGCCCTAGAGACCGTAAGCTTGAGACGTCCGTCTTTCGGTTTCTGCCCATGCAAAAATCTGGACCTACGACGAGGCCTTTCATTCCAATCCCATCTTGGAGAAGCTGGATGAAATCTTCGGCGCTAAGGGAGGCTATATATTCATCGAAAGTTACGGCCGCTATGAAATCCACGCCGCTACTTTGAAGAAGTTGAATACGTTCGTCAATGCTCGTCAGGAAATTAGGTCTAAAGTCAGGATTCACGATAGTTGCCGGATGGTTCTTAAATGTGACAACTCCGGCGGAATTTCCGGATTCTCGAGCTGTCTCGATCAATTTATGCAATAGGTGTCTGTGTCCGAGGTGAACACCATCGAAAACACCGATAGTTATTATGGAATCGCCGACCGTTGAGACTTGGTCCAGTTCTTCAGTTATTAACATTAAACGATCTTTTGTAGGTTTAGGCGCTAATAGTTCTCTGTTACTTTGCTCATCCCGACAATCATCTGGAAATGCTTGTTAACAATTCATATCGTTACGGAAGAAATTAGCATGCGCCAAATGGTCGGTCAAGGATAAAAGACATTCTTTGGATACTTTAACTTGCAGTTAAATATCTCCTAAGAGCGAGACTCGCGGGAAGTATCGTCGCTGTAACTACCCCCATTATTATTACCGACCGGTTAAGACCTACCATGTCAGCAATCAATCCATAGCCGAGGGGAGCTCCTACAGTACCTATCTCGTTAGTGGTATAAAAGAGGCCATAGTACCTTGCTCTCTTGTTTGGTGGTATGAATTTGGCTACAGTGGCGTAGAGAACACTTGATGTTCCGTTGAGCCCTACTCCAAGAACTATCGCGAGTGGCCATAGGATATGTGAAGGCACGAAAATCGCGCTTATTATCAACGTTGTCGTCATCCCTTTCGTCGCCCATATCAGTGGCAAAGTGCCTGTACGATCGTCCAGCCAACCGCAAATATATTTTCCAGCTGCCCCACCGGCGAACAACAGAAATAACGCTATGCCTACTTCAGATTCTCCCATTCCTCTCTCTACGAAAATGAATGGAAAAAATACCAGTGTGGAGCTTCTGGTGGCACTGTCAAGAATACCGATTCCACTTAATACGATGAACCCGACAATTGTGGAAGTTTCACTAGAATTTTCCCTAGCCCATTCTTCTGGAGAATGTTCGACTAGCGGTTTTCCCATGTCAAAGTGTCGTCGGGTGAATACAGACATGCACATGAAAGCAGATCCTACTGCACCTACAATCCACATCGTTGCGCGCCAGCCCCCCAACATTACAAGCAATCCTGCCACTATTGGTGCCATCATCTTGCCGATATCACCCGAAAAGTTAACGGTGCCTACCGCTGCAGATCTTCCAGCTGAATTGTATGCTCTGGATACCATGCTTGATGCTAGAGGATGTTGTGTACCTCCCCCAAGTCCACCTAGTGCTGTTGCTCCGATAAGAGGCAAGAAGCCAGGGAGAACTGCCATTACTATTAGTCCCAATCCCACCCAAAGATTTCCACCTAAAAGCATCCAAAATTCGCCGGTTGACTCGGCAACTAATCCCGCAGGAATCTGGAGTATCGCAGAGGAACCGTTATAGACAGATCTTAAGAGTCCGATTGAGGTATAACTAAGATTTAGCTCTTCTTTTATGTGTGGAAGCAATGGCACAAGGAGTGCAAAAAACAAATCGCTCCATACATGCATGGCGGATCCAAATATAAGAACTTTTTGCGGAGAAGGGGTATTAGTTCTTGAGTTCATTCTCTCTGACCACTGGTTTATGGACCTTCATCACGAGATTGTCTTATATCTCTTGGAGGGAACTCCTGATATGGATATTTGGCCAGGGAACTTTCATCTATTTCGATACCTAATCCCGGAGTTTCAGGCAGTTCTATGTATCCGTCATTGACCTCAAAAGGGTTGACAGCTATTTCTTTACCGAAGTTTTCTAAGTTAAGAAAGTATTCTGTGATTAGGAAATTTGGCATAGTAGCTGAAACTTGTATTGTGGCAGCTAGACCTAGCGTCGTGCTGTTGTAGTTGTGGGGCGACACAGCTACAAAATAAGGCTCTGCCATTGCGCCAATTTCTTTTAGCTCAAGGATCCCGCCTACGTTGCAAACATCGGGATTTATTATGTCTGCTGCTTGCTTTTCAAAAACCTCTCTGAACTCAAATTTCGTGTAGAGTTCCTCTCCCGTTACAACTGGGATTCTTATCTCCCTTTTTGCAGCTGCCAGGGCGTCTATGTTTTCAGCTAGGACTGGTTCCTCATACCAGAATGGCTCATATTCCTCAATCTGGCGAGCTATCCTTATGGCGTGCATAGGCGCTAATCGTCTGTGCATTTCTACTAATATGTCTACATCATGGCCGACAGCTTGCCTAACAGCCCTTACATTTTTAACGGTCTGGTTTTCTACCTTCTTATCAACAAATGTTCGCCACGGACCGGGTATCGGATCAAACTTAAGGGCTGTGAAGCCTTGTTCGACCACTTCAGATGCTCTTTCAGCGATGATCCCTGAATCCCATCCGCCGCCGCCCCATCCGTTCGCGTAAACTTTTATCCTTTCCCTAACTGGGCCACCAAGTAGTTTGTGAGTGGGGACTCCGCAAACTTTTCCTGTTATGTCCCACATCGCTTGTTCCAATCCGCTTACAGCGCACCAGAGGTCCATAGCACCCCTTCGGCCTGCAAAGTCATCGTAAACTATCTGCATGAAGTGTTTGATATTCGTAGGATCTCTTCCTACTAAATACCGTTTAAGCTTGTCTATATGAGCGGTTACCTGTATATCCCTGTCAGCCTGCGTGTAGCACTCTCCCCATCCGTGTATTTCTTCATCAGTATCGATTCTCACGAAGCAGAGGTTTTTTCCTTTTCCGGGATTAACTAAGTGGTAACGTATATCGGATATCTTCATGAGTTTTCCCTAATTTCCAATTTAGCTGTTCTTGATGGTTCCAAAATCACAATCCTTGGCTGAGATTTATTGAGCCGTCCATCCGCCGTCCACTACCACTTCGCTGCCCGTTACAAAACCGGATTCGTTTGAAGCCAGATATAGGACTGCATATGCGACTTCTTCAGGTTTTCCATACCGACCCATTGGAATACGGCGAACCATATCGGCCAACCTCTTCTCATCGGCCCGGACATCTGCCGTCATATCGGTCTCTATTGGTGCCGGATGTACCGAATTGCAGCGTATTCCCTCAGAGGCGTATTGAATTGCTACGGATTTTGTCAGGAGCCTTACCGCTCCCTTAGAAGCCTGGTATTGAGGACTACTAAAGTCGCCTCCAACCAATCCCATTTGAGATGAAATATTGACTATGGAGCCACCTCCTGATCTTTTCATGGCAGGTATAACCGCCTTAATACCAAGAAATGACCCTTTGGCATTGATATCAAGCACGCGGTCCCAATCCTCTTCAGGGGTATCTAGCAAGTTCATTCTTGAGGTAACCCCCGCATTATTTACAAGTACATTGAGTCTTCCAAAGGCGCTCGTGGCCTTTGTTACTGCCAATTCCCATTGCGAGGCTTTTCGAACATCCAATGGAGTGAAGATGCAACTTGTCCCCCCTGCAGATATCTCCGAGGCTAGTTTTTCCCCTTCATCTTCCAGGACATCACCCAACACCAATGAGGCGCCTTCTTTAGCGAACATACAAGCTTCAACAGCTCCCATCCCCTTTGCAGCGCCACTAATCAAAGCTACCTTCCCTTTAAGTCTTCCCATAACTCAACCTCAAAATACTTGCCTGAATTTTTCACTATATATACTTTAGTGTAATTAAATCGCATGCTGACATCAGAATCCTCAACCCGGAAATCCAATGTTATAGACTTATCGATTTGGGGATTTTATGGCAGGTTGGCAGTAGTGACAAACCAGTCATTCTCGAAGAGGTTTTTCGGCTTACCTCAGCCGTATAGGTTAAGGAAAGCCTCTTAGGTCATATCCAACTAGGCTTATTGGAATATTGCAAATCCTGTTCCATTTAGCTTGACACCCCAAAAGGTGAATGTGATACTTTTCGCGCGGTTGAGGATAAACCCGCGTTAGGTCTCCTTAGCCGTAATTTTTTGTCAGGGGTTTAGGCGAAATTGTTAGAGATGGACCCACGGTTTATAGGTCCGGAAGCATGGGCAGAGATTAGTGTATTTGTCACGAATATCTGGCTGTTTGTATTTTCTATAATCATTTTTGCTTCCAACATGTTGATCGGCCATAACGCAATACCGTCGTTGGTCACTTCACGTCATCTTTCATCGTCCTGGCAAAAGATAAGGCCTCCTATCTACGGGGTTGCTATTATCGCATTTGTCGCGGCTTTATATTTTGTTTTTACTGCCTTGCAAGGCGGTCGAAGCGCAATAAAACTTATATATCCCGATTTCTGGATATAAGTTGGTTTACGGTTAATCAAGGGAAGTAAGCAGTTTGATACCAGGGGATTTTCAGCCCAAGAGGCCCACAACTGGACAACTTGTAAAATTAGGTATTTTAGGAACGTTTGGACTAGGAATCTTTGTTGCAATAGTTCTATTCCTCACTTTCGTATTATCCGCTTGGTTGGATAGGCCGTTGATATTTGGTGATAGCGGATTTAGATCGGGACCAGATCAACCGATAGCTTTTCCGCACACGACTCATGTACAGGAACTGGGCATGGATTGCACGTTCTGCCATCGGAACGTACAGAAGGAGGCAGCGGCTTCTGTCCCAGCTATGGGCCTTTGTATGACCTGTCATAGTGCTGTTGGCGACGGTCTTGGTGAGATCGAGAAAATGAGATCTCTATACGAGGATGGGAGATCGATCCAGTGGGTTCGGGTCCACAGGGTTCCAGATCATGTTCACTTCGTACACGAGGCTCACATAAGGTATTTTTCAGAATCTGAAGGCATACAACCAAGTCAAGTGTGTCAAAAATGCCACGGTGAAGTAGGGGAAATGGAGAAGGTCAGGCAAGTAGAGACATTGAAAATGGGGGATTGTGTTAGTTGCCACAAAGAAAACGCAGCTCCTACAGACTGCACAACCTGTCATTATTAGGGGCTCGTAAATGGCGCTGACTAGAAGACAGTTTTTAACACTTATGGGAGGTTCCGCTGGAGCAGCGGTATTTTTCCAGGCGTGTGGGGTTCCTGAAAAGGAGTTGCTCATAGATTCGCCTGTGGAAATGCCTGAAGATCTAGTCTCAGGAACTGATAACTGGTATGCGACGGTGTGCCGGCAATGCGACACATCAGAAGGGATAGTCGTTAGGGTTATGGAGGGGCGTGCGAAAAAAATAGAAGGAAACGTCGATTATCCGGTCAATTTGGGAAAACATGGCCCCCGTTGCGAAGCTGGGCTGCAGAGTCTTTACCACCCAGATCGAATCAGTGCTCCTCTTGTTAGAACAGGGGATCGAGGATCTGGTGAATACAGAGAGATAAGCTGGGAAGACGCCATCACTCGTCTTACCTCACAGTTGAATGAACTATCTGATTCCGGTGAATCAGATAGGGCTGTACTGGTTACTAACCCCGTTGGAGGTCATTTAGGCCTAGTAATTCAGAGCTTTACAGAATCGATTGGAATGCGACGATTCGTGCATGAGCCTCTAGAAACCTCAGTGTTACGTAAAGCCATTAGTGAGGTCTTTGGTCAAGAATCGATTCCTGATTTTGATATAGATAATTCTGATTATTTACTGTCGTTCGGGGCCGACTTTCTGAGCACTTGGATCTCGCCCACGAGATATTCCCGTGGATACGGTGAGTTTCGTCAAGGACATGAACGAAAACGGGGCAGACTTGTACATGTGGATTCACGATTTTCCGTTACGGCTGCAAATGCTGACGAATGGGTCAGGGTAGAGCCCGGCACAGAAGGTATGCTGGCCCTTTCGATAATTCAAGTAATCTCTTCAGAGGGGGATGTTGATAGCGCAGTGGTTGACAGGCTCACAGGCGAAGACATTTCCTGGCTCAACTCGTACGCTCCTGAAAATGTATCTGCGGAAACAGGGGTAACTGCAGAAACGATCAGACGGATTTCTATGGAGTTTTCGCACAGCTTGCATCCTCTCGCAATAGGCGGGGGGTCGGCTTCTGCCCACTCCAACGGGCTTGCTGCATTGAAGGCTGTTTACTCGTTGAATCATATAGCTGGAAATATTGGAGCGAAGGGTGGTGTATTACTCAACCCAGACTCGCCTCTGAAAGGGATTTCTACCGCAGCACCTGGTAATTCGTTTAATGAGTTCCAGAGGCTTACAGAAGACATGGATTCAGGCAGAGTAAAGATGCTGCTGGTTAGAGGTGCGGATCCTTACTATGGACTTCCAGAAGTAGCGGCCTTTAAAAGCAGGTCGTCTAATGTTCCACTTATTGTCAGTTTCTCTGGGATGATGGATGACACTACATCGATGGCGGATCTAATCCTTCCTGAGAATAACTACTTGGAAGACTGGGGCACTGATGTTCCTCTTGCGGGCGTCGGTTACCAGACGATCGGGTTTCAACAGCCCGTAGTGAGGCCATTCTTCGAGAACAGGGGCGTTAACTTAGGCACAAGAAATTTTGCTGATGTACTCCTTACCGCTGCTCAGGTGATGGAAAAAGATATTGGTCTATCAGGAGACACTTACAAAGAAATAATCGTAAATGGAGCCAAGCAATTGTATGACCTCGGTGGAGGATCTGTGATCGCATCTTCGTTTGAGGCTTTCTGGAATGGGATTCTCCAACGTGGCGGGTGGTGGGACACTAAGGTCAAGGGGCCGGTTTCTGTTACTCCTGCGCGTCTTGACGGCGTGCCGGCACCTGTGATCAGCGGGAACGGGGAGTTTTTCCTTCAGCCTTTCGCTTCTGCATCCCTGCTAGACGGCAGGAGTGCATCGCTTCCCTGGATGCAGGCCATGCCAGACCCGATATCTACAGCAACATGGCAAACCTGGGTAGAGATTAACCATAGAGTAGCGGAAGAACGGGGAATTAAAGAGGGTGACGTGATTGAAATCAGCTCGGCTAGAGGCACTATCACTGCCCTGGCCATGCCCAATCCCGCGACTCCTCCTGATACGGTATCAATTCCATTTGGGCAGGGCCATAGAGATGGCGGAAGATACGCTTCAGGCAGGGGTTCAAATGTGTTGGCGATTCTCGATGCAGTACATGATGAAGGAACTGGATCCCTTGCATGGTCGGCGAACAAGGTGAGTATTAGAGCGACGGGTGACTGGGTCAGAGTTCCTAAGTTTGAAAACACGGTTTCAGAGTTCCCGAGAGATGAACACAACCACATTATTGAGTTGACGACTGAAATAGAAGACGACCATTGATGTCCTAATGGTCGGTAGGAGTAAGTAAATGGCTGAGAACGGCCAAGAAAATAGCAAATGGGGAATGGTAGTGGACGTAGACCGATGCACTGGCTGCAACGGATGCGTGGTGGCATGTCAGTCCGAAAATAACATCCCCATAAATTTGGAAGAACATTTTAACCAACGAAGAGCTATCCAATGGATCAGGGTAGAACGCTATTGGGAGGGTGAGTATCCTGATGTTAAGGCCAGGTTTATCCCGATAATGTGCCAACATTGTGGCAATGCTCCATGCGAACCCGTATGTCCTGTTTACGCCACGTACCACAATGAGGAAGGACTGAATGTCCAGGTATATAACCGTTGTATTGGCACTAGATTCTGTGCCAACGGTTGTCCCTACCATGTCAGATTTTTTAACTTCTGGGAGCCTCAATGGCCCGATAGTTTAAAGAATCAACTTAATCCCGATGTCACTGTGCGTAGTAGGGGAATTATGGAGAAGTGTAGTTTCTGCATTCAGAGAATACGTAGGTCAACGAGGGAATCAGAGCGCGACGGTATCGAACTGGAAGACGGTGACAGGGGATTGAACCCTGCATGTGTAAATTCCTGCCCAACGAGCGCTCTTACATTCGGTGATTTTAATGATGAGGACAGCCAGGTTTCCCACATGAAGTCAGACGCTATGTCAGGTGAACATGGGAGAGGTTACCGCCTCATGGATAACCTCGGGACTGAGACTAACGTGATTTATCTTAAGAAAGTTGATGATTCTGTAGGAGCCGTGCATGGCCACTGATGCGGCTAAAGCTGATCAATACGAGGTAGTGGAGCAGCCCTACGCGGAAACCGATAATTCAGTCGAGACAAGAAAGGCTGCCTCTGACAAATTACTCGGCATTCATAAAATCACCTCAAATCGGTTCTGGCAGTTCGCCGTACTAACTGGGATCATGTTTGTGTTTGGGATAGTTGGCCTTGCGATGAGGCTAAACTCGGGATTTGATGATAGGGGTGCGTGGGGATATTACGTAGCGATCTTTTCTTTTCTCATGACGACGACGGCCGCCGCTCCCATGGTAGCAATTGCACCACGAATTGCGAATGCCCACTGGCGAAGACCAATATCAAGGGCAGCGGAGATATGGACTCTCGCCGGGTGCCTTAATCTAATTCTGTACATTCCTCTTATATGGCTTCTGCCTAGTTTGGAGAATGGTAGGCGCAGCCTCTGGTTTTATGGGCAACAGGGAAGCAAAGGAGATTTTTGGACTGGCTTCGAGTCGGTGCCGGCATACTCGCCACATATTTGGGCGACATTGGCCATCGTTGCCTTGATTTTATTGGGCTTAGCCCTTGTTTGGTTGTCTTGCCTGCCAGACTTCGCTGTCTTAAGGGAACAAGGTGAAGGCTGGAGGAAAAAATGGGGTAGGAAGTTGTCTCTAGGTTGGGTAGGGTCAACAGCTCAATGGAACTGGCAATATCACAGAATGGGCATAGTAGGTGCTTTATATTTTATGATGCTGGTGTTTGTACATTTTCTAATAAGCGTGGAATTCCTTATGGTTCATGTGCCTGGATGGATAGATTCTCTTTACCCGATAACCCATGCCCATAATGCACTTCAGGCCGGAGTGGCTACTGTAATGCTCACCATATTCTGTCTGAGACAGTTTGGGGGATATAAAGATTATATTGGTCTCGATCAGATGTGGGGACTCGGCAAGTTGATGCTGGCTTTGTCTCTTCTTTGGTTCTGGTTCTGGTTCTCCAGCTTCAACATTTACTGGTATGGGAAAAAACCCTCCGAATTATCAGTTTTAGAGCTGTTAGTTAAAGGGCCGTACAGGGAAATTTTTATAGCAGAATTCTTATTAGTATTCATTATCCCCTGGTTCACCTTGATCTGGAATCCCATAAGGCGCAGTGTTTGGGGTCCCACGATAATTGCTGTCTCAATACTATGTGGAACACTTTTGGATAGGATTCGCTTGTATGTTGGGGCTTGGGATGTCGCGGGAAGAGATTTCGCGAGTATGCTTCAAATGGAACTAAGCGAGGTTCCAGAAAAGATACCAACTCCGGACATTGCCGATATGTTTTTGATTGTCGGTTTTATCGGGGGTTCCATATTTTTATTCATGATGGCTACAAGGTTATTGCCAGCAATTAATATATGGGAGCAGAAAGAACTCCTTTTGTACAAAGCAGAAATTCAATACCACAGAACAAAGGTCACGGTGTTGGGGAAGTCTAGATAATCAGAACTGTTAGAGAAACGAATAACCGCCAGTTCAAATACTGTGCAAAGAAGAATAAGAATATATAGATGCAAGAACACGAACAACTTAGCCAGAAACAGATCAATGACGATCTGCTAAGGGACGTCCTAACCGTACCGAAATGGTGGCTGCCCGCAGTTACTTTCCTCGCAATAATAGTTGCTACAGGACTTGGGGCATTCAGTTTCATGGTTTATCACGGTGTCGGGGTAACCGGTCTCAACAGGCCGGTTATGTGGGGATTTTTTATCGCCAACTTTGTTTTCTGGATTGGTATTAGCCACGCGGGTATTATGATCTCAGCCATTCTTCGCCTAACTCAGGCTGAATGGAGGCGCCCGGTTACCCGTGCGGCGGAGGTGATGACGGTTTTTTCTCTGGTAGCCGCTCTTCACACACCTTTATTTCACGTCGGCAGGCCATGGAGAGTTCTTTATTGGATCTTTCCCTATGATTTTGACAGAGGGATTTGGCCCAATATTAGATCTCCATTTGTGTGGGATCCGAGCGCTGTTGGGACTTATCTTATTGCAAGTACCCTGTTTGTTTTAGTATGTCTTTTGCCGGATGTAGCCATTCTCAGAGACCGATCGAAGAACGCTATCATGAAGAAAATATATGCTTTCTGGTGTTTGGGATTTAGAGGGACACCTCGTCAGTGGAAGCTACAAACGGTGGCGGGTATCCTCCTGTCTGCTTTAGTACTTCCAGTATTTGTGTCGGTGCATTCCATAGTTTCCTGGGACTTTGCGGTACTTATCGGTGTAGAAGGATGGCACTCAACCATATTTGCACCCTATTTCATTATAGGAGCCATCCACTCCGGAGTTTCAGCCGTGGCGATGCTGATGGCTCTTGCGGTCTGGCTGTATAAATTAGATAAGTACATCAAACCAGATCATTTCGATGCGATAGCGAGACTATTAATTGTCGTGGCGACCACGTGGTTCTTTTTCTTCTTTTTGGAATGGGTATATGCCTTGTACACACTCGAGGCTCCTGAGATTGCGCTTAGAGAGCTGCAGGTATTCCAGCAACCTTACGGACCATTGTTCGCACTATTCATAATTCTTTCTTTCGTGATTCCAGTGCCTATATGGCTTTTCAAGAGGTTCCGGAGAAGTGCTGTGATCATGTTCTGGACAACTATCTTGGTAAACATAGGTATGTGGTTGGAAAGATTTCTCATAGTCATACCTGGTCTGGCAAGAAGGAGCCACATGACATTTGATTGGGGAACATACCATCCCTCTATTATTGAGATACTCATCGTTGTAGAGACGTTTGCATTTGTTGCATTAGGGATGCTGCTTTTTGCAAAGGTGTTTCCTCTGATACCACTGTTTGATATCAAGGAAGGTATGGTTTTCCGACATGTGGTAAAGGTTGGGCGAAAGACGATACCTGCATCGATCAGGGAAGGTCTTCCACATCACTATTATGAAAAGAATCAATAAAAGAGCAGCTTAAAAGGATCTGTGATGGCAAAGAGAAGTGTATTGGGACTCTATACTGAGGAAGACTCAGCGGCTGACGCACTAGACAATTTGAGAGAGGCTGGTTTCGACGAAGGAGAATATGAAATCCTTACAGGAACACCTTACCCTGAAGGTACTTTTGGGGAGGCAGAACCTCAGCATCACCTGTATCGCTGGCCATTAATTGGTGCGGCTTGCGGGTTTACAGGTGGTTTGATAATAACTGCAGGTACTCAGTTGGCTTATCCGTTAATCACAGGAGGGAAGCCCATACTGTCCATTCCACCAATGGCTATCATCATGTATGAAGGCACCATGCTTGGAGCCATAATATTTACCATAATAGGTATCATTTTTGAGTCCAGATTGCCCAGAATATTTATGGGTGCCTACAGCGAAAAGATCACTGAAGGTCATATTGGTGTCACTGTTACAACAGAGGAAGGTCGTACGGGAGATGCTGAGGAGGCTCTTAAGAAAGCCGGTGCTGAAGATGACATTATCAGAGGATGGGAATAAGAAAAGAGTATTTCTGAATGAGTTTTAGGCGATTTTTATGAAGGTTAATAAATTCACGGTATGTATCTTTGGGGCGCTGGTGATGGCAGCGGTTTCAACTGGTTGTTACAACTCCAGAACCGGTGAGGTTAATTTTGGGGGCGCTATCCACTTTGAATTACCTGCGTTTCCTCAGACAGGTTCCCATGCGGTTCAGGTCTTTTCAGAGATGCATTTCTCGCCTGCCTATCGCTCACAAGAGGTGCCACGTCTCCTTCCTCCCGATGGCTCGGTACCTGTGACAGGCGCTGAAATTAAGCGATTGGATGTCGAACAATTTAAGGAGCTAAGCTTAACGCAAGATGCTCTGTCAGCATACGACGATGGGCGTGCGACCCGCCTGTACCAAGTCAATTGCCAGGTTTGCCATGGTAGCAATCTAGATGGTGCAGGCCCGATTACGACGCTTAAGAGTTCAAGAAATGATGGGTCTAACGCTTTGAATAAAGGCTCAATGCCTGTTGACCTCAATTCAGAGAGAGTTAGGACTCTCAGTGACGGTGAGATATTTGGATACATCACATGGGGTGGTAGAGCCGGTTTATCTGCCGCTTCTCGCGATAAGAGGTCACCGGCGATCATGCCTCAATTTAGTAAGTTATTATCGGAAGAGGAACGGTGGGAACTTGTTTGGTTTCTACGACAGAGAATAGGTGCTGAGTGAGTGACTACAAGGAAATAGTCACCAACCGCCGAATACTTCTGAAATTGAGCCACGGCGTTGAACCCTTTTGAATCGTACTAGAATCCCTTAGATGCGCCCGACGAGATGCTTGAGGAGGGCTCTGCTTCTAGCTACGGAAGCCACTGGATCTAAACCTACAGGATAAATTTGGGCTGCAATTTCTGTAGCACCTGCTGCCGCAAAACCCCTGAGTTTCTCCTCAACCTCAGCTTCGTCACCGATAATGGCCATTTCGGCGGGACTTTCTACACCCTCAATGTGCAACATTGCTCTGTAGCTGGGGAGGTCACCGTATCTCTCGAAATGCTCCGATGCCTTCTTGAAAGCAGCAGGTTTGTCATCTGAGACTGCTAACGGTACGGCCACTACGATACGAGGGCTATCCTTACCAGCTTCTGTTGCTGCCTTCTGAATCTTGGGAACGATATGAGTTCTAACGGTTTCTGGTCCGGCCATCCAGGTTATGGTACCGTCGGCAATTCGCCCTGCTGTTCGGAGCATTCGAGGCCCGAGCGCTGCGATTAATATAGGGAGATGGTGCTGATCACTTCCGGTGAATTTTGTGGTTGCGCTAAAGATTTCCCCTTCATAATCGACGGAACCTTTGGCGGTGAGGGCCCGGACTATTTCTAAGTACTCTTGCATGTGAAGAGCAGGTCTGTGGAATTTCATACCAAATCGATTTTCAACGACAGGTTTGTGTGAGACCCCCATACCTAAATTAAACCGACCGCGAGTTGCTGACGAAGTAGTTATTGCCTGCTGTGCCATGGCAATAGGATGCCTTAGAAACGTGGGGGTTACAGCTGTTCCCATTTGTATTTTAGTGGTAATTTTCCCGGCCAAGCTAAATATGGTCATTATGTCCGCGTCCATAATGTGAGCGGCCCAAAAACTATCGAATCCATCCTGTTCCGCTTCTAACACCTGTTGAACTTGGCCCGACACGGTGCCCGCTGACCCAATAGAACCTATGAATAAACCTATTTTCACAGTAGACTTCCTGTATATCTTATTCTGGACTTCATTTCTTGATGCGAGTTAGTCTTGGTAGAAGGTTTCCTTTCTCGCTTTCTCCGATAACAGACGCTACTGCAAAATTCTTAGAATGAGAGAGAGACAATGCAAGGTGATCGAGACCTATCTGCTCTGCTCGGAGACGTGCCCTTCCGTGAAGTTCTATGTACGGTGCCTGTCCTCTTTGACGTCTGATTTCTATGTCCTTCCAGCCGACACCTCTGATTCCTGTACCAAGGGCCTTCATAACTGCTTCTTTAGCGGCGAACCGACTAGCCAATTGAGGGTGTCTACCTCGGCAATACTGCCGCTCCTCCTTTGTGTAGATACGCTCCAAAAAACGGGGACCGTAAGTTATCGCAACCCTTCCGATTCTTTCAATCTCGATTATATCCACACCGGTTATTAGCATTGGTAGTACTCTCCAATTCAATCTCGATTATACCTGTCGTATAAAGTGGGATGGCAGTAAGCCTTTGATATATTTACTGGGTATAATGACAGTTCCGACGGTATACCGTTCAGCGTAATTATGTCAGAGGAAGTCGCAAACATACTTTTACTGGAGGATTTGAGGGATGTCATACCAGCTCATTGATGGCAAGAATTTATCCACGCAAATTCTTAATGAAATAGCTGTAAATGTTGGAGAATTAAAAAAACGATCCGAAATTACACCTGGTCTTTCAGTAGTTCTGGTTGGTGACGATCCAGCTTCAGATATATATGTTCGGAGCAAAGAACGAGCTGCATTGAAGGCAGGTATGGTTGTGAAGTTAATACGAATGCCGGGGCAGTCTTCTGAAGATAAGGTCATTGAGATAGTCCGATCTTTAAACAATGATATCAATTATCATGGAATTCTCGTGCAGTTACCCTTGCCTGATCATGTCGATCAGAATCGTGTAATAACTAGCATAAATCCCCTTAAAGACGTCGACGGTCTGCATCCGTTCAACGCTGGGCTTTTAGCTGCGGGAGAACCTAGATTCATCCCTGCAACTCCAGGTGGGATAAGGGAAATACTCTTACGCACAAACAACGATCCTTCCGGCAAACATGTGGTTGTAATCGGTAGAAGCAACATTGTTGGGAGACCTGTTTCAAACCTTCTCTCTCTTAAAGGGAGAGGAGGGGATGCAACCGTTACAATTTGCCACAGCCGCACTAGAGATTTGACGGATATATGCCGTTCAGCCGACGTTATCATAGCAGCGATAGGCATACCTAATTTCGTAAAAGGAGATATGGTGTCCGAGGGAGTTGTTGCAATTGATGTCGGGATCAATAGAGTGAATGCTCCTGAAAAAAAGAAAGGCTATATGCTGGTTGGGGATATAGAGTTTGAGTCCGTCTCTAGAAAGGCCGCCGCGATTACACCGGTTCCGGGTGGTGTCGGCCCAATGACTATAGCTATGTTGCTCTCAAATACCTTGTACGCAGTCGACATAGCTCGCCAAGGGTAAACAACAATCGGGAAAATAAGTCATGATGATTAAGTATATTCCCAACACAGGAGCTCGCTGAGCTATAATTCGTAGTGTTTTCTGAACTAGGTAACTTTCAATTTATTCAGACTTAGAGCCATGACCACACAAAAAAGAGACTATTACGAAGTACTTGGTGTGCCCAAGAATGTAGACGAGAATGATCTGAAGAAGGCTTTTAGGCGCCTTGCTTTTAAGTATCATCCCGATCGTAATAAAGACAGCGCTGCTGAAGAAAAATTTAAAGAGATTAACGAAGCGTACCAGGTCCTTTCTGATCAGGAGAAACGTGCGCGCTATGACCAGTTCGGACATGCTGGTGTTAATGGCACATCGGGATCAGGATTTGGTGGATTTGGAGATGCGAGCGGATTCGGCGATATTTTTGACTCCTTCTTTGGAGGCAGTGGATTTGGGAGATCGGGTAACCGTAGAAATGCAGCCGCGAAAGGATCTGATCTCCAATACACTATGGATATAGTATTCGAGGAGGCTGTATTCGGAACCGAGAAAGAATTTGATATTAATCGTGTTGAATCCTGCGGTAAATGCAGAGGTTCGAGAAGCGAGCCGGGCACTGATGTTGAAACTTGTCCAAACTGCAATGGAACAGGTCAGGTGAAACGGGCTCAACAAAGTGTTTTCGGGCAATTTGTTCAAGTTGCAGACTGTAATTCCTGTAGAGGTCAGGGAAAAACCATTAAGAATCCTTGCACCAATTGTCGTGGACAGGGCAGAGAGCGAAAAGATAGAAAGATGGCTGTCACCATTCCGCCGGGGATAGAAGAAGATACTCAGATCCGATTAACGGGTGAGGGTGAACACGGCATAAATGGTGGTCCTCCTGGTGACTTGTATGTGGCGTTCCGTATAGAAGACCATGCATATTTTGTTCGGGATGGTATAAATATCAGATGTCGTTTGCCGATCAACATAACTCAGGCGGCGCTGGGAGCTACTCTTTCTGTTCCAACTTTGGGTGGAAACGAGGATATAGATATACCTGCAGGCACCCAAAGTGGACAGATATTCAGGCTCAGAGGAAAGGGAGTCGCACAATTGAGAGGCAGCAGGCGTGGTGACCAGCTTGTAACAATAGACGTTAGGATACCTGGCAAACTCTCGTCAGAGCAGAAAGACCTTTTAGAGCAACTAAGTCAGGTTCTGCCGGATGTGGAACAAGAAGAAGGGGAAGGCATTTTCAGTAAATTCAAAAATGCTTTCGGCGCGTAGAGATTTCTTTCAAAATGAAATGGCTGGAACTTAGTGTGGAGGCTCCCCCGGAATTCGTGGAACCCCTTTCCCATATCTTCTATCGGTATGGTCATGGTGGAGTTTCCGTTGAATCTCCAGCTGGATTTAACCCTGATGAAGGAGAGTTTCCGCCTGTTTCTCCAACCCTTACGATTCGTACATATATTCCGATGGATGGGGCTGCTCGCGAGCGCAAAGGGAATATAGAGGTGGGCGTCAAACTGGTGAGTCATTTGCACCCGTTAAAGCCCCTTGTTGAACGAGAGATAGAAGAGGAAGATTGGGAGGCCAGCTGGAAGGAATTCTTTCATCCTTTGAGAATCGGTAAAAGAATAGTTGTTTGCCCTACCTGGCGTAAATTTAGTTCTGGAATCGATGATGTACTGGTAAAATTAGATCCTGGAATGGCATTTGGAACCGGGCATCATCCCACTACTAGAATGTGTCTAGAATTGATCGAAAGTATAGTTGAGGGTGGAGAAAGTGTGATAGATGTTGGTTGCGGTTCGGGATTACTTACAATCACCGCCATTAAAATGGGAGCCAGGCATGCACTGGCTCTTGAAATTGATCCTAAAGCTGCAAAGATTGCCACTGAGAACTGTGAGGTAAATGGTGTTTCGAAAGAAATCACCATCCATACAGGCACTTTACCCTATTCAGATACGATTATAGGTCAATTTGATATTGCTCTTGCGAACATATCGTCGAAGGTCATAACCGACTTATCCAATCCGTTGACTCGAGCTGTTCGTAGCGGTGGAAAACTCATTATGTCTGGAATACTTAAAGATGGTTTGCAAGATGTGCAGAACGCTTTGTTCCTTAACAATGTCACGTTCAATCAAGTACTCACCGATGGAGACTGGACCGCTGTGTTGGCGACAAAGTCCTGATGAAGACGTTCAGGGAAAGGGTTTGATTACTTGCACCGATTCTTCGTTTCTTCAGAATCCTTGACTAGAGATAAGGTCCATCTTCCCCCTAATGTTTCTGAACAGTTGTCAAGAGTACTCAGGGCTAAAAATGGAGATGAAGTGATTCTCCTTGATAATAGTGGTCTCGAAAGATTTGTCCGACTAGACTCTGTTGAAAAGCATTCATGTGTTGGAACCGTTGTAAAAACTGCTGAGGGACAAGGTGAGCCTACAGTCTCAGTTTCCCTTTATCAGGCGTTGATCAAATCTGACAGATTTGAGTACGCACTGCAAAAGGGTGTAGAAGTCGGAGTATCTCGCTTTATTCCATTTATATCCGAGCGCACTGAAGTTGAGTCACCAAGTAACTCAAGATTGACTCGATGGCGCCGTATTATCAGGGAGGCGGCGGAGCAATCGGGTAGAAGTATCCTTCCCGAGTTAGAGATTTCCGGTTCCCTCAATTTTTTTTTGAAATCAGTTTCTAGTGCAGCGATCATTCCCTGGGAGCAGAAAAATGTTACCGGAATACGTCAAGTTTTGTCTGAGCTTTATAAAAATGAAGAGCCTCGATGTAGTGAAGTGTCAGTTTTTATCGGGCCTGTAGGAGGGTTTACACACGACGAAATCCATCTGGCCGAGCAATCGGGAGTGATTCCAGTTTCCCTTGGGTCTAGGATTCTCAGAGCAGAAACAGCGGGGGTTGCAGCTGCATTGGCTATATTTTATGAGGCCGGGGAAATGGGTCTACCTTAATTCCGTGATTGTTCCCAGTTTCCCAACAGGCATCTCTTGGATGCCCCCAAGACATGGAATACAAACTAATTTGATTTCTCTGACAGAGTTCGCAGTGTTATTACAAGTTGCGAATTTGAAAAGGATTGTATCTATGCATACCATTCCTTCATCTCTTGCTCTAAGCCGTACAAATTAGGGTAAGAGTGTTCGACTTCTTCAATAGAATGTGAAACCTCACTCGCGGTTGGGATCAGTTCTTCTACCGCCATATTAAATGTATAAACCGATCGCCTACGTGTTGAAAGGGTTATGTTTAAACGGGCGACTTCATACCTGCGATGTTTGAGCACTTGTAAGTAAACAGACTCGTAGATTTTTGGGTCGTAGTTCTCATCACTACCCTTAGGAGGGGTTGGAATATTAAGAGCCGTTGCTGCCCGTATGAGTTCTCTCCAGAGCGTTTTCAATACTTCTGGGGCAGCATCATTGAGTTCTCGGATATCACGCGGATTCCTGATACTTGTTTGCCGCGCCGTTTCCATGATATTTCTTATTTTTCGAGACGGGATAGGCAATACGAAACGTGTCGATTCTTCGAGGAGAATACTCTCAGCGGCATCATCCCGTGGCAAAACCAATTCGAGAAGACGATTGCCAATAAGGGGAGCCTCTCCAATCAGTAAGCTTTTTTCTCCAAGATGCTCTTGATGCCATTGTGCTACGGCCTGCCTTACCCAGAGTCCCGCGGCCCTTCGGATAACGCTATGAGTAATCCCATCTACGTCTGGGAAAAGAGATGCGATTCGATCCGTCATGAAGGCATTGCGAAGAATATCCCATTGGAGAAGATAGATATGATGGCCTGAGAAATGAGCTAGATGCGCTAGCTGGTTAATCAGCAGGCTTTTACCGACTCCTGGAAGGCCTGTGAGGAATACAATCCGCTGATTATCTACCAGACGGTTAAGCATCATATACACCTGAGAAGCGGGGGGAATTATGATATTGGGTACAGAGGATCGGTTCATCATTGACGCCTATCTTTATGGCAAATGGGAATCTCACAATACCACGATCGCTGCTCGATTGCCTTGGTACAACCCTTTTAACTAGGTCTCAACCTGATGCTGATATCGTTCGATTGAAGCATCAGGAAATCAGACGATGCCGACTTTGTTACAGTAATTGATTTCACTAATCTGAAAGATAACACTGGGCATTGCGTAGGGGCAGCTTGGATATTCTTCCTGGATTTGCTAAATGTGATTAGGTCAGTAATTCGGTTAGTAGAGTCAATGTCGCCACATAACTCTGGGTAATTCTACGATCAAAGAGGTGGGAGAAATGACCGGAATGGTAGATTTTTTAGCCCCAAGATTATTTCTCTGACGTGGGTGCGCGATCCATAAGGGCTGCAACTGCAGTCTTTGGGCTCATACCGTCAAATAATACTTTATGAACGGACTGTGCGAGAGGCATATGAATTCCCGACCTTTCAGCCATCGATATAACTGCCCTGGTCGTTCCGATTCCTTCCGCTATGTTATCCATAGATTTTTCAATATCAGCCAGAGTTTTTCCCTCAGCTAGCATTCTGCCTACCCTGTTGTTTCTGCTCAAACTGCTCGAACATGTGGCTATAAGATCTCCCATACCCGCAAGTCCTGAAAAAGTCACTTTATCTGCCCCGAGGGATGATCCTAACCGTGATATTTCAGCCAGACCGCGTGTTATTAGTGAGGCCTTCGCATTATCTCCGTATCCCAGCCCATCTGAAATACCAACTGCAATTGCAGTTACATTTTTTAGGGCTCCTGCTATCTCAACTCCGATTAGATCGGAATTAGTGTAAACACGGAGACGACCGGAGTTGAGAGCTATCTGCGATTTCTTGCAAGATTGGTCACTTACAGATGCAACTACAGTTGAGGAAGGTTTTCCTTGCACAATCTCACCTGCGAGGTTCGGACCAGACAGGGCACAAATGCGGGTCGCTCCGACCCCGGCTAATTCCTCTGACAACACTTGGGTCATTCGCTTTCCTGTACCCGTCTCAAGTCCTTTGACAGCGCTTATAACCACGGATCGAGAATTTATACTACGAGCGACTTGCCGAGCGTTATCGCGTAGTGTAGAAGAGGGTACCGCAAAAATTACAACATCAGCGTCGGAAAGAGCTCGATCGGGAGACTCAGTGACAGAAACCCCCTCCGGGAAACTTATACCGGGAACAAATCGACGATTCTCGCCGTCTTCAATAAGTAGATGAGCCTCCTTGCTCGATCTCGCTAGTAGAGTTGATCTTCGCCCTTCGCGTGCACTGATTATTGCTAGGGTGGTCCCCCAAGTAGTTGTGCCGATGATTCCAAGTTTAATCATGACGTCTCTTGATTGTGGGAATGGCTTTCAGTTTTATCGCCCAACTTACTTTCTTCACCTCTGATTAACCTTCCTATATTGTCCCGATGTAGAACGATAGTCACAACTGCTCCCACTGTACCGAAGATCGCGTAGATTGTTGGACAATAGCCTAGGAATGCCAGGACAGCTATGGCGCCTCCACCCACGCCAGAACCGACTATGGACCCAAGAGAGACATATCTGGTGACAGCTATGATAGGTCCGGCGGAAATAGTAGCCGCCAGTCCAGCCCAAGGTGAAAGAACAATGAGAGCAGCCCACCCTGATGCTACTCCCTTGCCGCCTTTAAAACTTGTAAATATGGGATACACATGACCCAAGATTGTCGCTATACCCATGAAAGGGTGGCTCCACTCCGGTGCACCTATAATGTAGATTGCCAAAGAAAGTGGCATCGCCGCTTTTCCCATATCCAACACCAGAACTAGTAACCCCCACAGAGTGCCACACGTCCTGGCAACGTTGGTAGCTCCTGTACTGCCGCTTCCATATTCCCTTATGTCTATGCCTTTAATTAGCTTACCGGTGAGCAGTCCGAAAGGGATAGAGCCGACAGCGTAACTGCCAATTACGAAAGTGGTCGAGACTAGCGTTTCATTCAACCCTTCCACCCTTTAAACCTCATTCGAAGTGGGCTGCCCTCGAACGTGTACTCATCTCTCAACCTATTTTCAAGATAACGCCTGTAAGAGAAGTGAATCATGTCTGAATGATTTACGAAAAACGTGAAACTTGGAGGCATCGTACTGTCTTGCATAGCGCTATAAATCTTTAGTTCCCTTCTGCCCTGGGACGCTGGTGGGTGTTCAGCTACTGCTGTGAGAATTGTTCGCCGTATATCAGGGCGAGGGACACCTTTGGACCACTCTGTCTGGACTCTCAACGAGGTATCCAGAAGTTCGTCAATGCCGGTCCGATTTAATCCTGAGGTGAAGCATATAGGCGCATATGAAGCAAACTTGAATTTATTGCGAACTAGGGCCTCCATTTTCGCTTTTCCTATTCCTAAATCGCGTGAAAGGTCCCATTTGTTAACTACGATAACGATCCCTTTGAAAGCATCAAGAACGAAGTTAGCGATATGAGTATCTTGACCCGTAGCTGACTCTGACGCATCTATAACTAAAGCGGCTACATGACATCGATCTATGGCCCGAACCGATCTAAGCACGCTATATCGCTCTATTCCTTGCTCAATCCTGCCTCTCCTTCGGATCCCTGCCGTATCTATTAGTTGTATGTCTCTCTCTTCATATTTTATTTTCGTGTCTAAAGAATCACGGGTCGTACCGGGAACTTCACTAACTATGGCCCGATTTTCTCCGGTTATTGCGTTGAGCAGCATGGACTTTCCAACATTGGTTCTCCCAATGATCGCGAGCCGAAAATCTGCTTCTGTCTCCGGGAATGCGACTTCTTCTGAAAAATGTTCAAGAATTCTCTCCATGAGTTCGTCTAATCCGTGATTATGGTAAGCACTTATCGGTACAGGATCTCCTAGGCCTAGCTCATAAAGATCTGTAGCAAGAGCCTCTCTTTCAGAATTGTCCGCTTTGCTTGCCGCGAGTACTATGGGCTTCCCTGTCGTTCGTATCAGGTCGGCAATGTCAATGTCAGCCGCGGTAATTCCGTCCACCACGTCGACAAGCAGGGTAATCACGTCACACTCGTCGATAGCATAATAAATTTGATCGCGAACCTGGTTCCATAGTTCTGTCTCCGGGAAGAGATCTAGGCCTCCTGTGTCTACCAACAGGAAAGGTTTCTCAGCCCATTCCGTTTCAGCAATCACCCTGTCACGAGTGGTACCTGCTTTGTCAGATACGATAGCTCGGCGTTGCCCCATAAGCCTATTGAAGAGTGTTGACTTTCCTACATTGGGTCTCCCGACGATGGCTACTATAGGTTTATTGAAACGGTCAGTACGTTCTTGCAATTGTCTAGCCCTGTCACTGAGTTAGTTGCTACGTTTTGTAATTATTGGTAACCAAAGAGGTCAGCCAGCACCGCCTTCTGAGCGTGGAGTCTGTTCTCAGCTTGGTCATAGACTACAGAATTAGGGTGATCTAACATATGCTCGGAAATTTCTTCACCTCTGTGGGCTGGCATATCGTGCATAAAGATAAATCCGTCGTTGGCTCCTTCTACAAGTATTTCATTCACTTGATACGATGAGAAGGTCGTTAGTCTCTCCTTCTTCTCTTTTTCGTCTCCCATGCTGACCCACACATCTGTGTAGATGACGTCAGCCCCTTGGACTGCTTCCTGCGGGTCTGCGGTCCAAGAGAGCTTAGTTTCTCTTTCTTTAGATATTCTGTCAGCACTTTTCCATACTGAAGTAGGAAGTTGATAATTTTCAGGAGACGCTATAGTGAAATCCATGCCAGCATATGAACATGCTAAGGCTAGGCTACCCGCTATGTTGTTCCCATCACCGATGAAAGCCAATTTTAGCCCTTGCATCCCCCCCTTGTGTTCAAAAATGGTTAGGCAGTCGCCAAGAGCTTGACAGGGGTGTGCCCTGTCCGACAGTGCATTAACTACAGGAAGGGAGGTATTTTCTGAAAGAAGTTCTAGACTGTGGTGTGAGAACACTCTTGCAATTATACAATCTACCAGTCTGTCTAGAATTCGGGCAACGTCTGACTCAGGTTCTCTGACCCCAAGGCCTATTTCAGAATTGCTTAAGAAGATACAAGTCCCGCCCATTTGTTTGATTCCGACTTCGAAGCTTACTCTTGTTCGGAGGGAAGGTTTCTCAAAAAGTAGGGCGATTGTCCTACCGGCAAGGACTTGCGGGGTCTCGCCTTTCTTTATTTTGTCTGCCATTTGTATGATTCCATCAATTCCTCCTGCACCAAGGTCGAGTATCGACAAAAAATCTTTGTTTCTCATTAAGTTTTCATCCTTTGATCTGACGATTCCCTTAACTTTAAAGGCTAATTGGTTCGTTGGATTGTTATTGAGTAAATTTCTTTTCTCTTCCGTCAAGGCGAGCAAACATGGTAGAGATTCTGTTCACAAGTAAGTGAGTTGAGCAATGATCATTCAAATACACTTGTCTTACTCACATGAATCCATTTTATTATGGAGGTCTGGTCTTCTCTTGTTTGTCCGGTTAATAGCCTGTTCTCGTCGCCATTTCTCTATTTCGGAGTGGTTGCCGGAAAGTAGTATTTCAGGTACATCTCTACCCCTGTAAGAGGCTGGTCGAGTATACTGCGGGAACTGAAGAAGCCCGGAGAAAAAAGAGTCGTTTTCGATTGATTCCGGCGCGCCAACTACACCCGGAATCAATCGGGAAACGGTATCTACTATGACCATGGCGGCGATCTCGCCACCACTAAGTACGTAATCGCCGATACTTATCTCGTCTGTAGCTAATTCTTCCCTGATACGTTCATCGAATCCTTCATAACGGCCGCAAATTAGGATTAGATCACCCTGTGAGGAAAGTTCTTTTGCGACGCTGTGCTTGAAAGGCCTTCCTTGGGGTGTCATGAGAATCACGGGAGAATCCGAAGGGACGCGTGATTGTTCCCAAAGGGATTCAACAGCTCTAAATATCGGCTCCGGTTTCATTAGCATCCCAGGGCCGCCGCCGAATGGGTAGTCGTCTACAGTACGATGTCTATCCCGAGTGTACTCACGGATATCATACAGAGATACATTGACGATGCCTCCATTAATGGCGCGCGCTATTATTCCTTCAGCCAATATTGAGGTGAACATGTTGGGGAACAGGGTGAGAATATGGAATCTCATGAAAGAGACCGTAATGAGGTCCTAAATTTTATGCCGTGACGGCTGTCACAGCGTCTTGTGAGTTCGCCAACCCCTGATCATTTCCAGCCCGTGTGGAAGAGTTGGCATGGCGATTTCCAGACATTCCCGTACTCCTTTGGGACTTCCCGGCAGGTTAATGATGAGACATCCGGACCGTATTCCTGCCGTGGATCTGCTTAGCATAGCGAAAGGTGTCATCTTCAAGGTTTCCATTCTCATAGCTTCAGCTATACCTGGTACCTCAATGTCTATTACGGACCTAGTTGCTTCAGGAGTGACATCTCTCGGTCCAAGCCCAGTTCCTCCAGTTGTGAGTATGAGGTCCATTTCCCCTTCGTCAGACCATCTACGCAGTAAATTTGATATTGCGTCTAACTCATCGGGGACCGTTTCCCTCGCTACTTCTAGCAACCCTGACGTGGTGACCAATTCGCTTATAGTATCTCCGCTGATATCCTGCGGACGTTCACCCTTTGAACCGGAGTCGCTTACGGTCAAGATTCCCGCTCGGAAAGCCTTTACTGAGTTCCGATTACTTTCAGACATAGCTGTTACCTCAATAACGCTGATAAGTTCCTCAAAAACGGAACGATAAACGCCTTGCATAGCCTTGCCGACGGTTGGGAAACTATATCTCACTGAATCAGTGTCCGGAGGGTCGACAAGACGGAACAATCTTAACATGGGGAAATCAGCGTTCTCTTCGTCAAGTCGTAATAGGGAAAAGCTCACTGAGATGCTCCATGTTCCTGTCATGGTAAAGCAAGTTGTCGATGCATTTAGGCTTTGCCCGCTCGGGGGGTTTGTAGATGGCACGTTGGGCATGGGTGGCCACGCAGAAGCTTTATTAAAGGCCTACCCTGGGGCCACTCTTTTGGGGATTGACTTAGACGTAGATGGGCTGAAGTTAGCAAGGAAAAGGCTTTTTCGGTTCGGCGAAAGAGCCGTGCTGTCACAGGGGTCTTACACGGAGATGGCCTCACTTGCTAGAAGAGAGGAAGTTGGACCCATAGTTGGGATTCTTTTGGATTTAGGGACTTCATCGTTGCAATTGGACTCTCCAGATCGAGGATTCAGTTTTAGATATGACGCGCCTCTGGACATGCGGTTTGAGCGGACAAGCGACAACACAGCAGCAAATATAGTTAATCACTATGAGGAAAAAGATCTAGCGGACATCATTTTCCGTTATGGAGAGGAACACAGGTCAAGGAGGATAGCAGCTGCCCTTGTAAGGAAACGACCTGTTCAGACAACTGGGGAATTGGCGACAATCGTTAGTAATGCTCTTGGAAAAAATAGAGGCAGGATACATCCGGCGACCAGGACTTTTCAAGCGTTACGTATAGCTGTTAATAGAGAGTTAGATAATGTTCTAGAAGGCGTGAAGGAAGGGGTGAAGTTATTGAAACCGGGGGGAAGAATAGCTGTAATCGCTTATCACTCTCTTGAAGACCGAATAGTCAAAAATTACTTTCGGGATGAGGCGTCACAAGGTAGATCTTCTTCCCACACTACAGCCGGCGAATGTATGCATACTTCGAAGCTTCGGGTGGTGACGAAAAAAGTAATAAAACCTTCCCTATCAGAAATAGAGACCAACGTTAGAAGCAGAAGTGCCAGGCTTCGGATCGCAGAGCGAATTTAAATGAGCAAGGGAAGAGATCAAATAAGTGGAGTAGCAAAGGGGGTCAAGAGATGCAGCCGAGCGATGTAATTACCGCGATAGATGTTGGTACAACAAAGATCTGCACAATCGTTGCAAAGAAAGTCAACGGACAATTTCCCGATGTGATTGCCCACAGCGTAGTTCCATGTGCAGGTCTAAAAAAAGGTAACGTTGAAGATATTAATCTCACTTCTGAAGCGATCAGAGAAAGCCTCTACGATGTACGTGGAAAGACGGATTTACCTGTTAGGTCAGCATATATAGGCATTACTGGCGCTCACGTTGCCTTTGACAACAAGGTTGACTATTTTGATAGCGTAGGTCGGAAAGGGGTTATCACTTCAGAAGAGGTGAATCGAATACCTGACCTGGTTTCTACAGGGGCCGGATCTGTCGGAAGAAAGGTTATTCATGCTCTGCCTAAGGCTTACAGAGTAGATGGACATAATGGCATTAGCAATCCTACAGGAATGCATGCCTCAGGCTTGGAAGTTACCTCACATGTCGTAACTGCTGGGGCATCTTTTGTGAAGGATCTGGAAAGTGCGGTGACAAGCGCGGGCGTAAGCGTTAAAGGTATGGTACTAGAACCGCTTGCGAGCAGCGAGGCAATACTAACTCAGAAAGAAAAAGAGCGAGGGGCTGCGATAGTAGATATTGGAGGAGGCACGACAGATATAGTCTCCTTTAAGAAAGGCGCAATTGATTACACTTCGGTTATACCAGTAGGCGGGTTTCAATTCACTAACGATATTTGTGTCACGTACAACACATCTTATTATGATGCTGAGCAAATTAAACTCAAATATGCAAATACAGAACCGGCTTCGATTGATATGCGCGAGGAATTTACCTTGCCGGTTATCAACTCGAAGTCACTAACCACTGTATATAGGCGAGATCTTTGCCAGCTTATGAGGGAGAGAACCCTGGAATTGATTCGACTTATAGACCTTAAACTTCAACAGGCTGGGGTACGCCAAGATGCTTCGGCACAGATAGTCATGACTGGTGGAGCTTCAACTATGCCGGGATTCTTTGATATGGCACAGCAATTTATTCCAAATTGCAGTATAAGAATGGGAGCTCCAGACCATCTGTCCGGCATGTCAGAGGAACTTGAGACTCCCGCCTATTCAACAGGTGTTGGAATTCTCTTGTATGGATTTAGGCAAGAGATTTCATCTGAGAAGATCGCGCGAAGCCAAGTAAGAGGTACTAGAAACAGTGGAGACGCAGGGCTCCTCAACCGAATTAAAAGAATATTCAATTTTTAAGGGTAGCATTATGACAATGGAGGAAGGCATGACGATTAATGGAAGAGAACTTGAAGGGGTCGCGAGAATAAAAGTAATTGGAATCGGCGGAGGTGGGTCGAATGCGGTTTCACGTATGTTTAGGGAACGAGTGTCCGGAGTAGATTACATCGTAATGAATACGGACGTTCAGGCTCTGATGGGTAGTGATGTTCCGATACGTATTCGAATAGGTGAGCAGCTTACTCAGGGAATGGGAGTGGGAGGAAACCCTGAAAAAGGTGCCGCATCAGCCGAAGAAAGTCGCGAAGAGATTTACGATATTATTCGTGACTCAGACATGATATTTGTAGCTGCAGGAATGGGTGGAGGTACTGGTACTGGAGCGGCACCAGTTATAGCGGAAATAGCTCGGGAAACAGGCGCTCTTACTGTCGGCGTGGTTACCAGGCCGTTTTCATTTGAAGGAAATCGGCGTTCAAAGCAGGCCCAAGATGGAGTAGAGAAATTACAGGGCAACGTTGATACTCTTCTTGTCATTCCAAACGAAAGACTCAGTGTGGTTGCAAAGGAAGAGGTGACGGCTGAGAATGCGTTTAGGCTTGCTGATGATGTTCTGAGACTGGGAGTTCAGTCAATTACAGAACTGATTACAAACGCAGGCGATATCAACTTGGACTTTGCCGACGTGCAAAGCGTTATGAGGGATGCTGGACCCGCGTGGATGTCGATAGGGTGGGGTTCAGGCGATTCTAGAGCACGAGATGCTGCGCAACAGGCGATAACTAACCCGCTTATGGATGTTTCAATTGAGGGTGCAACGGGGGTTCTTTTCAATATCACCGGAGGAAGCGACTTGAAGTTGAATGAACTGCATCAGGCAGCTGAGGTAATTCAGCGCGTGGTGGATCCAGACGCAAACATTATCTTCGGTATGAGCACAGATCCGAAGATGGAAAATGAGATAAAACTGACGATAATTGCCACAGGTTTTCCCACGACTGAAACTCTTATTCGTAGAGATATAGAAAAAACTGTGGATGCAGCTCAACGTGTTGAAGGAAACGAAGATTCCTTAGATCTTCCCCCTTTCCTTAGGAGAAATTTAGGTGGATTCTCTGTAACTAACTCTATAAATCAGAATGGACATTCATCAGGGCAATAAGTTGGCTATTCTTTGTGAAGAAACGTTGCGCGAACGACGACATTATGTGGGAGGATACCCCCTGCTTAATCGGTGACACATAAGCTTTGAAAAGAATATTGACTCCTAGTTCGTCTTCAACATTTATGTTATTTCGATGTTCATGCCTGAAGATCTGTCTGTAGTCAAAAATCAAGAAAAATCGGTCCGTATTTAGCCTTGAGGGACTCGTTGACACACCTCAATATGTAGTGTAGATTCGAGCACGCTACACGATAGATAGTGGGTAATTTCAAATGCTCCGCGCAGTGTGGTCACCCCTTGAGAGGTAATTTTCTGGTAGATGTTCTGCCCTTTTTGCAATAACGAAGATTCCAAAGTGATTGATTCTCGGGATTCTGGAGACAGTATTCGCCGTCGGAGAGAATGCCTTAGATGTGGACTCAGATTTACCACTTATGAGCGAATTCAAACGAGAGCTCTATTGGTAGCGAAGAGAGATGGTCGCAGGGAAGAATTTCATAGAGATAAACTCTGGGCAAGTGTTAAGAGTGCGTGCGCGAAAAGGCCACTGCCGATCGGCAGCATAGATAAAGTAATCGATGAGATCGAGACTCAACTTTCTAACGCTGGCAGAGCGGAGATACCGTCAAGGTCAATTGGCGAGTTGGTCATGGAACGCCTGAAGGATTTAGACCGGGTTGCATATATACGGTTTGCTAGCGTATATCGGGATTTCAGGGACATCGAGAGTTTCAAAGAAGAGGTAGAGGCGCTGTTGGACCCTGGCCAGACTGATGAAGAGAGTAGTCAACTCTCTTTTCTCGAGGAAGACGAACTAACCGTTCCTGGTAAGCGTCGGAGGGGTCGCAAACCCCGCAGACGTGCACCTAACTCGGGCGTCTAGAGTAGCCCCCCCAGTAATGGAAGGAATTAAGGTTCCTATACTCTCGGAAGATTGGCACAAATGTTCTAAAACTGCTAATCTTAAAGCCCATAGCTAGGGCTATAGAATTGATATATAAGAAGTGAGATCAGTAAGAGGAGCTGAGGGAATGACTCAAGAAATAGTATCAGGCGGATCTGGGGCTACTGACGGTAGAAATGGTGTCATCAGTGAAGTAGTCAAAGCTCTTGAAAACGCGGGGGTTGCTGGTGATGTTGCGGCAGTGGTGACGAGTAACTTAATGAAGGGTGGGATTGAAATAATTGAGGAAGATCTTGGAGACGGTCTCTCCCTGTCGGATAACGCTCGTTTCATAATAGAAAAACGTTATCTGAGAAAAGGAGATGATGGAGAGCCAATAGAGGACGCAGAAGGCCTTTTTCGAAGAGTATCTAATGCTATAGCGTTGGGAGAACCGGAGGCCAAACAGGCTGAATATGAACAAAAGTACTACGAGAAGATGTCTACTCTTAAATTCCTTCCGAACTCTCCAACTATAGTCAATGCTGGTACTGGTAGAGGGTGCCTTTCAGCATGCTTTGTGGTTTCGCCAGATGATAATATCCAATCAATAATGCAAGTTGCTAACGATGCAGCCATGATAGAAAAATGGGGAGGAGGTATTGGATTCGGATTATCAAGCCTACGTCCTAAGAAAGATAAAATTTCAACCACTCACGGTCAAGCATGCGGGCCCATTGCAGTGATGAAACTGTACTCCTCTGTCGGTGCGACACTGACACAGGGGGCGTTTAGACTTGGTGCCCACATGGGTCAGCTTATAGTTTCTCATCCCGACATTGAGGAATTTATTCATTGTAAAGATGATGATGACTCTCTACAGAATTTCAATATATCTGTTCAGATCACCGACGAATTTATGAAGGCTGTTGAAAACGATGAAGAATTCGCCTTGGTCAGTCCACGAGATACTGGTGATGGCCCGACTGATGAAGTGGTCGCAAGGATCAGTGCGAAGGATTTATGGAATGACATAGCAGAGTCCGCATGGAAAACTGGTGATCCAGGAGTCGTTTTCGTTGACAGAGTTTGGGAAACAGCACCTAACCCGCAAATGGGAAAAATAAGGACGAGTAATCCTTGCGGAGAAGAATTTTTGGAGAACTATGGCAACTGCTGTTTAGGATCCATAAATCTAGATCTTCATATCAAAGACAACGAATTTGATTGGGAACTTCTTGAGGATACGACACGCATAGCAGTTAGGTTCTTGAATGATGTCATAGAGGTCAACTCATTTCCGCTACCTGTACTTCGTGAAGTCAATTTGGATACAAGACGAATAGGATTGGGTGTTATGGGATGGGCGGATGCGCTTGTTCGTATGGGGATTCCCTACGATTCTGAAGAAGCACTTGAGCTAGCAGATAAGTTGGGAGGATTTCTTAACTCAATGGCTTGGAATGAATCAGCGAAAGTCGCAGAAGAGCGGGGAGCATTTCCTCAATACGAAGATTCGGCTCTTAAAGAATGGGGTATGCCACCCGTACGAAACGCTAGTGTTATAACTATTGCTCCTACCGGCACAATAAGTAGGATAGCTGGATGTTCTAGTGGGATTGAGCCGCATTTTGCGATGGCATGGTTTTCCAATGTCCTTTGGACAGATCATGAAGGGAGTAGCTCCAGGTTACTGGACGCACCGGCTTCAGTCATAGAGAGTTTGGAGGATGCTCTGGGAACAGAAGAGGCAGCCCGAAGAGTGCTTGAACAAATTGTGGAGAATCCTGACAACTCGGAAAAGATTATGGGTGACCATGGCTTAGATGCGGCTGTTTACCGTACTGCTATGAAGGTCTCGGCAGATGCTCACGTTAGGATGCAGGCAGTCTGGCAAAAACATGTGACTAATTCAGTCTCAAAAACAATTAATCTTCCTAATTCCGCCTCAGTTCAGGATGTCAAGGAAGCTTACAAACTCGCTTGGGAAACAGGGTGTAAAGCCGTCACTGTATACAGGGATGGCTCTAAGTCTATGCAAGTGTTAGAAACTGGTGCCAAAAAAGATGAAGGAATTGCTAAAGACGGTCATCTTAAAGTTCCACGACAGAGGCCAGTTTCTGTTATGGGAGTAACTGACAGAGTCCGTACAGGGCACGGAACAATGTTTGTGAACCTCACATTTGATGAAAGTGGACACCCTTTCGAAGTATTTGCTCATCTAGGTAAAGCTGGAGGCTGCGATTCTGCTTACTTAGAGGCGATTGCCAGACTAGCATCACTTGGACTTAGGTCAGGTATAGAACCTAGCCAGATAGTAGATCAACTTAAAGGTATCACGTGCGATCCAGCATGGGATGGGGGGACTTTAGTGAGATCAGCTCCGGACGCTGTTGCCTTGGCTATGAGTCGTCACCTATTAGAAAACGAAGCTAGGGATGGTGTTGCAACGATTGCAGGAAACTCTGCTCAGCTAGGTCTCTTTCCGTCCTCGGGAGAGGCCGATAGTGAAGACTTGCCAACCCCGAGTGGGGCGAAGTGTCCTGAATGTTCTGGATATCTTCTGCACCAAGAAGGATGTCTTAGCTGCCCTGACTGTGGTTACAATAAATGCGAGTAATCCAGATAAATGCCCCCTACTATTAGGGTATAGATCATATCGAGACCGTGGCTCTATTCATTATGGACGGCTGTATAGCGTTAGACTGCTGTTCCAGTGTGCTATATTGCTGAAAACAATTGGCTTTGCCATGCGCCGGATTATTTCAGCTAAGCTTGCACAAAATTCTACTAATAGATCAAATTGCTTTGATGTTGATAATGTTGCCCTCGTCATAGTAATGGGCCCTCAATCTTAGCTTGCCGGTTTATAATTATCTTTGATAATCATGTCCTCGGACTCCGGACATCTTAACGTTTAAGGAGAGTATTTGATGACTGATAGGCCTTTTCTCGCCATCACGATGGGAGACGCAGCCGGTATAGGGCCGGAGGTTACAGCGAAGACACTTATAGATAGATCTATCTATGAAAGGTGTAGGCCATTTGTTGTTGGCAATACTGACGCTATGAATGCCGCTCTTCGGATTATAGGCTCTAAAATATCCGCCCGAGCTGCAGATACGTTAGAGGAAATAGACGGAGAGCACGGTATAATTGACGTTTTGGATCTAGGAAATCTGAATTTCAATGAACTTGAATATGGGGAAATATCTGCAATTTCGGGGCAGGCCTCGGTAGAGTGGATACTTAAAGCAGGAGAACTCGCGGCCTCTGGAGCTGTGCAAGCGATAAGTACAGCTCCTATTAACAAGGAAGCGTGTAGTGAGGCTGGGCACAAGGACATTGGCCATATGGAAATATTTCAGAGCCAAACAGGTGCAAAACAAGTAGCTACTATGCTTATGGCTGGAACCCTTAGGGTTGTTCACCTGACCACACATAGGTCGCTCAGGGTTGCCTGTGACTATGTCACTAAAGAGAATATCCTTGCGAAAATCGTACTGACCGACGAACATTTCAAGAAATGGGGATGGAATTTGCCTCGCATCGGTGTGGCAGCTCTGAACCCTCATGCAAGTGACGGCGGCCTTTTAGGAGATGAAGAAGCCAAACAAATTAGTCCTGCTGTGGAAGAGGCTAGATCGATGGGCATTGATGTTGCAGGACCCATACCTGCAGATACGGTGTTCAACCAAAATATAGACGGTAAATTCGACGTGTGCTTGGCTATGTACCATGACCAGGGTCACATACCGATTAAAGTGCATGATTGGCAGCGAAGTGTAAGCGTCAACTTAGGCCTTCCATTTGTTCGTACTTCTGTCGATCATGGCACTGCTTTTGATATAGCTGGGAAAGGATTGGCGGACCATATCAGCATGATGGAATCTATCAAGGTCGCAATCTCGGTTGCTAGCAAAAACATACTTCCGTGAGTGCCTTGCGTAACAAGCGACTTCGGGTTACTGGACTTGGGGGATAGTAAAATAAGGACATGGGTATTTCATTTATAGGTGGCGGGATTATGGCTGAGGCCCTAATTAGAGGGATTATTAAAGCTGATATCGCTCAACCCGATGAAGTTATAGTGAGTGAACCTGTTTCTGGCAGGCGAGATTTCTTGGAGTCTGAGTTTGGGATACGTACTGTCGAGCAAAATGGATCTATATTGGATGCTGAAGGATTAATTATTTTGGCTGTGAAGCCCCAAACGTTACCCTATGTTTTTCCAGACTTGTCAGGAAACATAGAAAATACGAGAAGTGTCGCATCAATCATAGCGGGAGCGTCCTCACAAACCATTAAGGACGGATTGTCTCATAAATCTGTTATTCGAATAATGCCCAATACCCCAGCGCAAATAGGACAAGGAATGTCTGTGTGGACGGCCTCAACTCAAGTGTTGGAAGGTGATAAGAAGATTGTAGGCCGGATTCTTAAAACTCTGGGGGATGAGTATTACGTAGACGATGAGAAATACATTGATATGGCCACCGCTTTGAGTGCAAGCGGGCCGGCCTATGTGTTCCTGTTTATTGAGGCGATGATTGATTCGGGAGTGTATCTAGGTATGTCTCGTGACATGGCTAGGCGTCTGGTTCTTCAAACCGTTTTAGGAAGTACTGAACTTGTTAAACAATCTGCAAAACATCCCGCCGAACTGAAAGATATGGTTACTTCTCCGGCTGGAACAACGATTGAAGCACTTGTTTCAATGGAAAAGGATGGTTTTAGGGCCGCCATAATTGATGGTATACGTGCCGCCTATGACAGGTCTGTGGAGTTGGGCGGCTAGAGTTGGGTCTCGAGTTCGTAAGCCATTTCCTGAATATTCTTTCTACCGTGCTTTATTTTGGTATTTTGGCAAGAGTTCTAATGTCTTGGATTAAGGTTGGGCCGGGGAGTCCATTTGTTCCCCTACTGAGGCTAATATACGCTATAACTGAGCCTATATTGGGGCCTATAAGAAGAGTTCTTCCTAAAACAGGTATGTTTGATTTCTCCCCAATTGTCGCATTATTGATCTTAGATCTGATTAGAAGAATGATTGAGAAAGTATTGGTTTAGCTCAGGTCAACAATCAGTCATGCAAACGCAGAAAGGTTATCGCTGTGAATGCAGTCATGTTGTTAAATTGGAGCTGCTTGCTTCTAGACGAAGCACCTTGAACTATCTCCACAGAACTTCCTGGCGCGCCTAGAATTTTCGCAATAATCTGTATTATCGCTCTGTTTGCTTTTCCTCTTAATGACGAGACAGTTGTGGGTATTCTTACTTGATCGGTTTCCGTTAGCTCTATTGAGTTCTTGCTGGCTCCCGGTTGAACTCGTACCTTCATCAGTTCTCTAAAAGGTCTATGCGTGTGCAAGTGCACCGCCATCAATGAAGATCGTTTGTCCGTTCACGAAATCACATTCGTCAGAGGAGAGATACACTAATAGGGGGCTCAAATCAGACGGGTGGCCTCGTCTCCTTGACGGCAAATATCGGACTAATAGCTCTTTTTGGTTTTCTTCGGATTGGTTTTCAGTTGTTAGTCATCCTGCACCTATTCCATTTATCCTTATACCATCTCGGCCCCAGTCTAGTGCTAGGGATTGGGTGAGCTGATGGACTGCTCCCTCTGCTGCACATGAAGCTACTGAGTTCCAGAGTCCTCTAACTGCCAAGTTAGAAGTCATGTTGATAATACGTCCGTGTCCGGCTGCAATCATCTTATTGCCGGCTGCCTGGCAACAAAGAAACATAGATTTGACGTTGAAGTTCATGAGGATATCCCACTCATCTTCAGTGATGGCCTCAAATCTTTTGCCAAAATCTACTTTCGCATTGTTTACGAGAATATCTAGACCGCCCAATTTTTCTATCGCTTGTTCGAACATGGAGTTGACAGAATCTCGTTTCATGAGGTCAGTTTCCAGAGTGAATCCCGTTCGCCCTTGATCATTGACGTATTTGGCTGCCCCGATCATATCGGAACTCTCTGAGCCTGCTACAGCTACATCTGCTCCTGCCTCTGCTAGGGCGCCTGCGTAATACTTTGTCCATCCTCTTCGATCAGCAGTGATGACAGCTTTTTTACCCGTAAGATCCCAGCCCTCCGGAATTTCCATAGTTTTAATCCCCTACTAATTGTTTATGGACCAGTTTCAGTATCAATTTCCAATCAAATGTTTAAAGGGATCTCTGGGGCATATCCAGTAGGAGCTATTCCCCCAGCCAAACCACCACCATCAATGACCAAGAATTCCCCATTCATATAATCTGATGCAGAAGATGCTAAAAACACCGCCAACGGACCCATTTCCCTAGTTAGTCCAGTTCGTCCTATAGGTATGAATCTTCCTCTTTGGCGAGAACGTTCACTATCAGGGTTTGTTATTTCCGTGGGTATAAAGCCAGGGACAATGCAGTTGGTAGTGATGCCGTATTTGCCCAAGCTTGTGGCCATTGCTCTGGTAAGATTCACTATTCCTCCTTTACCAGCAGCGTACATATAGTTGTCTCGACCACCCCTAAATCCGTAACCGGAAGATACGTTCACTATCTTTCCTGAACCTCTATCTGCCATATGTTTGGAGATTGCTCTAGAACAATAAAATGCAGTAGAGAGGTTTACATCGATACCAATTCTCCAACTGTCGTCCGTGATCTCCCAAATCGGTTTTGGACCTTCTTCACGAACTATACCTGCGTTGTTAAATAAGATATCTACTTTGCCAAATTCTTTGATTACATGTTCGAAAAGTAATCGTACGGATTCTGTATCTGTGGCATCGGTAGGTACGGCCTCTGCCCGTCGCCCGATAGCCCGTACTTGCTGTGCAACTTCTTCGATCGGGGCGAGCCTTCGTGCCGCGATTACAAGATCCGCTCCCGCTTTTGCCATAGCCGGCGTCATCTCTCGTCCGAGACCAGTCCCACCACCGGTAATAACCACGACTTTGCCGGTCAAGCTTAGTGCTTCTAACATCGGTTGTACTCCGTGCCGTTGATGCTGATCTTCTAAGGTCAGATGTTTGTCAGGAGCGAAGTGTAACCTCTCCGGCTGTTGCGGTGAACATTGAACCGTCATCAACCCGGACCGATAGCGAGCCGTCTTCGTTAATAGAATCTGCTTTACAGTTAATATTGGGTTTGTTTGTCCCTGGGAACGAGATATTTATGTTGCACCCCAACATGTTTAACTTTGAAGCCCATTCCGACGTAAGTGACTCCCCAGATTTAACCCTCTCATAGTAAGAGTCAAGGTGTTTCAGTAAAATGCGAAATGTTTGGGATCGACTGACGGTTCTTCCACAGAATTGCTTTAGGCTTGAGGCGCTATTCTTGATTTCTTCGTGTCGCCCGGGTTCCAGATTTACATTCAGGCCGATTCCAATGATTGCGAAATCTACTTCTACACCTGATATTTCAGATTCAATGAGAATTCCACATAGTTTCTTTCCTGCTAATTGGACGTCGTTGGGCCACTTGATCTCACTATGATGGCCAGTGATCTCCCTTGCAGTGTTCGATGCAGCGAGTGCTGCCGCCATGTTTAGGTAAGGAAGTTGCGTAATCGTAGGACGTAATAGAATTGATACTTGGATATTCTCCCCAGATGGGGATAGCCATAACCGTCGAAATCTGCCTCTTCCCGCGCCTTGGAAATTTGCTGACACCACAGTTCCTTCTATGCTACCTGTAAGGGCTAGTGAGCGACATTCATCCATCGTCGACGCGGCCTGACGCAAGAAGTGTATCCTCGAACCTATAATCATTCGAGAGCGTCAATTCTATTTGAGTGTGACTTCAACCAAGCATCCCATTTCTACCCATTCGGTTACGACCATGTTTTTTCTTTCTTCGAAGGATGTCTCCTGACTAATAATGCCAAAAATCTCCTCTCTTTCGGATTTATCGAACACGGGACGTGCAGTTGCTGGCAAGGTTGTTGGTAACGTGCCCTTGAAATGAATCATAAATTTTTTATTAAAGATCATGTTGGAATGCCAGCTTCTTTTGCCAGGACGGGAGGCAATAAATATTCTACCTCTCATGTAATGAGCCCATATCTCTATACGACGTGGTAATCCGGTCCGTCGTCCTGTGGTTGTGATATCAATGACCATGTCGGTCTCAAGGTGAAATCGGATGCTTTCGGGTATTCTACTCAAGCTTCGATCCTATTTTTGTAGATTGCTTTTCGTGGCTGAGCACGATGCTAACACAGTCGGTTTATATGTAGTAAATTTCAACCGCATGGTAGTTGAACCTCCTCAGATTTTCACGTTGATGTTGATAAAGAGAAGATCGCAAATTACAATGGCGCGGACTTCAACTTACTCCTGCTTACGCACAGTGTGAGTCTAGGTAATATACCAGTATATTCAAATAAGAACGGAGGGTCCAAATTTATGAAAGTACTTGACGCGGTGGCACGGATTCTGAAGGAAGAAGGGGTTGAATGGGTAGGCTGCTTCCCTTCAAACAACCTCATAGAGTCGGTAGCAGAGGCAGGTATAAATCCGGTTATGTTCAGGCAAGAACGCGGCGCTGCTATGGCGGTTGACGGATTTAGCAGGATGAGGAACCGTGAAGAATTTGGTGTTCTCATAACACAGGGAGGTCCAGGATCAGAGAATAGTATGGGTGGGCTCGCCCAAGCTTATGCCGACAATATTCCCATTCTTTATTTACCTGGCGGTTCTCCGTTGGGAGCTAGGTCAGTAAAACCTAATTTTTCGCCTGCTAGGACTTATCAGTCTGTGTCAGTATCGGCAGAAGTTCTTTTTCAGCCACAGCAAGTGGCAGAAGTGATGAGAAGAGCTTTCCATGCCTTGAGAAATGGTAGACCAGGGCCGGTGATTGTAGAAATTCCTGCCGATATTGGAGAGATGGAGGTGGAAGACTCTGTAGTCAGTTCTTATTCCCCGCCAAGTAGACATCGCTTTTCGCCCGAGTTGAAGGACGTAAAAAAGGCAATAGAATTGATTCTTTCTGCGAAAAAGCCGGTCATATGGTCTGGCATGGGTGTGCTCATGTCAGGAGCATCAGAGGAGTTAACTGAGTTCGCGGAACTTATAGAGGTTCCCGTCTATTGCACGATGCCAGGGAAATCAGGATTTGATCAAAGGCATCCCCTTTCCCTTGGTTCAGGCAGTGGTGCGACATCACAAGAAGCTCGTACGTGGTTGCAAGAGTCTGACGTTTTGTTCGCTGTCGGTTCCAGCATGTCTAGGACTAGTTATGGACAGCCTATTCCGGATGGCAAGGTGATTATCCATAATACTGAAACGGTCGCGGATCTTAACAAGGACTTCAGTGTCGATTGTGGGTTAGTAGGTGACTCTAAACTCACCCTTCAGATGCTAATAGGAGAGGTCAAAGCCCAGCTAGGCTCAGATGGAAGGAAAGGGTCTACCAATGTAGCAAGCGAAATTAAGGACCTTCATGACAAATGGATGTCAGATTGGACCGAAGTCTTGGCGACAGACGAAGTTCCTATAAGCGGTTACAGGGTTATTGGTGAAATGGTAAAAGTGTTGGACCAGGTGAATAGCATTGTGCCGCACGATGCCGGGGCGCCTCGGGACATGATTATGCCCTTCTATCCCGGAACGGTTCCTCACAGCTATGTTGGTTGGGGCAAGACGACCCACCTGGGCTATGGGATACCATTGATGACAGGGGTTAAACTGGCATGTCCTGATAAGTTTTGTATAAATTTTATGGGAGATGGAGCCTTTGGTATGTCCGGTCTGGACATCGAAACATCAGTCAGGGCGGGAGCGCCCATTACGACCGTTCTTCTTAATAATGGCGGCATGGCGACGTATCCAGGTGGGTACCCTACTGCTCGCGAGGCGTTTGGGACAACACATATGACCGGTGATTACGCCAAGATAGCAGAAGGCATGGGAGCCGTGGGAATCACCGTTACCAAGCCCGAGGAAGTTGCGGGTGCATTAGAGCAAGCAAAGCAGTTGAACGCGAGTGGAAAGACAGTTCTTATCGATGTGCATTCTAACCTTGAAGCTAGGCGGTCTACATATTAAGAGTATTTGTACATCCTCAAAATTCTAGCGAGGGGAACCGAAACTTTCCCTCGTTATTGTGGAAGTCAATCGCAAACCTAGACCAGGCTAGTGCTGACAGATCGATAATCTAGCAAGAAATTTCTGTCTAGAAATTTAGAGCGATGTAGCGTATCGAGAACGATGGCGAATAGAAATATTTTATTAGATGAGCCACGGTTGTTAAGCAAGGATCTCCAAGAAGAGTGTTTTTAGATTTTGAAATAGGTCGATATATGCTATCGGCAGTCTAACCGACAGCTTTAAGACGAGGTTAGACATTAGTTCAAATATAAAGATTGCGACAATATTTGCCCTTGCGATAATTATTTCTGGATTTACCGCGTTACTTGCCTCTGGACTAATGAACAAATCGACAGCGACTAGCCGAAGCGGTAAGGAGCTTGTGGGCCGAGAGGCCCCTGGGTTTGTCGCACCAGTTATTGGGGCTCAACTGGCAACATTAGATGACTATAAAGGTTTGCCACTTATATTGAATTTTTGGGCCTCGTGGTGTCCTCCATGCAGAGAGGAGACTCCGGGCATGGAACGAGTCTGGAGGAAATACAGGGAAGATGGCCTTGTGATACTCGGTGTTAACGTTCAGGACGGCGAAGATGAGGCCCGTCGATACATAAATGAGTTCGGCGTAACTTTTCCAAACGTTTTGGATCTTGACGGAAGAGTAACCATCGATTACGGAGTAACGGGGCTTCCTGTGACATTTTTTGTGGCTCGTGACGGAACCATATCTGGTAGATGGGTAGGTTCAATTAGCGAGACAAGACTCGACTCCTGGGCTAGATCCCTGAATGAGAATAAAGATATACGTAATACCAATCATGGGGAAAACCCGAAAGGTTATAGGAGTTTAAACTGAACCATGAACGCAGTTTTCGAGACCAAAACCATTGTGCATGATGGGTTTAATTTATCCTTTGTCGAATGGGGAGACCTAAAATCCCCTACGATAGTTTTAATGCACGGCCTCCAAGACTGCGCGCGAAGTTGGGATACATTTGCTGCAAGCTTAGCTGGAGAATACAGGGTTATAGCACTGGATAGTAGGGGGCACGGCGATAGCGGCAGACCAATTGATGGAGCATACGGATTTGAAGAGTATGTTTCTGATATCGGCGCGTTGCTGGACAGGCTTAATCTAAATAATCCGATATTGGTGGGACATTCAGCAGGAGGCAGATACGTTTACACATATGCAGCCCGTAATCCCCACAAAGTTCGTGCATTGGTAGTGGTTGATATCGATCCGGATTCAACAAATGTCTCTTCTGCCAGTATGTTCGATAGGTATCTCAGCGAATCGGATGAATGGTCTTCGATAGCTGACGTCGTCGAAAGACTGCGTTTACGCCAACCTCAGTCGTCCGATCTTATGCTATTGAGCCAGGCGGAGGTAATGACCAAACCAGTGAAAGCCGGCAGCACTACTAGGATATGGAAGCGGGACAGACTCCTATTGGAATCCTATCAAAGACCCGATCTTTGGGATGTTTGGAAATCCATACGATGTCCAACAGTTATTATTCGAGGTCGCCAAAGTGATCTTTTGACACACGATATTGCGGTGAAGATGCGGGAAAGTCTTCCTGGCAGCCTTTTAGCTGAGCTTGAAGGGGGAGGTCATTGGCTCTACCAGGAACATCCCGGCGCATTTGAATCGGCAGTTCGTTGGTTTGTTAACGGATTGGACTCTCAGTTCTCGAGTTAGCGGTTTTATTAACGCCCTTTGAAATTGGCTGGACGTTTCTCAACAAACGACTGGACACCTTCTTTATGATCTTCGCTCCTTCTTGCTAAATCTTGAGCAGGACCTGCCAACCTTAGGCTTTCAGCTAGATCAACCTCGAGAGATCGGTGGACGAGCTTTTTTATTAAAGCCATGGAATAAGTGGCACCGTTTCCAATTCTATGGGCAAACTCTAGTGTAGATTCCAAGAGTTCATTATGATCTACTACCCGATTCACGATTCCTAGCCGTTCAGCTTCCCAGCATTCCAGTACATCTCCCGTGTACTGTAGCATCAAGGTGTTGCCCAAGCCTATCATACGTGGTAGTTGCCAACATGATCCGTCTGCTGGAATTAAGCCTCTACGAACGAACATCTCTGAAAACTTCGCATTTTCAGATGCGAATCTTATGTCACATGAAAGGGCGATTCCCATACCCAATCCTATCGCGGAACCGTTTACGGCGGCTATTGAGGGCTTTTGTAGGTCATGAAGTCTTAGAGGAAAATACCGGACACCTTCGATCTCATCTTTGGCTCTCATTCCCTTTGCGGATTGAATATCCCACTGCTCTTGTAGAACATCCCAAGGAGAACGATCATCTGGAAGGGGATCGTCGTCATGGGACTCACTTTCTGTTCCCATTTGTTTAACGTTCGCTCCTGAGCAAAATGAAGGATCAGTACCGGTCAGGATCACCGCACGAAGTGTTGGATCCGATTCTAGCCTGTTTAACTCTTCCTCTAATTCCGCCATCATCTCTAAACCGATTGAGTTACGAGTTTTTGGATCGTGCATTGTAAGGACTAGCACACCACTGTCTGTTTCAGACTTTATAAAAGCTCTTTGCATAGGAGGTTCCTTTAAGGATTAAATTGTTATTACGTTAGCCATCTAATTTTTCTTTGAGACATTGAAAAAACTGGTTCATCAAAAGCTTGGCAGCTCCGCCTAATATCCTCTGACCGACTCGGGCGATCATACCGCTGGCTTGAGCCTCGCCCTCTACAGCCACCACTGTCCCAATCTCATCTTGACCGAAAGTTAAAACACCTCTGGCCATAATGGTGCCACCTGAACCCTTGCCCCGCACAGTCATGGTGTATGTGTCAGGGTAGGCAGCGTCCGTAATTGTAACGTTGCCTGTATATTTGCCAGTAACCGCGGCGATTTTTATCCGAATTTCTACGTCGTATGAACTCTCACCATTCTGACTAAAGTTTTCACATCCTGGTATGCAGTCAGACAATACTTCGGCTGATTGAAGTGACTCCCATACTTCCTTAACGGGTTTGGTGAATGCGTAATTGCCTTGGACTTTTATCAATAGATTTCACCGTGACTTAATCGATTATTCAATACAGAGTATTTCTATTGGGCGATTCTACAATGGTAAATCTATGCTGAAAAAAAACGAGCTATCTCATCTCGTTCGAACTTTGGTAAATCTCGAGTTCCAATGCCAGAAGTAATCTTAATACCTAAGGATTTCTTAACCATTTCACCTATCTTCCACGCCGCTATACCTTCGCTCCATAACGCCTCTATTACTGTTTTTTCGTTTTCTGGCGGAAGGCAAGCTAGTAAGCTACCGGAAGCGATCAATCCCAATGGATCAAGACTCAGGGCGTCACAGTATTGTCTAGTTGTAGTTGTGAGCGCGATGCAGTTCTGATCTATTTTCATTCCTAAATCCGATGCCATTGCGAGTTCCCTTAATCCTCCTGTTATTCCTCCTTCTGTTGGATCATGCATGGCGGTTATTTTTCCGGCTGCCACGGAGATCCTAGCGTCTCTAACTATGCTAATTCCAGGATTGTTTAACAAACGTTTACCCGCATCCACGTCCTCCTGAGATAAGCCGGCTTCGATCAGTCTGTTCCCTGCCTCCAAAGCAAGGATCGAACAACCTTCAATGGCAATTGCCTTCGTCATTATTATCGAGTCCCCTTCTTGAGCGCCCGACGATCTAACCTCTTTACCCTTCTCTACTTCTCCAAGCATGACACCTGAAATTATCGGTCTGGGCAGATCATATGTGATCTCTGTGTGTCCTCCTATAAGACTGACCCCGATATTGTCACAAGCTTCGTTCAGCTGGGCAATGACGGACTCTATTTCTTTCTCGGAGCTTCCTTCAGGTAGCAGTATGGTAGCCATCATCCATTTGGGGACTGCTCCCATAACCGCAATATCGTTGGCGTTAACCTGTACGACATACCAGCCGATCCGATCCGTCGCAAAGGTAATAGGATCAGTTTTCGCTACGAGATATTTGTCACCCATATCTATGAGAGCCGCGTCTTCTCCTGCAGCTGGTCCCAGAGCCACCCTCGGGTCATTTGATGAAAGTCCCCCTAGGATTGTCTTGAGATATTCAAGTGGAAGCTTTCCTGACTGCATATAACCCTACTCTTATACTTCGGAATTGAATCTGTGAAAGGGCGTAAAAAACCTCATAGTAGTAGCCATCAACGCTGATATTATATCTGTGGAATGATTAAAGCAGTTTTTTTTGACCTTTATGGAACTTTGGCAGGTTTTAGCCCGTCTCGATTTGAGATCCAATCCCAAGCTTGCAAAGGATTCGGTATCACTCTTACTGAAGGGGGTACCCTGCAAGGTTATGGCGAAGCCGATTCATATATGACGGATCAGAATTCGGTTCATCCACTGAGAAATAGAAATGAATTGGAAATCGATGAATTTTTCAAAGAATATGAGAGAAGGGTAATCGCTGGTTCCGGAGTTGTTGTAGATCTGGAAACTGCGGGACAGATATGGAAGGCTGTTCGGTCGATTCCATATGACATGATGATATACGACGATGTTATTCCTGTACTTGGTAGGCTTAAAGGTAGAAAGCTGAGGTTGGGACTTCTTTCAAATATGAACAGGTCGGGACCAGTGCTACTTGATAAATTTGCACTTACCGAACACTTAGACTTTGCCGTGACATCTTATGAAGTTGGCTCGGAAAAGCCTCATTCGCCGATTTTCTTAGCAGCTCTTGATAGGGCTGGATGCCTGGCAAAAGAGTCCGTACATGTGGGTGACCAAATAGGTTCAGATGTACAAGGGGCGGAAAAGGTGGGTATATTCCCCGTGCTTATTGACAGAGACGGTAATCATCAAGGATATGTTAAATGCCCGCGTATTGGAGGTATGTTGGAATTAGAGGAAGTGTTGGAGAAAATCGATTAATTACGGGTTATTTACCGCTCTGTAAACTATTTCAAATGGCGATCGCTTTATCGAATCGCTTAGTCATCTCTTTTTGGAAGTCCGCTAGTTTCTCAATTGTCTCAATTAATTGATCTTCCCAACTGTCTCCCAGCCCTTTTACCGTGGTTCGTATTTGCTTATTGCCAATAATCCATCTAGGACCCAGAAGCTTTGTAAGTGCTGCGCTGGCTCCACTGACTTCATGAGGAAATTGCAAGGTGATCTTGTCTCCATTCCTGATGATTGATTCTGCTCCACTGTCTTGTGCCTTCAGTCTGAGTTGTTTCACATATATAAGATTCGTAGCCTGCCATGGAAGTGGCCCAAATCTATCTCGCAGTTCACTCTCAAGGACTTTTACTTCCTCCAGCGATCTGGTCTTGATTAGTTTCTGGTAAACGTCCAATCGAGTGGGAAGATCTGAGACATACTCTTCAGGTATAGCTGCTGGTATTCGCAGATCCACTGATACAGTGCTTTCCTCGCTTTTAATGAGGGGCTCACTCCCGGACTCTTCTGCTAATTTTTGCGCTCTTAAGTCTTCCACGGCTGTCGAAAGCAGACGTGTATATAAATCAAACCCCACCGCGTGAATGTTGCCGCTCTGTTCAGCTCCTAAAATATTTCCCGCGCCTCGAATCTCAAGATCTTTCATAGCGATACGAAATCCAGATCCAAGTTCGGTTGCAGCTAACATGGCTCTTAACCTTCTGTCCGCTGCCTCCGTCAAGCTTCTGGCACGTGGTATCAAAAGATAAGAATATCCTCGGCGAGAGCTTCTCCCAATGCGGCCGCGCAGTTGATAAAGTTGGGCGAGCCCGAAGTTGTCAGCCCGGTTGATAATAAGCGTATTAGCATTTGGAATATCTAAACCTGACTCTATGATGGTAGTGCAAACTAAAACATCTATCCTACCGTGAGTGAACTCCATCATGGACTTTTGAAGTTGGTCTTCTGACATTTGGCCATGAGCGATTCCTACTCTAGCATCAGGTACCAACATCCCGACATATTCGGCCATGTATTCGATGTTGTATACTCGATTATGGAGAAAATATACCTGTCCCCCCCTGTCCAGCTCACGCAAGACTGCCTCCCGAATGAGATCATCACTGAACTCCGAGACATAAGTCTTGATAGGCAGCCTTTCTTGTGGCGCCGTCTCTATTGTGCTCATGTCCCTAACCCCAGCTAGGGACATATGAAGTGTTCTGGGGATGGGAGTCGCAGTAAGAGTCAAAACGTCAGCCTGGCTACGCATTGTTTTTAGGCGTTCCTTGTGCGCTACACCAAATCGCTGCTCTTCATCTATGATTATTAGTCCCAGATCCTTGAATTTTACGTCCTTTTGCACGAGCCTGTGCGTACCGATACATATATCGACATCTCCATTATTTACTTTATCGACTATATTTTTTTGTTCGCGGAAAGAGCGGAATCTACTAAGCATTTCCACTTTTACAGGGAACGCATTTAACCTACTTGAAAAGGTCTCGAAGTGCTGTTGGGCAAGTACTGTCGTTGGAACGAGCACCGCAACTTGCTTGCCGTCCATCACAGCCTTGAAAGCCGCTCTAAGGGCGATTTCTGTCTTGCCGTAGCCGACATCTCCGCATACCAACCTGTCCATAGGTCGTGAATTTTCAAGGTCACTTTTTACTTCAGATAGAGTAGAAAGTTGGTCAGGAGTTTCCTCATAGGGGAAGGAATTCTCCAGTTCAATCTGCCATCTTGTATCTGGGCCCATTGGGTGGCCTTCGGCAAGTTCTCTCTCTGCATAAAGTGAGAGTAGTTCGAATGCCATCTCTTTGGTGGATCTTTCCACCCTCGCTTTAGTACGATTCCATTCCTGGGTACCCAATCTTGTAAGGGAAGGCGACCTTTCCATTGGTGCTACGTAGGGAGCAACCCTATCAAGATGGTCTAGCGGCACAAAAAGCCTGTCACCTTTAGAGTACTCTAATATAAGGTATTCCTGACCTTCGGCTGGTTGATTGTCCTCGGAACCTCTTCTGCCGGTTCCGACGAAGCGGGCGATACCGTGTTCCACATGAACAACATAGTCACCAGGAGAAATCTCTTCAAAGAATGCCTCTCTTCTTGCACTTTGTTGTCGGGCCGAACGTCGTTGCTTTGTCATGCCGAAGATCTCAGTATCTCCGAGCATCATTAGTCTTTGTCCTGAGACGTTCAACACAAATCCGTCCCCTATATTCTCACAACCCGGCTGGATGATAGTTATTGTGCCTTTCTTCGGAATATTTTTGAAATCTTCGGGGAGGGCTGGGGACAATTTTTGCTCCTCGAGCAACTCCCTAAATCTTAACGAGTGAGAACTTGAGGCTATAACCCTTCCCTCTGTTTCAAGAAACATTCTGACATCGTCTGCCAAAGCATCAATATCTCCGACATATGTGGGTGGAGAACTGAAAGGCATGATGTGCATGTCTTGTACGATAAGATCCTCAGCGCCCCAAGGCATCACTTTCAGTTGCCGACGCTTGTTTGCGAGCGTCGCTTCTATCTTGCTCCACTTGACATGATTAGAAGGAAAGTTGTACGGAAGTTCACCGCGCCCCTCCTTTGCCCGCCTCAGCTCTTCTATTCTCTCCTCTGTATCCCAAGCCGCACTGGAAACGTCAGCAGGTCTATAGACAGCTACGATCCCGTCGTCAGGGAAATAATCTAGTAAATTTCCCTGGTTGAAGAAGCCTGAATAGAGGTTTAGGTCTTCGATTTCGTGACCTTCTAATAAGAGATCCATCTCACTGTTAAAGAGCTCAATTTCACTTGGTGAACAATCTGAAAGGTCCACTCGTCCTAGGATCCTATCGATCGCCTCATTACTCAACATCATTGGAAGCGTTTCTCTGGCGGGGAACACTTCAACAGATTTCACTTGGACGAGGGATTTTTGTGTAGTGGGATCAAATTTTCGGATACTGTCTATTTCGTCGCCCCAGAGTTCTATGCGGTAGGGATTTTCGGAACCGAGAGGATAAATATCTAGTATCCCTCCACGTCGAGCAACTTCTCCAGGAGAAGTGACAGTTGGCTCTATTCTGTATCCCATTTGCTGCCATTGCATCAAAAGTTCTTCTGACGAAACTTCATCATCAAGGCATAACGTGTGCTTGCTTCTATTAAAGATCTCTCGTTGGATAGTGCCCTGGCAAATAGCTGTTGTTGAAGCAATCACTAGTGGAGACGTGTTATTTGGATTCGCGATCGCTGCTAAAGTGGAAAGTCTTTGTTGAGAAGTTTCCCAGTCCGTCACAAGACGTTCGAAAGGTAGCGTTTCGCTTTCACCAAACCTTAGGGGGAACCCTTCACCTTCGGTCCACGCCGAAATACGTTCTTCAAGCCTCCTGGAATGCTCTCCCGAAGGGCAAATAATTAGGATGGGCGCGCGAAGATCTCTCCATAGGGTCGCTAAAAGAAAAGGAACAGCTTCGTCGATTACCTGTGTACTAGATAGTGATTTGTTCTGGCGCAGTGAATCGGCCAGCTGCCTGTAGGCGGGAGCCGACTCTAGCAGTTCTGTTAGAGCGTAAATGCTCATAAACTCCGTTCAAGTTTCCCGGAATTATGCCGCCGGGTAATACAGAAGCCCTTCCCAGTGGGCCGGACCGAGCTTGAGACATTCTAGCATTTTAAATCAAGCTGAGGATTCTACCTTGTCAGAGATGATATCGCCTCCTTTATCTCACCCTCAGTTGCGAATCCTTCAAAGCGATCCGAGATTGTACCTTCAGAGTCAACGACGAAGGTCCAAGGCTCGCTAGGAAGATTCCATTTCCGTACTTCGGGGGAGACCTCAGCATTCGCTAAGTCACCAAGAATCTCGTGGGGATTATCGTAAATCTCTACATGTAAGAAGTTTACCGAATCTCCCATTTTTTTCTCCAGTCTACCGATGGTTTTTACCTGTGGGCCGCATGTAGCCGTCCTGCAGAAGGCCGGTGTTGCGAACAGAATTACAGAGACTTTACCTGACGTAACCGCCTCTGAAATGGATTTAGTATAGAGGGGCATGTGTGGGTTAGGATCGGAGGTGATACGTGACATATCGTCTCCGAGAGAAGCTGTCTTGGTGAAAGACTGTGGAGCTTTGCTTCCTATGTAGGGTGACAAGGACTTTTTTTTAATCACAATATTCGCGGAAGCCACGCGGCTATCCCCGGTCTTTTGATCGACCCTGGCTAAAATACCCCAATTACCTGGATTAGCGAACGTGGCGTTAGTGGTATACACCCCCCCCTGATTTGTTGGCCATTTGCGGAATACAGTTCCAAGAATTTCTACTGGACTCTTATCGGGATTACCGTCGAGGAAATATGTTTCTAGGATGACATCTGCGTCTTGGATGGGGCCGATTCCTGGTTCAATGACGCCGAAGGCGATTCGATTCTTTCCTAAGTTGAGGTCTGTTACAGCAAGAGCAATTCTCAAATCGGCGGGGGCTATGTTTTTTTCTATTGGGTTCTCTTCTATTGATGAGCAACCCAGAGTAGCAAGCACAATAGAGAGGGTGACTGCAGTTAGATGAACCCGGCGTATAAGAATAATATTCATTGGAAGCGGCTTGGATCGAACCCTTGAATTGGCACGTCTGTATTACCGCTTACTACTAGGTCGGCAATAGCTTTACCCATTGCAGGACATAGTAAAATCCCTTTTTTCCCAGCCCCTGTATTAAGCCAGACGTTCTCCCAATCCGTAGCTCTGCCAATGATTGGAAGCCAATCCGGGGTGATGGGTCTCAAACATACTGTGTGCATAATCACCTCAGAATGCTTTATTTCAGGCATGATTCTTGAGGCATTTGTAAGAAGATGCCTCTTCGCCTCAACGGTTTGTGACTGATCAAAACCTATGTTTTCCTCAGTTGCTCCGACCCAAATAAGGCCGTCGCGTTTACGGTAAAGGGATACTCCTGAGCCGTTGAAATCATGGGTTGGTTGCGCCTCTCCGGACCGAAGTTTTGTTCTGATTATCTGACCCTTCAAAGGTGTTACCGGTATACAGATGTTAAGCCATTTCTCACTCTCAGCCGACCAAGGACCTGATGCAAACACCACGGCTCCGCAGTCTATTTTTCCGTCTCTTGTCGTTACTGCGGTTACTTTGCCGTTCTGCGATTCTATCCCGGTGGCATTGCCCGTAATGAGAAAACCCGAGGATTTCATTGCTGAATTCGCGAAGGCTTTAGTCAAAATCATGCTGTCAAGGGAACAATTACCCCATGTATATAAGCCTTTTTTCGCTTCAGGGGATAGGGAAGGCTTAATGGCATCTAATTCTGATTTTTCAAGCCAATGGGATTCAAAACCCTCCTCAGCTTCATAGGTTTTGCGAATATTCTCCAGTGATGGTAGTTCCGATTCTTCGAATAATAAATCGATCGTGGAAACTTTTTCCGGATGAAAATTAAAACCGGTCTCCTCTATGAGAGAATCCCATAGTTTTTGGTGTAACCGGAATGACATTTTTGAAATGTTTTGTAACCCACCTGGGATACCTATTCCCGTCAAAGGGTTCAACATACCGGCGGAGTACCCAGAGGCCTGAGTCGCGATGCCTTCTCTCTCAATGATAGTTACGCTAGCCCCTTTCTTTGAAAGATAATAAGCGGTCGCGCAACCAGAAGCTCCTCCTCCTATCACCACTATATCCGACGAGTGGAAAGGCTTCATTTAATTACCCCATTATTTAAAAGTCATTTTGTGACTGGCGAAGAGTTTTTGCATTCTAGCTATTTTGACAACAAACAAGAGTCCTGGTGGATTATCATTCCGGATTTTGTTTCCCCATGGGCGATACGGGTTTCTTTGTAAATATGAATAAAAGGATAGCACCGAGATATGATGTGAGAGCAAAAATAAATAGGACCCGATACCCTCCTGTACCACTAAAAAGCAGCGCCCCTAAAGTAGGCCCGATCCCCAGTCCAAACGTCTGAAAAGGACCCATAATGCCTGAGATAGTTCCGAAAGAATCCTTGCCATAGTAGCTTGCGATTATCATTCCTCCTAAAACGTTCAATCCCCCGCTACTAGCACCCCAAAAAATCACGCAAAAAAATCCTGGGAGACCGCCATCTATTATTAAGAATACAGAAGTTACAAGTAGGCACACAGGGAGAGCGGTTAAAACTAGGCGGCGGGGGGAATAACTGTCGGAGAGAAATCCCCAAATGGGATTAGAAAATGCGTTCAACAATGAACTTAGACTCCATGCCGCCGCCGCTGCGGTTAATGATATTCCTGAATCTATTAGGTAAGGTACCAACTGAAATCCTAGGGTCCCAGAGGTCAGGATAATCAAAAACTCTGCCGAGATTACTAGCCATAGTGCGCTAGTCCTAACAGCTTCGGGTGCAGTCCAGCTCTTTTCTAATGGCATTTGTAAACGATCTGAATATGATCTGCCAGATCCCTCCGATTCCGATGATGAAGAAGATGTTTCGCCATCTGGAAGAAGGCCAATGTCTTCAGGCCTTCGTCTCATGAAGATTAAAAGTGGTATCGAGAGCAGAACGGAATAACCGCCAAGTATTCGATAGGCGGTGCGCCAGCTAGACCATATGGCTATTAATGTAATTAGTTGTACATTTATTGCACCGAAACATGGTCTTGCCATGGAAACCAAACCTAGAACAAAGTTCCGGCGCTTTCGGAAAAAATTTACGGCTACAGTTTTAGGAACCACACCCACCAGTGCGGGGTTCCCAAATCCCCTGGATATTATATAGGCGGCGTAAAAATGCCATACGGAGGACATGCCACCAATCCAAAAAAAGCAGATCCCTGTGATCAATGCCGCTATGGGCATAACTATACGGGGACCGTGCGTGTCTGCAATTTTCCCAAACACTGGTGTTAGCAATCCAGCAGACCATGTGCCGATACTTACGCCCATAGCGATAGTGCTACGATCCCATCCAGTATCTTCAAACATAAGTGTCTGGATTCCGGCCAGTGTTACCTGGGCCGATCCCGTGGCAGCATACGTACCCATTGCCCCAACAGCTAACACTATCCATCCATAGTAAATACGACTACTAGGTGTCCAGTGCGCAGCTCTCCTAAGAATACGCATTCCGCGATTCTACCACTGGCTTCCCGAGAGATAATTAAATTATCTCTAACTAGATTGGTTGAAAATCTTTCAAAGGAGTAGTTCAGGGGCACTCCCGTATAATTTGCTTTGCGAGTTCCGGAACGGTTAATAAAAGTAGTTTCGAGACTCCTTATAGACGAAAAATGGAGATTTCATTTGAGAATTACTGACATGAAGATAGACGTCATCAAGCGCGAACTTCCAGATACCGGACTCAACTCCGATCTAGGTAGGTTTTTTGGTGAGGTGGAACAGGGAGTTCTACGTATATTCACGGACGAAGGACTAGAGGGGAATTGCTTCGTGGGGGAGTTCCGTAATGGCGGTGATTCCTTGTACGGCCCTATTCTAAAAGTGCTTAAACAGGAAATCTTAGGTACTGATCCCGCGGATCGTGAACTTCTGTGGAGCCGACTTAGATTGCTTTCAGGTCGACGGGGTATGAAGATGACTGCATGGGCTCCTGTAGACGTAGCTTTATGGGATATCGCCGGTAAAGCTTCGGGATTGCCGGTTTTCAAACTGTTGGGTGCTCAAAGATACGAGGTCGAGCCATACGCGACCTATCCTCCTCGCCACACTACGCCCGCTGGATATGTAACAGAATCGCAAGAAATAAGTTCACAAGGGTTCCGTGCGTACAAAATTCACCCCGGAGTTATGGGCGGTAAGGAAACTATTGAGATGGTAGGGATGGTAAGGAATTCTGTCGGAGACGACATGGAACTAATGCTAGATCCAAATTGTGGCTACGATTTTCGTAAAGCATACAACATTGGCAGAGCTCTGGACGACAACGGTTTTTATTGGTACGAAGATCCGGTGCCGTACTACGATCTTGATGCGATTTCACAACTGACTGAAAGGCTCAAGGTGCCTATTTGCATGAGTGACCAATCGGAAAATCAATTTTTTCAGGGTGCGCAAATGATCAGATTGAACTCGAACAGACTCGTACGGGGTACGGCAGCGAAACTTGGGATTACGGGACTAAAGAAGTTATGCTCAATGGCGGAGGGATTTGGATTAAACTGTGAGATAGGTACTGCGGGGAACTCTCTATTAAATATAGCAAATCTACACGTTATATATTCGGTCACAAATTGCACGTACTTCGAATGGTGGCAGCCAACGGAGGCCCATCGCTTCGGCCTCGTCGATGATATTTCCCGTAATATTGAGGGCATGATTGAAGCTCCTACGGCACCAGGATTGGGATATGAAATCGATTGGGAATTTATCGATTCGAGAAAGGTCACCACGCTCGAATAACCTCATCCTTCAGGAGGATATGATGCATGTAGGAACACAGCTAAAAGCCAGAAACGACGATGATTATCGGGTGTTTGCTCAGGTTGGGGTCAATCACATTTGTGGCTACCCGCCCAAATATCCGGAGTCATGGACAGCTGAGACTCTGACCAAGTATAGGGAACATGCGGAGTCTTTCGGGATAAGTTTGGACTTCATCCCTCTGTCTTTGAATTCCCATAAAATATCCAATGCAGAGTATCCGAACACCATGCTTGGGAAAAGCCCAGAGAGGGATTTTGAAATTGAGCTAATTCAAAATATAATCCGTAATTGTGCCTTGGCAGGAATCCCGGCAGTCTAATACAACATGACGCCACTAGGTGTTGTTAGTACTGATGGTGAAAAATGGCAAGGTGGATCGGAAACTCGAGCTTTTGCTACGCTAAGGCTGTTCAAGATTCTCCACTGACGATAGCAGGCTTAACTGATGCTGACATGATGTGGGATCGAATAGATTATTTTTAAAGAGAGACGTTCCTGTAGCCGGCGAGAATTAGGTAAGAATGGCATTGCATCCACACGACCTCGGTATGCCTCAGCGGGAAGGATTCAAAGGTGTCGATAGGGTGCTTGGCAGTGTTGAAGGACTCAAGAAGGTTATAGATCTTTATCCCAGTCCCTATCAAGGACTTGATTTCTGTCAAGGTACGGTAGCCGAAATGCTGGATAATCCTGCCGAAGAAATATTTGATGTAATTCGCTACTTTGGGGAGCGAGAAAAGATATTCAACGTGCATTTTAGAAATATACGCGGACAGTTTTTAGACTTCATAGAAACATATGTTGACGATGGCGATGTAGACATGCGCACATGCGTGAACACGTACAAAGAGGTTGGATATCCTTATATGCTAATGCCAGATCATGTACCTAGCATGTCAGGGGAGAATTCTAAGATGGTAGGGTTCGCGTACGTATATGGATACATCAAGGGCTTGATTGACAGTACAATTGATTGATTAGTTCTGGTGCCATACTAGGGGAGCAGTTCTTCATTGACAGTGACCCCGAAACCAGGGTCATCAGTAGGGCAAATGAAACCATCCTTCACAGCGGGTTCCCCGAGCCAAAGATTATCTTTCTGCGCACCTTGAGAACCTGGTAAGACCTCCGCTAAGTCGTCACATCTAGAAGATGTGATCAGATGGAGTCCCCACACTTCTCCTCCACGGTGAGGCACAACGGGGATTCCATTTACCTGCGCAATTTCTAATATTCGTAATCCTGCGGTTATCCCGCCACACCATGTAATGTCAGGTTGCCATAGATCCAAAGCCTCACTCTGGGCGAGACTTTGGAAACCATGGTGAGTAAATTCATGTTCACCTCCAGATATCAAAATCGGATTTACCATGTCCCTTAATTCGGATTGCCCTACTAAATCGTCTGGTGTAAGGATGTCTTCGAACCAATAGATTCTGTAATCTCTGAGATTACTCGCCATTCGGATTGTGGTCTCGCGGTTCCAAGACATATAGGTATCAATCATAATTAGCGCCTTTGGACCCATTAAATTCCTAGCCTTTTCTGATCGTCGAATAGCAATCTCATAATCTTTCTTTGACTCCCATTTATGAGGGAATTTGTGTGCAGTAAATCCCATTTCTGCATACCACTCGGTATCTATCCCTGTCGCATAGGCACGGATGTTATCTTTTTGGGGAGGGCCTATCAGCTTGTACACTGGCTGACCCTCGGCATTGCCAAGCAAATCCCAAATAGCAAGATCAATCCCGCTAATTGCCATGATGGCCACGCCCTTCGGCACATAGGGAAGTGTCGGAATGTATAATTCGTCCCAGAGCTTAGCTATATCGTCTACCGAGTCTATTACACTACCTATAACTAATTCCGATAAATGTCGGTTAATTACTTCTACAGCAGCCCTACCGCCCCCGCCGTACCCGTATCCTGAAACGCCTGCATCAGTGTCGACCCGGACGACTATTTGCCAGAAGTGGGTTCTCCACGATGGGACCACGTTCTGGTAGTTTGGATACACGGCTGTTATGTTGATGATCTTCATAAAAGTACCCTCTTTGTAATTTCATTTTATTAGAGGCTGCCAAAATTCTTTGAAGAATCGTATATTTGTTGTCCTACTAACAACAACACAGGATAGATTATCGAGGATCATTAGGTAGAACCTTCCTGATTTGTTGTTCCTGTAAAACTGCTGTGTTAAGTTGCAAGTCTCGGGCAAAAAGTAAGGGAAAATAGGCGCTTTCACCCTTAAATGAGGGAGTATTTCAATGACGGGAATTAAAGATTGGGAATCAATTCTAGTGGAGCGAAAAGGAAGAGTAGGGATTATTACGCTTAACCGGCCTGACTATCTAAACGCAGTAACCGCAACGATGGGTAGGGAAATCCGCGAACAGATAGAGAACTTTAACAATGACAAAGAGGTCGGATCAATCGTTATTACCGGAGCAGGAAGGGCATTTTGTTCTGGAGCAGATGTGAGTGGATTCGAGGCCACGGTAAGAGGGGAATCCGGATCAGTAGACGACCAAATTGATCGCTTCCCGAAATGGCCGATTTTTATCAGAGAATCTAAACCTGTGATCTGCGCTTTAAATGGTTACGCAATCGGATTAGGTATTACTATGCCCATGGGTTGTGACATTAGGGTCATGGCGGAGAATGCGAGAATATCTTTTAGGTTTGCTTATATAGGACTGACGCCAGAGTATGCCAGTACACATCTCTTGGCCCAGACGGTCGGAATTGGTAAAGCAATGGAATTTATGCTGACGGGCAGGTTTATCGAGTCTAGTGAGGCTCTCGAAACTGGATTGGTTAACCATGTCTATCCGGATCATGAATTGATTGAGAGGGCGGTAGATTTGGCCGCCTTGATCGCGTTCAATCCTGCGTGGCAACTTGCCGAGATCAAACGGATGGTAAGAGAGCATCAATTTCTTGATGATCCTTCTAGGGTAATGGAAATGGAGAGTGAGATATTTTCAAAATCTCAGCAGACTGATGCACATAAAGAGTTTTTGAAGTCATTTAGAGAAAAAAGAGAACCAGATTACCACGGAATTAGTCCGGAAGAGAATTAATCGGCATTAAAGACCAGAATGATTAAAGACAAAGCAATAATAGGCGTCACGTGTTCGGATAGACAGCGTGGAAGACCATACTCAGATATGGTTGAAAAGTACGGGGCCGAGGTTCGTTACATCATCCCGGGGGAAACAGGGGATTTGAAAGAAGTATCTCATCAGATTGACGGCCTGTTGATTGCCGGAGGTGCTGATGTGCATCCTTCGTGGTATGGCGAACAACCTGAGGTAAGTTCCGGGTCTTGGTATAACGAGGCTCTAGATGATTTGGAAGTACCTCTACTCAGCACAATACTTAGCTCGGATACTCCTGTTCTTGCCATTTGTCGAGGAATGCAGGTTCTTAATGTCGCAATGGGTGGAAAACTGGCACAATCAATTGATGGGCATAATGCTACCCCCAATGAAAAGGGTGAGAGGGATTCAAGTTATCATCGCATTTTTATTTCTCCTGGTTGTCGCCTTTCTTCAACTGTAGGCTCTGGTGGGTTTGTGCGGGTGAACAGTAGGCACCATCAGGGAGTCACGGAGAGGCACAAATCAAAGCATCTTATGTCCGCTGCTTGGTCGATGGAAGATGGGCTCATCGAGGCTCTAGAGAGCACTGAGCATGATTGGGTTCTTGGAGTCCAATTTCATCCGGAGAGAAGAAGAGAACTTCCTCCGCACTTCGACAAGCTTTTCGAAACACTCGTCCGTAAAGCAAAGCCCACAATATAGAGGGTGTAATTCCTCCAGAAAACACAACTTTTTGTGGTATAATTGATCGTGATTTGAGGCTAGTTGTCTCCCTTGGGCAAATGGTCCCAACAGCGGAATTCAAACGTCAGAACCCCCGGGAAAATCGCAAGTAACTTTGATGGGATTGTGTCTCATAGTAAGGGAGAAAGCAGAGGAGTAATTGATGACATCCAGTAAGTCAGAATTCGGTTTCATCAAGCCGACTCAAATTGTTGAAGAGATGCGCTCTTCTTATCTCGATTATGCAATGAGCGTAATCGTATCACGGGCCCTCCCGGACGCTAGGGACGGATTGAAGCCTGTACAGCGTCGAATCCTTTACGCTATGAACGACCTGGGTATGAGATCAAATTCTGGGTATAAGAAAAGTGCGAGATTGGTTGGTGAGGTACTTGGTAAATGGCACCCTCATGGAGAAATGGCTGTCTATGATGCAATGGTGAGGCTTGCACAGGATTTCACTGTTCGAATGCCCCTTGTGGACGGACAGGGAAATTTTGGAAGTATAGATAATGATCCCGCTGCTGCCATGAGGTACACAGAGGCGAGGCTCAGCAGTGTAGCGGATGAGATGCTTGCCAATCTTGATCAAGAAACTGTCGATTGGACCTTCAACTTCGATGATACTTTGAGGGAACCGGTTGTTCTGCCCGCAAGGCTGCCGAATCTTCTCGTGAATGGTGCTTCTGGGATCGCCGTAGGCATGGCCACAAACATACCGCCGCATAATTTGAGAGAGGTATGCAACGCGGTTAATGCTCTCATTGATGATCCTGATGCTACTTCGGAAGACTTGATGAAGTATGTGAAGGGACCTGATTTTCCCACAGGCGGAACGATTATGGGCAGGCAAGGAATCCGAGACGCTTATACAACTGGTAAAGGGCAGATCATCGTCAGGGCGGTCGCCGATATTGAGGAGATGGAACGCTCTTCCCACAGGTTTCAAATTGTAGTAACAGAACTTCCTTACCAGGTGAATAAAGCCACACTTGTGGAGAAAACAGCTGCCCTGGTTAAGACACGGAGGATAGAGGGTATTTCAGAAATTAGAGATGAGTCTGATAGAGATGGAATGAGAATAGTTTACGAACTTAGGGGAGGGGTTCAGCCGCAAGTTATCCTAAATAATCTGTATAAACAAACGTCTCTTCAGTCATCCTTCTCGGCTAATATGCTTGCCTTGATTGATGGCACTCCTCGTGTGATTACACTCAAGACTGCTCTCCAGCAGTACGTTTTATTTCGCCAGCAAGTGGTACGTCGTAGGGCCGAATATGAGCTCAGGCGGGCACAGGAAAGAGCACATATACTGGCTGGCCTAAGGATAGCTATCAGTAATCTTGATGAAGTTATTCAACTGATTCGAAATTCAGATGACGTCGAAAGCGCTCGAAATGGCCTCATGAATCGATTCGCGTTAGACCAACCCCAGGCTCAGGCTATTCTTGATATGCAACTTCGTAGGCTCGCGGCCTTAGAGCGAGAGAAGCTTGAGCAAGAATATCAAGATCTCCAGGAAACAATACGAGGTCTCGAAGCTCTCCTTTCCGACGAGAACAAAATACTGAATGTTGTAAAGGACGAGACTGAAGAGATCAAGAAAAAGATTGGTGACAAGAGACGGACAAAGATTAGTAGCGAGGCCTGGGATCTAAGTAGAGAGGAGCTCGAAGCACACGAACAAATAGTTGTGACCTACAGCCAGGGTGGTTATGTGAAACGGATACCTGCCGATACCTTCCGCAGGCAGCATAGAGGCGGGAAAGGCGTCTCTGGCATGAATATGAAAGATGGCGATCCAATTAAGGATCTATTGGTAGTTGACAGCCATGACAGCTTGATGTTTTTCACAAACAAAGGAAGAGTACTGTCTAAAATCGGTTATGAACTTCGTGCGGATGTCAGCAGGAACACCAGGGGGGTACCTGTGCAGAACATCGTAAATGTTTGGGATACAGAAAGCATCAGTGCGTTGATTGGCGTCGGTAAGAAACAATATGAACAATACCAATATCTTGTGTTGGGAACCAGGATGGGTCGTGTCAAGAGGATCAAGTTAGAAGACGTCGAGAGAATTCGACCTTCAGGGTTGATCATTATGAATCTTAAAGGCGAGGATGAGGTCGTTTCGGTTAAGTTGGCAAAAGACGACGATGACATCATTTTCGTTTCAGAGCAGGGCATGGGGATTAGGTTTTCTGTGAATGATCTTCCGGTAAGGCGTCGGACGGCCGGAGGTGTTAAAGGTATGTCACTTCGAACCGGCGACCGCGTTGTTGCAATGGATGTAGGAAATGATGATAGTTTGCTTATGACTATTAGTAGGCTCGGTAGAGGCAAAGTTAACCCGCTTTCAGAATACAGGCGTCAGGGACGTGGTGGTTTAGGCCTCAGAGCTTTTAAGTTGACAAAAAACACTGGTCTTATTGCTGATGCCCAGATTGTCGCTGAATCCAAAGAAGTGTACGTGGTTTCCGAAAATGCACAGATTATGAGGACTAATTTGAGCGAAATACGCACACTCAGGGGCAGAATCACTCAAGGAGTAACAATTTTTTCACCAAGAGACGGTGATGCGGTGTCTTCTATAGCATGCGTAAGTGAACTCGAATTAGAGGAAGACGAAAAAGCAAAACTGAACGGTTCTTCGAAGAAAAACTCCTCGAAGGGGGCAGGTAAACGAAGTCGAGGCGATAAGAAAAAATAATAACAACCACCGACTCTGAGGAAACTGTTCTGGTTGCAATAGCCTTCTAGGACTTTAGGAAGGATAATTCGGTTTTGATATATCCTTTTGATTTGTGGTTACGTATGCCAGTGGATGAGTCTTTAAACAGCAATACCGCCTCGAAGGCTAGCAAAAATGTATGTTGTAACCCAACTGCGATACGGTGTCCATCTTTCCGAATAATTAAGCGATTCACTATCCGACATTATCAATCCATCTCGTAAATACTTCCCCATTATTTTTTGAAGTGCGAGGTCACCTGAAGGAAACCCGTCCTGGTATCCAAGAGACCTGATGAGCAACCAGTGAACTGTCCACGGCCCCACGCCCCTGAGGGAAATCAACTTACTTGCAGCGTCGTCATGAGCTAGGTTTTTCAAACCTTCCAAGTCGATATTTCCCTGATATTGCATATCAGAAATGTCACAAACGTATTCCGCCTTCCTCCGGCTGAATTTGTTTAAATGCAGACTCTCTACCCCCGCTGTGGCAAGTGATTCTGGTGTAGGGAATGCGTAATATGTTTCTCCCTCAAAGTCGAGTGCGTCACCGTAAATTTTGATGATGTCCTCCCGGAGTATTCTTGCGACATGAGTGCTTATCTGTTGGCCTAGGATTGCCAGAATCAGGCCCTCAAAAACGGTGTTGGTTTGAGGAATATGCAACCCCTGAAATTTTTCAACCAACGGAGCGAGTATTGGATCCGACTCGGCCATTTTATAGAACTCTAAAGGAGCTTGATCTGCCCCTATGATTCGCGAAATTTGATTGACAGCTTGGGTTACTGCCTCTTCAGTTAAAACTTGGCCGCGTACAGCGATCTCTATGATAGGTTCATTATTTCTGGAAAATTCTCTGGCCGATGCAAGGCATAAACCTGCTGGCGTTTCTATAAGTCGACTATAAACTCCATCTATGTAAACGTCAGCAGAATATTTGGTCCGATAGAAAGAGGCAAAATCACAAGTTTTTTTGAAATTGTAGGACACGTCTGGGATTATTTCCCTGATTTGTTTGTCCATTTGAAATCTTAAAAGACTGCTATTGGATTAGCTGGTGATCCTGTTCCACCTTCAACATATAGCGGATTAATTGTGATCATAAACTCATGCCGGCCTTCCTCCTCACAGACATCCGAGAGTGGTTCTAACAGTGCATTGTCCACGAGTGCCACACCGTATGCGAATATAACTCCATGTACCGACCACGGAATGTCATATTCGTTGGGTGACGCATCCATCATGTCCCATCCGAGGATGGAAATGTCGTGACTTTTTACGAAGGGTAGGCAGGACGCATGAAGACCGGGACGTCCTTCCGGCGTTCCCCATCGACCACCATGGGCTTCAACATACTTTTCCCGACCACTGTAGACAAAAACTGCATCACCTGACTCAATTGTCACCCCTTGAGCCTCGGCGATGTCGTCAAGTTCCCAACCATGCACAGGGCTATCTATAGTTACATACGGTTTGCCACGATGCCGAGGCACATCAAGGAGTATTCCCTTGGTAAGTATCCCGTTTTTCCAACTGTCTACTGTCCCGAACGTAGCTCCACCAAATGTGATGATGTCATCCGGGTCCTTGCCTTCCCACATACCATCTCTATTCCATACGTGGCACAAGGCGTCAATATGTGTAGTTGCGGTGCCATGGTAGAAGACGCCGTAATAGTCCATTGCTGCTCCGCCATCAAATGGACGAGATTCTTTGTGCATATAGTGTTGAGCAGGTCTAGGGTTGTCGCCTGCTGGGGTAACGGGAAGCGGTCTACTGAGGGATACTGTACGACCTGTTCTTACCAGCTTTACTGCATTTAATCGTTTCGTGGCATCAATTAGATTCATTGCGCCTGCGGAGCCTTTATCCCCCCACCTGCCCCAATTAGTGTCCTTTAGAAAGGCATCGACCTCCCCTTTCGTAGGAATCTCTCTACCTGCCATTGGGATAGACCTCCTGTGTGACGACTGGTTCAAAAGTGGAACCAAAATCGAAAAATTCTTTGACCATAAGGCGATGGTATTGTGAGCTGACTGCTTTGTACAGATCCCTAGATCTGAGCAAAATATTCGATATTTGAGGGGTTGTAAGCCCAACGGTCACTAAAACTGAGCGGCTGTTGGGCTAGATGTATCCAGAGTTACTTTCCTGAAATTGAAACTCCGGCCATGTCTTCCATAAAGTTTGCTATCGCTGAGTGATCAGAATTACCTTTTCCCTCGTTAATAAGTGAACCTAGCATTTGCTGAACTAAGCTCGTTACAACTAGAGGAACGCCTACCTCTTTTCCAGTTAGAATGGCGTTATGTAGATCCTTCTGGTGTAGAACTATCCTAAAGCCCGGATCGAAGTTACCTTCTATCATCATAGGTCCCTTCGTGTTCATCACTGTGCTGCCCGCTAATCCCCCTTTTATTGCATCGAACACTACTTGAGGATCAATCCCAGATTTTCTGGCTAGGACCATTGCCTCTCCAAGAGCGGCAATGTTACCAGCGACGATGATCTGATTCGCCAGCTTAGTGGTGTTGCCTGCCCCATATCCACCGCAGAGCACGATACTTCCTGACATAGCAGAAAGCATGTCGAAGTTGGCATCGAAGATTTCTTTTTGTCCTCCAACCATTACGGCGAGGGTGCCCTCAATGGCGCCTGTTTCACCCCCACTTACAGGAGCGTCTAAGAAACTGACCCCAGCTGCCTCACAGGCAGAAGCTATCTTCTGTGATGAGCTGGGCGCTATAGAACTCATATCTATGACGGTGTCACCTTTTGAAGCACCCTCAAGTACCCCACCAGGTCCCATTATTGCTGCTTCTGACTGGGGGGAGTCCGGTACCATTGTTATAATCAGGGGCACTTTTGAAGCTACCTCAGCCGCCGATGAAGCAGGAGTTGCTCCATCGCCTGCCAATTCCTCAACCGCTTCCGCAACAATGTCATATACAGTTACCTTGTAATCTGCTTTCATCAGGTTCCTTGCCATTGGTTTGCCCATGATTCCCAGTCCTACAAAACCTATTTCACCTCTTGCCATCCTCTTTCTCTCCTTGGTCGAACACGGCCCTACTCAGTCAGCCCGCGTCCCTCCTTACTTGATTTACAGATCTTCAACTGTTGATCAGACCAAATACCTATTTACTTAGGTAACTAGAGGGTCTTATCGCAGCCCGTCAATTATAGGCTGCGCTTAGCTGTGGTCAAGAACAGAATTCCTACTGACTGATTAATTGATCTAGTAAGCATTCGCTCTGTTATGATGCCCTTTATTTCCCATGACTGAGCAGGGATCAAATTTCACATCTCAGGAGCGAACTATGCCAGAAGTAACAGCGGAGCAAATAACCCTTCTTGGAGAGATGCAAACGTGCGCGGTATCAAATGCAATAGAGGGCCTTAACGTACGATCACGGACAGAAGGATTCATGACCCCACATATAAAGAGCATGTTTCCAGGAATGGGAGCTATGGCAGGTCACGCGGTAACTGCAGTGATTAAGGCATCAACACCACCTTCTGAAAACATGAACTTTTCTCGAGTTACTTGGGTTGATGAAATACTGAAAATTCCTGCTCCTCGTGTGATTGTCATGAAAGATCTCGATCATCCGAATGTTATTGGATCTTTCTGGGGCGAGGTTCAGAGTGCGATACACACAGCCTTGGATTGTGTGGGAGTAGTGACGGATGGCGGGGTCAGGGATCTTGATGAGATGCAAGAATACGGATTTAACGCCTTTGCGACAACGCAATTGGTCTCTCGGGCTAATGTTCACCTTGTTGAGGCTAATATCCCGGTCAACATTGGTGGAGTCACAGTGAGTCCTGGAGATATACTTCTAGGAGATAAACATGGCGTGATTAGCATTCCGAAGGAAGTTGTGGAAGATCTTCCAGCGGCAATAGCGAAAGTGGAGGCAGGGGAAAAGGAAATCATTGATGTCTGTAAATCTAAAGACTTCTCGCCAGAGAGGCTAAAGGAGATTCTAAGGCAAAGATATGGGGGATAATTGCTTCAAAATTCTTAGAAGATGTTTGGAGATTAAATGTCTGAAGTTAAAGTGATATTTTTTACCGATCTCAAGCGGGTAATAATAGATGAAGTGGTTTCATATGTGCCCAGCGGATACGACCTCACAGTTCTTGGTAGAGAAGCCACGAAAGAACAACAGATAGACGCTGTAAAGGACGCAGACTTTTTGCTTTGCTACAGGATGGACCTGTTAGATGAAGTAGTTCGTGCCGCAGAAAAGTGTAGGCTTGTGCAGTTACTTGCAGCTGGATATGACGGAGTCAATCTCACTTTGCTAAGGGAGCTGGAGATTCCCTGTGCAAACAACGGTGGAGCTAACTCTTGGGCTGTTTCCGATCATGCACTGCTTTTAATGCTAAGCATATACAAGCAGTTATTGGCAACCGACCCCGCCACGCGTCAAGGTAGATGGAATGAACCTATTACAGGTCAAAACACTTTCGAGATGGCTGGAAAGAAAGTTGGAGTTCTGGGGATTGGTAATATAGGGAAACAGGTCGCTAAGAGAGTACAGGCTTTCGACGCACAGGTGCAATATTACGATCTCTATCCGCTCGACGAAGAGATAGATAAGACTTTAGGCGTTACCTATGTTTCCTTGGAAGAACTTTTTCGAACATCTGACATAATCACTTGTCATACGCCACTCACGAAAGATACGCATCATATTGTCAACGCCGAAAGATTGGCCATGATGAAGTCGTCTGCGATCCTCATAAATACATCCCGTGGGCCGGTTGTGGATGAGCAAGCCTTGATTGAAGCACTTGAACTAGGGATTATAGCGGGAGCTGGGTTGGATGTATTTGAGCAGGAACCAGTTGATCCCCATAATCCTCTCTTGACGATGACTAACGTCGTCGCAACCCCACATATGGCAGGTACTACTTGGGATACATGGGCTCGGAGAGCACAATTTGGTTTTGAGAACATGGAGAGGATACGTAATGGGGAGTCACCGCAAGCAGTGGTAAGAGATTTTAACAGTTAATATTTTTGCGTAATGGGGAAGGGAAATCTTTGAGCGAAAACTTGGATTCCGTGAGGATGAGGCTTGATAAAATGGAAGGAGGCCTGTCTCCTTTCGCTACCAGATCAGGGGCCAGTCGAGGCAGGGTAAGGGAAGAAGCGCCTCCCAAGCTCCGGACAGAATTCCAAAGAGACAGGGATCGAGTAATACACTGTAAGGCTTTTAGGCGTATTAAGCACAAAACCCAGGTTTTTATTGCCCCTCAAGGTGATCATTATGTCACCCGATTGACCCACACTCTTGAAGTTGCTCAAATAGCAAGGACCATAGCGAGAGCCCTCAATCTGAACGAGGATCTCACTGAAGCCATAGCCTTGGCACATGATATGGGACACACGCCGTTCGGGCATATCGGGGAGGATGAATTAGGTAAAATCCATCCTGAAGGGTTCAGACACAATCATCAAAGTTTGCGTATAGTCGATAGGCTGGAAAAAGATGGAAAGGGCCTAAATCTCACTTGGGAGGTTCGGCAAGGCATACTGCACCATTCTAAACCCAGAGGTGATTTTCTTGATCCTGGGTTAGTTGATGACTTGAGTCTCGAGGCCCAGGTTCTCAGAATCTCAGATGCTGTGGCATACTTAAATCACGACCTGTTGGATGCGTTTCGGGCAGGGATTCTTACAGAAAATGCACTTCCTGAAGGAATAAAAGATGTTCTGGGTAGGAGACATTCGGAGCGTGTTAACTCTATGATTACGGATATCGTAGAAACTTCTTGGGGGACAACCGGAGAAATTGAGGTATCGAGGACTCCGATCATATCTATGAGTAAAACTGTTAGGGAAGCTGTAAACAGCTTGCGGGAATATATGTTCCACAATGTTTATGTTCCAGAAGATGAAGGGGATGAAGGAAGGTCTGCCCGGAGGATAGTAGCTCTTTTATTCGAGTATTTTCATCATAACAAGGATCTTATACCTGAGGAGTACAACTTGCGGAGCGAGACACCCGATCAGGCTGTAGTCGACTATATTTCAGGGATGACGGATCAATATGCGATTCGAACAGCGGAGAACATTGCACCGGGTGTCAGTAGGATCTTTAGAGAACGCGCCATTTAGACGAAAATCGCGGCTGTTATAGATAAATCTTAGCAGTTTTTGACCCTGCTATAATCCGTTAATGAGTCAACCGTCCCTAGCCACAGACAGATTCAAGTCACGTTTGGTCTTGAATAATGTTGCTCATATTCAGGAGCATCTTGAAGCCATGCAGCGAGATCCGCACGGGTTGGAATACGCTCCTTGGAAACGAGAAGTGGATCATATCTGGAAACTTACATTTGAGTATATTAACGGAATGGGAGAGAAATCTCAGGCAATGGCACTAGAATCTATAAAGGATACATGGGTCAGTTACATAACTCATTATGGAATAGTGGATCAAGGCTCCACATAGAGGAGATATTTTCTGTGGTTGATAAAGATTTGTTCGGCACTGAGGCAAACCTTGCCCAAGCTCGCCAACGCTCGGTAATGGCGCATAGGGTCCTGGTCAAGTTAAAGGAGATGGGGTTACCTGAGAATTTAGATGAGGAATTGTCCAAACTTTGTACGGACCTGGGCGACATTTGGAGCGCTCAATTAGTTTTTACAGAGAAATTGGGTCAGTTCCTGAATGGGGAAAATGAATGGAACGCCGTAGGTGACTGTTTGGCGGACATGAGATCTCATATTGAACACATCACCTGGCATGCGGAAAGTGTTATCGAGCCCATTGAAAGCATCGCAGAATACGCCTACGGAATATCAGAGAACGCCTGAACACACCGGTTTTCCATCTTGGCAGGAAATACTGTAAATATATGGGCAGAACGCGAAATTTAGGTTAGTGGTTGAAGTCTTTGGCAGATACTGAGGAAATAAAATCCAGACTAGATGTAGTTGAGATTGTATCTGAGCGGGTACAGCTCCAAAGAGCAGGACGTAACTATAAGGCCAACTGCCCCTTTCATAATGAGAAAACTCCTTCTTTTATAGTTGATCCTAGTCGTCAAACTTGGCGCTGTTTTGGTCAGTGCGCTAGTGGTGGGGACGTCTTCAGCTTCATTATGAAGATTGATGGTCTTGAATTCGGGGATGCTCTCCGAATGCTTGCGCAACGGGCGGGAGTCGAAATCACCCTAAAGGAAAACATTCCAAATAGAGATGATTTCTTTGCCATAAACGAAGTTGCCCTCAAATTTTATATGGAATCTTTGCTTGGTGATGAGGGAATATCAGCTAGAAATTATCTGGATCAACGTGGTCTCGGAGATAATATTAGGCAAAGATTTTCGATCGGATATAGCCCAAAAGGTAAATCGTCCCTGAAAACTCATTTGGCCTTCCACGATATAGACCCAGACAAGGCCGTTGAATGTGGGCTTCTCAACAGAACGGGAGATGGGACCACCCGCGATTTTTTTTGGGGTCGACTCATGTTTCCTATTCACAACCGAACTGGAAACGTGGCAGGATTTGGCGCCAGGGCCCTTGACGACTCGATGCCTAAGTACATCAATACCCCGGCCACGCCGATATTTGATAAAAGTCGCATCTTGTATGGATTTCATATTGCGAGAGACGCTATACGAAAGGCGGACGAAGGGGTTATCGTTGAAGGTTATATGGATGTAATCGCTGCGCACGAGCACGGTTACGAAAATGTTGTGGCTTCCATGGGTACAGCTATCACAACCGAACAAGTGCGACAACTTCGTAATTTGGCAGCGTCCTATATTCTTGCTTTAGATCAAGATGAGGCAGGGCAGGAAGCGACCCTTCGAAGTCTTGAAGCTTCTTGGAGAATCTTTAATGAAAGTACCCGAGGAAAAAGTGAGCCTCTTTTTTCCGCAGGTCCAATAAAACTTAAAATTTTATCTTTACCTGAAGGTAAAGATCCTGATGAATTTATCAGATCGGGAAACGGTGAATGGGAGAAAGTCGTAGCTAGTGCCGTGCATGTAATGGATTACTTGATTCCCGTTGTAGCCGGGAGATTTGATGTCCGGTCACCCGGAGGAAAGGGTATGGTAGTAAATGCGCTCGCCCCGCTATTTCGAACTATGGATCCATTCGATATGGAGGATTACCTCAACAAACTGGCAAATGAGTTGGAATCCACGCCCGAAGTAGTGAGAACTGCTCTGCAATCCATACCTCGGCGTAAAATTAAAACAAGAAATCCTAAAGGTAACGATAGATTTAGAGCGCCGGCTGACGATTTGCCCCCCGATTCAAAGATTAGCGAAGCCGCCAATGACACTAAATTGGACGAATATGTCCTATCACTTATCTTCGGTAAACCTGGTTTAAAGTTTATCGCGTCAGGAATCAGCGCAGAATACTTTCGTCGCCCAGAAGACAGGGAATTGTTCGCATTGTGGGAATCGGGTGGATCGGTATTGGAAGATGAGTTTATCAATGCGCTCGATCCGTTACTCAAGGATCGGTACGATTTTATATCCTCCTTGGAACTTGTGCCTGCGACTGAGAGGGAGGCTGAGACAGATTTGGAAGTTTGTTTGAAGCGCTTAGAGAGACGATTGTTACATGAACACAGAGATAGTCTTATATCCGCGCAGGAGAGTGGATATCCGCCTTCTAGCGAGTTACAAAATTCTCTCACGATACTGGATCGTAAAATTAGGGAGACCTATGAAACCGTGGAAACATCCACTCGAACGATATAGGTCTGTTAGAATATAGTATCGGTTATGTAGAAAACCAATACCCTATAAATGTGGCCTTAAATCACATTCGCTTGATGTAGCGCCTGTGAAAAGGAGTTTCCTCAAATGACAACAGACGGAATTAAATCCTTAGGCGGTGAGTCGGACCTCATAGACGGTGCTTTAACCAGTAGCAGGTCGAAAGAAGATGGTTATCGTCCTGAGGACGATGAGACCCGTGAAAATGTTGTTGAAGATGAAGATGAAGATGAAGATGAAGATGAAGATGACACTTCTGTTGTGGAATTGGGGATGAGGAGACCGGTCAGGGGTGACGACGACGAAGATATAGACGAAGATTCTCCACCAAGCTTGGAAGATCTCAAAGCCAAAGCAGCCCGTCAGTGGGAAAAAGATATAGGCACGGTAGAGGTTATTGATGACCCTGTGCGAATGTATCTTCGAGAAATAGGCAGGGTTGATCTTCTAAAAGCTCCTCAGGAGAGAGAGTTAGCTCGTAAATTTGAGGCAAAAAGATACATCGAAAGACTAAATGAAGAACTTGCCGGTGACGACGGCAATTCTCCTAAGGCCCGTAAAATAATTTCGGAGATGCTCAGGTCGATCGGAGACAATGAGAATATAATCAAAGCGATTCTCGTGGCCAAAGAAGTGCCTTTTGATGGGACTTTGCCGGATCTTATGGCAAATCCAGATATACGCAGCGCGATCGACGGTATTTTTCAAGACGAATTACTTGATCAGGTTTCGGCAATTTATTCTGAATTGACTGATCAAGATCCTCCAGATAGAGATGATCTGAAAGAGATGATCAAACAATCGTCCATAAATACAAGATTGATGCCTGATGACGTATTCAGGGCCGTTGAAGGTAGGCCCACTTTACCGGAGATAAGAGAGATAGCGAACCAAGAAAGTCTTGATGGAAAAATGCAACCTTACGAACTTCTCTTTCATCAACATATCGAGCGTATTCAAGATAGAGGCGATGAGGCTCAGCAGCACTTATCCGAAGCAAATCTTAGACTTGTGGTGAGTGTTGCAAAGAAGTACATCGGCAGAGGAATGTCTCTGCTTGACCTCATACAAGAGGGCAATATTGGACTCATTCGTGCCGTTGAAAAGTTTGATTACCGTAAGGGCTATAAATTTAGCACTTACGCGACTTGGTGGATTAGGCAAGCGATAACCAGAGCTATTGCAGATCAAGCTAGAACCATTCGAATCCCGGTTCATATGGTTGAGACTATAAATAAGCTTTTAAGGGTTACGCGTAGACTTGTACAGGAATATGGAAGAGAGCCTACAAGTGAAGAGATCGGTAAAGAGATGGAGATCTCACCAGAGAAAGTAAGAGAGATTTTGAAAATATCCCAAGAACCGGTATCTTTGGAAACCCCGATCGGAGAAGAGGAGGATAGTCACCTGGGCGATTTCATTCCGGATACCACCGCACTCGCTCCAGTTGAAGCTGCTTCCTATCAACTTCTCAGGGAACAGGTAACTGATGTGCTTCATACCTTGAATGAAAGAGAGGCACGTGTTCTTGAATTGCGATTTGGTCTCGAAGATGGAAGAAGCCGGACTTTAGAAGAGGTCGGCAAAGATTTTGGCGTTACTCGCGAGAGGATTAGGCAAATTGAAGCCAAGGCCTTGCGTAAATTGCGGCATCCAAACCGATCCAAGAAACTGAAGGATTATCTGGAGAGCTAATTGGGAACAGGCAGCCTCCAGACTGTCGAACAAACCCCTGGCAAACGTACGTCGAAGTCGAAAGTCGCCGTAGTAAGGCCCTGCCCGAAAACCGTTTAAGACGATGTGGGTACCGCAATGAGGCTTGCCGGTTATCAATCGGTGTTGTCGCGCGACATTGAGACACTTCTAAAAATCAATATCTCATGGCAACATTACTATCCTGCGTGCTCAACCTCTCCATGGCAACTGGACGGAGTTATTAGAACCCTTAAACAGGATGGCTATACGGATCTTATTCCCACTCACAACGGAACAGTAGTTGTGGATGCAAAGGAAGGTGAGGTCAAAAATAAGCACAAGGCTGTTGAGGATATTCACGATCTTCATGGTATTCATCTTGAAGATGTAGAGTGGGTGCCCTTTAAACCGGAAGGTGAACTTTTAGTTCTCGACAAGATCTATGGAGGCAGTATTCATATCCCGAAGCCGCTAATTGGCAAGAACATAGTGCACCTCCCAACAATGAAAACCCATGTTTTCACGACCATCACCGGAGCTATGAAAAATGCTTTCGGTGGGTTGCTCAACTTCCAGCGCCATTGGACCCATTCTGTGATACATGAAACACTTGTTGATCTTCTACGAATCCAAAAACAGATACACCCTGGAGTGTTCGCTGTTACAGACGGTACTTTCGCAGGTTCCGGCCCTGGACCTAGAGCCATGGAGTGGCATGAGAAAAATGTCATATTGGCCGGGGAAGATCAGGTTTCAGTGGACGCAGTATCTGCCAGAATGATGGGGTTTGACCCGATGTCCATTAAATTTATCAGACTGGCCCATGAAGCTGGTTTAGGATGCGGGGACATATCTGAAATAGAGATTGTTGGGGAGGATATCTCAGATATAGATTGGGGATTTCAAAATGGTAATACTTTTGCAAGTAAAGGCCAGAAACTAATCTACTGGGGACCGCTCAAACCCTTGGAAAATGCCCTATTGAGATCTCCGATTACGCCTTGGGCATATTTCGCATCAAACTTGTATCACAACGAGTACTGGCTGAGGTTCATCGGTAAGAAGAGGATAAAAAAGGCAATGAAGACGGGATGGGGAGCACTATTTCAAAGTTACTAAACAATTCTCAGGTTTTCGACTCGTCGACCCGTTACATGCTTATTTGTTAAGGATAAAACCCTTTTCTCCGGACACACGCAATTTGTTAGGCTGTGGAACTATCACGGCCGCGAGACTGTTATCTAACTTTGAAGCGTTAAACTTCCATACTAAATCTACTGTTTCAACTGGTAGATTAGTGGTTCTAAAAACGATTTCGCTATATTTAAGTCGTTGATTGATTTCAACGGAGGTGCCCTTCCAGCTGGCGGATCCTCCGATCTCGCGATCGAACTCTATCGACACCGTATGCTGTTTTTCATCAATAAGGGCAGTGACTGAAACTTCATCATCCACGCTCGGGAGATACGCTGAACCTGTGTATGCTATGGATGCCATTGTCGTTTGCCTTTCCGGGATTTTTATATCGTTACAGGATAGTAGGATCGTGGTAACTTAGCAATATTTAAAGGAGCCTGACCTCAGGTTCTATACACTCAGGATTATTGTTGGTAGGCGTGTTAACAAGTTTGGAGACATCCCACGATTCGAAATAATCGCTTGGCAATTCTTCTAGCAGCTCCTTAATTTCTTCAGGATCGTTTTTTGAGGAATCGAGCCATTTTCTTTCGTTGTCTTTTTGAAGTATGAGAGGCATTCTATCGTGAATGTTCTTCATGAAAGAATTGGCAGTCATAGTGAGTATAGTGCAAGAATGAATATCTCTCCCTTCAGGGTTGTTCCAGCTTTCCCAAAGACCGGCGAACGCAAAAGGGTTCCCGCCTTTCATCTGGATTCTAGTAGGTTGTTTTCCGGTGGGAGTCTTTCTCCACTCATAGAAACCGTCTGCTAATATGAGGCATCTTCTTTTTCGGAATGCTGAACGGAAGCTAGGTTTTTCTGAGGCTGTCTCCGATCGAGCATTGATCATTCGGATTCCCATAGAAGTATTCTTTGCCCAAGCAGGAATGAGTCCCCATCTCATAAAGTCCGCTTTAACTTGCCTGGTGCGCCCTGGCATACTTCTTACTGTGAGTACGAGCTGGGTTGGAGCTATATTATAGCTAGGGGATACGTTAACAGGAAAAGAATTGAGACCGAATCTATCGGTAAGTTCTTTCAGGCTTGTAGAGAGCGTGAATCTTCCACACATAATTTAGATATAGACTTTAATATGATCGGCAGGAGATGCCAATACAATAGTGAAAGTCTTAACTCCTAATCTGTCAGTTGTCTTAGCCTTGGAACTAATCTATTCCGAAGCCAGTCACCGGCGAAGTTAAGAGACATCGCCACCATAAATATGGTTAGCCCAGGGAACACTGTAAGCCGCCACGCTGAGGCTAGAAGGGGGTTTTTAAGGCATTAAGAGTCCCTGTTTCAGACCGTAAAAGAAAAGAGACCAGTATATTTTGAATACTGGTCTCTTTTCTGATTCCGCGCTAAGGGCGTGGGCTCCGTTTGTCGAAAAGGGCCTAGACGTTTTCTTCTGATTCTCCCTCACCTTCTTCGCCTTCTCCACCTTCTTCACCTTCTTCACCTTCTTCACCTTCGATCTCGGGTTCGCTCTCTATTCGTGGGGCAACTACGCCTGCAAGTAGGTCGTCGTCGTCGTTAATGATCTCGACGGAATCATTTATGTCGAGGTCGCGTACATAGAAATTAGTATCGAAGTCGATGAGCAGTTCAGCTTGAAGCGTGTAAAACCCTGGAATGTCCATAGGTAAGGCTTCAACCGTGACTGTTGGCAGTGGTTGGAGCAAAGTGCCGCCCATGTTGCGTACCGCTGGAGACAACCCCTCGACGATCACTGGAACTTCTGCCCTGACCGGTTTATTAACGTCTACTTTCATGAAGTCTACGTGAACAACCCTGTCAGTTACCGGATGGTATTGGACTTCCCTTACGAAGCAAATATTTTCTCCGCTTTCCCCTTCTATTTTAAGGTTTACGGGGATGTTTGTCCCGGCCTCGCTGACAAGCCTACTAATTAGAGTCGTGCTGCATTGCAGCGACTGGGACTCAATACCGCTACCGTAGAGATGCAGGGGAGTTATGCCCTCACGTCTAAGGAAGGATACTTTTTTACCTGTCACCACTCTTTTATCAACGCTTAGAGTGAGATCTTCCATTTGATGAAATTCCTATCGTATTTTGCCAATTTAACGAGCATGCGAAAACCCTATAATTCTAGCATAGGGGGTACCTTAATGAATTAAAGGTAGTTGAAAGGATCGATCGAACAAGGTCAGTTTAGATAAAGGCGTCTTTCTTCCACCTAGGGTGAAGATCCCCAATGATACGCTCGATCTCTTCAAGTTCTAGCGTCGAAAGCTTCCATTCGGCTGCCAATGAAACTTGTGCAACCTGCTGGGGATTTTTCATCCCAACTATAGCGGATGTAACGGCAGGATGGGCAATAACCCATGCGACGGCAAGCTGTACGATGTCTCTTCCCCGGTCGTGAGCCCACTCGTCTAATTTCGTGGTCACGTCGTATATCTGCTCGAACAATTTTCCGCGAAAGAAGTTGAATAATCTTCTCTCATCGTCTGCCGGAAATGTGTCGCCTGGTTTGTAACGCCCACCAAGTAAACCCTTAGCAAGTACAGAATGTGGTATTACTCCAATATCGTTGTCGTGGCAGAATTTAAGGGTACGCTCTTCATCATGCCGGAAAATCATGTTGTAACGTGGTTGGGAACTTTGCACACGGCCGTGTGACATCGCTTCTTGTGTTTGATCCGGTGAGTAATTAGATATACCAATATAACGAATCTTACCTTCTTCTTTTAGCCGCGAAAGTCCCCCCATAGTTTCTTCTATGGGCCAGCGGGATTGAGGGCTGTGCAGTTGGTATAAATCTATGTAATCTGTGCCGAGGGCCGTCAAGCTATTTTCGATCGCATTACGCATATGAGTTTCTGAATGATCCCTACCGGAGAGTTTGGTCGCGAGTATGACCTCATGGCGTCTTTCTGATAATGCTTTTCCAAGAACTGATTCACTCGTTTGATAACCTTCTGCAGTGTCGATGAAGATCATACCCGAGTCGAGAGCTGCATGGACCGTGGCCACGGATTGGTTGACGTCCACGTTTCCCATGCCTCCCCCAATAGGCCAGGCTCCAAAACATATTACAGGTACTTTGGGGCCACATTTTCCGAGTACTCTTTGTTCCATCAACAAGTCCTAATTAGTTTTGATTAAGTGTGTATCGACATTAATACTGGTATTAATCTGATTCTTCCGAATCATTCCGAACCTATATTAATTCAGACCATCGGATGTATCTCTTACATAAGTCGGTCTGATTTGTAGCTGGGTATGTTAGTCCTGATTGGAAGGCCTGCAATTAATGTGATGGCCTCCGCGGTGTCCTCTGATGTCACCATCGTTGATCTGGCATCTTTGCTTGGCGGTACTGGGCGCTTGTCTAGGATCGAGGTATCAACTTCACCTGGGATTACGACGCCGGCCCTGATGCCGGTATTTCTGAGGTCGCTATTAAGGAAGCCGGTGAAGTTTATAACTGCTGCTTTTACTGCACTGTAGATCATTCCACCTAGTCCGCTAGGATTAACCCCAGCCACAGAGGCCACATTGATAATAGTACCTTCTCCTGCTTCTGTCATAGTAGGGACAACTGCCTGGGTGCAGTAGATGGTTCTCAGAAAGTTTGACTCCACTACGCCCTCAATTAATTACTCGCTGCTTTTCTTAAACGCTCGTTCAAGAGCTTCTTCCTGAACTTTAAGCATAGTTCTAACATGGTCCACCGGTATTGCATGCCGGATGTTTCCGTCCCTGCCGGTCAGCGTCTCCGCGCGGAGCACTGAGTTTACTACCGCTTCTTCAGTCGCTTCTACTATGCCTCTAAACAAAGGGGTGAGATGTGCATCATCAATCTGTGGACGATCTGGTGAGTTCGAAAAGGCAATTGCAAAGCTCCCGCTACCGTGGCTCACTATTCCCCCGGCCCTCGCTAACCCTATTGGTGCTCTGCGTGCCATACGATCCAATTGCCGAGCCGTTACGGGAGCGTCGGTACCGATAACAAAACAAACAGAACCTCCCGATTCGTCGGTAGCTCCGGGTGGCATGAGATATTTTCCTACTTGGAGACTGTCTAATCGAAGATCACGGGGATCACCCATATTACAAAGAGCTAGAACACCCACGGTATATATGCCTTGCAGTGATTCGCAAACCCTGGAAGAGGTTCCAATTCCCGCTTTCCAACCGAACGCGGACATACCTGTCCCAGCTCCGATATTTCCTTCCTGTGTATTGGGTGAGGAAGAGCTATCTAAAGATTGTAAAACATGCTCCTTTCGCACATGTCTACCAATTGAATCATTTAGAAACCGATCGTTACATTCAACAACCACTGGGTTGAAAGATTGAACTCCGGGGTTTGAAGCTGACAAGTAATCGATCATTGAATCTGCAACAGTCCAAACGTTTAAGGTGCTTGTTAGAGATATGGGGCTTTCTAGTCTTCCAAGTTCCATAATTTGTAGGAGGCCTAATGACTTTCAGAAACCGATGAGAGCGTGAGCTGCTGCGGGTACTTTCTGACGATAAAGGTTAGAGGAATGAGGCAAAACCATTGTGATACCTGTCCGTATAGGTCCTTCCCCTGGCCTGAGTTGACCCTCTCCAGTTATTATCGTAGCGTGACCGACCTGTACCCCGGTTACATCTGTGATCGTGTTATATTCGCCGTGTGGGAGTAATCCTATAGCTAAGCCTAAGTCAGTAGCTCGCGGTCTTGTTTCTTTTTGTTCCCGGGTCACAAATAACTCCTGTGTGGAACAGAAGGTCGAGACTTACCAAAGGTTATGTTGCATGTAAGACTAGGGATGGTACGCAGTTGTCCCTGTAAATCTCTGCTACTATTTCACGTTACAGTGGTTCCTATAGCAAATCCTATCCCATAAGTTACGGCAGCGGCTAACGTACCGGCTATTAACATTCTGGATGCTCCCCATAGAGGATTTTTACCGCTTATAGTGGCCAGCGAGCCCCCAACGGCTATGAGAGCAGACGCTCCAAGAATCGCGCTCCATAGGACAGCCATAGCGCCTACTCCGAAGAACAAAGGAACTATAGGGACCAATGCGCCCGCCCCAAAGGCTGAGAAACTGCTTAACGCGGCCCCCCATGGTGATCCAAGTTCTTGAGGATCTAATCCGAGTTCTTCCCTTACCATCGTTTCAAGGGCGACTTCGGGGCGCTTCATTAGTCTAGATGCCACAGATCTGGCCTCTTCCTCAGAAAGCCCTTTTGCTTGATAAATTAGGACCAGTTCTTCTTCTTCCTCTTCCGGCCATTGCTCCAACTCGGCTTTCTCCATGTCAATCTGGTGCTCGTAAATATCCCGTTGAGATCTCATGGATATGTATTCTCCAGTCGCCATCGAAAAGGCACCTGCGACCAAACCTGCGAGGCCAGCGAGAAAAATGAATTCGGGGTTGCCTCCAGATGCTGTTCCACCTGCGAATCCCATAACTAGGCTGAAATTCGAAACAAGTCCGTCGTTCACACCCAATACAGCGGCTCTAAGTCCACCGCTGTTACTAAATCTGTGTGCGGGCTCTTTGATTATTGATGTAGAAGTAACGGCACTCGAAGACATCTCTGCAAGAATACGGGCATGCTTCTTCTCTTCATCTAGTAGATCTTGGCCATCTGGATCGTTGCTATAGGTGCTAATCTCTTGAGCCTCGATTCTGGCGAGCCATGGGAGAATTCTGTCAGTACCAAGAAAGTGGGTTACCAACCGGACGTATAAAAGTTTGAGCGTGGTCTTCTTCGGTTTAATTGAAGAGGGGTCAGTTCCGAGCCGTTCAGCCCAACGTCTGGCGTGGCGCATTTCCGACTCTACCAGCTGCGAAAAGATATCTGACCGAATATCGTTCTTATCCGCGTCGGCAAGTATTTGGTACATCGCTGCGGCTTCAAGTTCAGCTTTGAGATATTCCTTGTACCTTCGACGGTCTGAATCGGGAACGGAACCTATATTGGGCAATTTCAGGCCTCTATTCCCAGTTCCTCGCGCAGAGATTTTAGGCGATCCAAATTCTTCTTGTCCGGTCCGTCGCCCTTAAACCCCGGGACCTCTAAGAAAAACGGTACATTACTGAATGAAGAATGACTCATAATTGACTTGAATCCATCCAAACCAATAAATCCCTCCCCGATATTCTCATGCCGGTCCACGCCCGAGCCGAGTTCTACTTTTGCATCATTGGCATGCACTGCGACCAATTTTTCCAACCCAATCTCACTTTCGAATTCTTCCATAACTTCGTAGATTTCTTTGCTGGACGCGATGTTGTACCCGG
>CAZZBP010000002.1:0-705 GCA_964652755.1 uncultured Dehalococcoidia bacterium
GTTAGAGTTGTCCGTTGATGCGGTCGGATATGGTCGGTGTATCCTGTTGGCCAGCAAGCTGGATGTCATATGATTGTTGGGCCTGATCTCCACGACGTTTGTCCCTGTTACTATCTTCTCGTTCCTCATTAGTTGGGGTGGATCCATTCCCATAAGTGCATCATTACGGTAGATATCAAATTGCCACCCTATGGAAGCGACTGCGTAGCCCCTGTCGAACAAGAAGCCATTTCCTGGATCAATAGATCTAGTTGGTTCCAGTATTGAACTTGCCATGTTAAAGTCTGCGACTGCCCTCTTTCTTCCCCTATTAACAACGTCGACTAAAAGTCTCGATGGAGGTAAATGAGCGGGCTTCAAGATTGTAAAGTCGGAGATGAAAGTTACGAGACCATTTTCATCTGTTGTAGCTCGATCTATATCGATAATACTTCGGTTGGCGCAGTTTTTCGGATCAACGCTGAATGAGACAAATCCGTCTATCTGTTCATAGATCCCGAATTTCTCCCATGAATGACCCCCAGCGAATTCAGATCTCGCTGTTACCTCAAATTTACTCACCACCATATCGGCAGACTCCTATTATCAATTTACCTATGTAAAAATTTTAAGCATTCACTTTAGAATAATTTTTAATCAGATTTATTTTAAATACACTTTCTTCTAATGTTTCTAAATCAAAAAAATTATTTAAATTCATTAAGT
>CAZZBP010000002.1:715-101311 GCA_964652755.1 uncultured Dehalococcoidia bacterium
GATATTCTTGCAAGAATTGGCCCAACAGCAAAGGATATAGCGGTGCCATATCCTGCTACTCCCATGATACTGGCGAAGCTTTTCAGACCAAAATAATCTTGAACAATCATGTCTATTAAACTCCCAAATGCACCCATGCACAGTCCCAGAATGGGAGAACATATCCAGATAATACCGGGGATTTTTGGGTTGACAGAAAGAAGAAGGGATTCAGAAAGTTCGGCGAACGATATCATCATTCCGTACCTGGCGGTTATCCTTTCGGCTATGATTCCGAAGATTATCTTACCTCCCATGCCACCCAGTGCAACGAGGCTGAGGGCAGTTGTCGCCGCGGAAGACTCTATTCCCTAGTTAATGAAGTGTGATATCAACTGAGGTAAAAGTGTGGCGAAAGGAGTGGCTCCTACAAGAAAAATATACAGGAGCACGTATAGCTTAGGAGACCTAATGGCCTGATGTTCGGCGTGCATTAGTGGACTGACTTTTAAATGTGATTGAACAATGGTGCTATTCTTTCAAGGAATTGACATTCTGTTCGAAAGGGCCTCGGTTGATAAAAATAGAACCTGATTTTGATGCCCGCCCTCCAAATCGCGGCGGCATCTACCATGGCTGGCCAATAGCTGTCGTCTCATTTCTCGCCATCGCTGGGGCAATCGGATTTGGTCAGTATGCGTTCGGGCTTTTCATTGTTCCTCTGGAGCAGGAATTTGGATGGAGCCGAACCCAGATTAATGGCGCCATCATATTAGGAGTCGTTCTCCATATTTTCTCACCCCTTGTCGGAAGGATGTTGGACCTGTTTGGCTCCCGGTACATAATGAGTATTTCCCTCGCGGTAATAGCTGTTGGATTTGTGTTGCGATCGGTTATGACTGATCTGTGGCAGTTTTATCTGTTTTCCGGGCTTATTTTTGCTGGTAGCCCGGGTGCTGCTACGTTGCCAACTGGCCGACTGGTTGCTCTGTGGTTCCCTTCAATTCGAGGTCGAATGATGGGCCTGGTCACTGCAGGGATCAACTTCGGCGGTATGATTTCAATTCCAATCAACATCGTTATTATCACGCTAGGTGGGTGGAGAACCGCATTCTTTATAACCGGAATAATTTTGGGAGTTATGTCAGTTCTCGTTCTATTGGTGGTAAGAGATAACGTAGAGGACGTGCATAAAGAAATAGGAAAACGCTGGACTCCTAAAGGGACTGCCGCTGCCGCCGTGGCTCAGATTATAGACGGACTTTCCGTTAGTCAAAGTGTAAGAACGCGAGCCTTCTGGTTTATAGGCGCTGGAATGACTCTCCAGCAGTTTGTTAGGACCACCCTTGTGACTCAACTGGCGGCACACCTACAGGATATTGAATTTTCACCAGGCCAGATTGGAGCCTCTCTTTCCATACTTGCTTTCTTCGGCGTCACCTCGAAGATAGTATTCGGTAGGGTCAGTGAAGCCATAACTGCCAGGTGGTCTTATGCCTTAGTAGTAGGTATTCAGTTGGTGGGGATAGCAGGATTTCTGTTTCTCGCCGAGAGAAATTTTCCTTTAGTTTTTGTTTTCTTGTCAGTTTTTGGTTTGGGCATGGGTGGAATTGGCACACTTGGACCCCTGGCCGTAACCGAGATGTTTGGCCTTAAGAACTATGGTTCAATAAGTGGCATGATCAGGCAGGGAGTGATAATTCCGGGGATCTTCGGTCCCCTATTAGCCGGTGCGGTCTTTGACGCGAAAGGTAGCTATGATCTGGCCTTCCAAATAATACTCGGATTTTTGGCTTTATCGTGCCTTTGCTTTGCTTTGGCGCGTCCGCCCCATAAATGAGTTCATTGGTACTCTCATATAAGTTAACTTGCTTTGATGAGGGACCGACTTTCTCAAGTCCTCTCAATTGACAGTCGATCGAATTGGCGGATAGACTTTGGCCTACCGTTTAGGAACGGGTAAGATTTTGTTATCGGCGAATGGGACTAAAGGAGAATACGCATGCCGAATTACAGCTGTGGTGATTGTGGAATGGAAGTGCACGCTATCACGTGTGGAAAATGTGGAACGGAACTGACACACGTTAATATCGAGAAAGACGATGGTACGACAGTGGGCGTCGCAGAGTGCAGTAACGGATGTGGGAAGATCAAATCTCCCATGTGCTGTGGCCATGATATGGCGGCAGCGGATTAGACTCCACTTTCTTTATTGACTACGGGCTGTCTTTTAGACGGCCCGTTTCTTTTTTCTTATTGAAACCCCTTCAAGCCACATTCTGAGGCCCGTCCTGAGTATCGGATGTATTCACTGCTGAATCAGTATTCTTTGGTTGTGATAGCGGGCTTGATGCTGCCAATCTGTTGGGTGGTTGCCTCGCGGATTATGCCTTGGAAGGGCGCCGTTTTTACTCTATTGATAATGTTGATTGGTTTGGTCGTCTTTCAACAGTATCAGTCATTTCGGCATATAGCGGTCGAAACTCAGAAGGATTGGAACGAACAACTTGCATTGGGGAAACCTATTCTTTTGGAGCTTTACTCAGATTATTGATTGGGATGTCTTTCCACCAAATCTGTAGTTGACAGGTTAGAGGACCGACTCGGCAATACCTGCATCGTAATAAGAGTCGATGTTCATACTGCACTCGGTGGGGAGCTCAGGAATGAATATAAGACAGGTTCTGTACCCTCGTTCATTCTGTTTGACCGTGACGGCGGAGAAATTTTTAAATCGCATAATGTGCCTACTTACAGGGAAATTATAACTATGATTAGTTCTGGCTAAAGCAACTTTTTGCCAGCCTAGACCCTGTGTAGAGCATCTGGTTCTTCCAAACGGAGAGCTTGGCGATTCTCTGACACCTCATCTTCGGTCCTCGCTTCTGATTCCACCTTGTTTCTCAAGTAATAACCACATCCGCCCTTCTCAAGAATAACTGATCGCAAAGTAAATACTATATGACCGTATGGTCGAATCGCCTTAGGAAACTGTAGAAGCGATTCTTTAGGAGCGTGAACAATAGTAAACGTTCCAATACAGATCGCAGTGTCCTACCCTACACCCTCCAGTCCCCTATCAGGGCCTAGCAATATCGTTCTCAGTCTGGAATATACACCTTTCTTATTGGTTCCTTCAGCATTCTCTCCGACATATCGCCAGCTTCAATATTTGTGAATCCAAGATTGTTGAGTTCTACCCATACTAATTGTGTTCCGGCCCTGACATCGAGGATTCTGGCATTTTTGTCTACGAATTTTGCCAAATCTTCTAATGCTATTCGTGGGGAGGTGTATCTGTAACTGTTGGCAAGATCGGCGTTATATTCCGGCGCCTATACTTTTTATCTTTCTATTAATTATTCGTCACTGCTGGACGTGTAAATCCATCGAATCCTGTCTTTAGTTTTCGTAGTTATCCCCTATAAGTAAATTTTGTGCTGTAGGTTTAAGAGTCAACGCTATTACTCCCAAGAGAAAACACATACTACCCAACAGGAGTATCCCTTTCCCAAACCCCCCTATTAGATCAGATGATACTCCTAAAAATATTGGGCCTATTACACCACCTATTTCTCCGAAGGTGAAATAGAGTCCCCCGGCCGCACCGGTCCGTTTCGGCCCGACGTAGTCTATGAGAATTAGCATGATTACCGGCATAATCCCCCTGGATGAAATCCCTAACAAGATGAGCGCTGAAAGAAGTAAATGTCCTTCTGTCCTAATCAGAGCCAATGAAGCTAGGGCCGTGATAAAAAACCCTAGTGACAAGATGAATCTTCTCCGGTTTGGTGTGGCTATCTGTGGAATCGTCACGGCTCCAACAGCTCCCATCGCAACAGGGATCGCTGCAAGTAGACCTGCTCTTGAAGGCGACATACCTTTGTCTGAAAGAATTTCTGGCAACCAGTTATTAGTTCCGTGGTTAAAAAGGAACATTCCAAGAACGATGAGGAGAATAATTCGGATAAGCCTATTTTTCATAAGCTCTGGAAAAATCCTCATGCTGCCTAGTAGATTCTTGCCCCCGCCCTCTGATTTATGGTAGGGATCTTCTCTGGCTACACATAGCCAAATCACTACTGAAGCTAAGGCTGCTGCGGCTACTATAGATAGTGTCCATCTCCAACTGTAGTCGAATAAAGGCATCAATATGCTGTTTGATATTGCAAGTATTAATATTCTTCCCAGGGCGGGAGCTGTGAGGTAAATACCCATCGCTCTACCCCTTTGTTTGTAGTCAAACCAGATACTTATGAGCTTGGGGGCACCTATAGAAACAAACGGACCTCCAAGACCAAAAACCATTACCGCTATTAACATGGTTGAATAATCTGATGCCACCGCCCTTAATAGACCTGACATGGCGATTAAGGTTATTCCGATAGCTATTGTCAATTTCAGACTGAACCGATCGATAAGTGCTCCCGCGGGTACCGCAACAGCGATGTAGACCACTGGCCACGCGCCGAGTAGCGTACCCATGGATGAGCGACTGAACCCCAAATCCTCGCTTACTGGTCCTATAAGTGGAGGTATGCCTCCCTGTACAATCCCAAATGAAAAATAGGCCAGCCAGACGCCGCCGAGCATCACCCATTTGTAGGGGCCGATTTGATCAGAAGTTGCTTCTAAATTGATGGAATACCTATTCAAATCCTTTGGATGGAATATATATATTCGAATTTTTCATGTTGGAGTTGTAACCTGGAGGATTCTATACCGCTAATTTTATTTACGCTTTTATCGATTTGTACTTATGTCTTTATGATTATCCTGACTAGCTGCACACCATTGGTATAATCAATTTCCATTTTCCCCACAAAATTCAGATTGAAATAAATTGGAGTTGGAAGCTTGGACGAAATGAAGATCTACGTGACAAGAATTATCGTGCCGGACGCAATCGAGAGGCTTCAGAATGAATTCGAAGTAGAAGTCTGGGAGGAACCTACGCCCCCGCCTATGAAATTGATGATAGAGAAGGCGCGGGAATGCGACGGGATGATGATTGAGTCAAATGATGTCATGGATTCGGAAGTATTTGCAGCTGCCGAAAAACTTAAGGTCGTTGGGACACGGGCCATCGGTTATGACAATATCGACATAAATGCCGCTACTGCTAAGGGAATCGCAATCGGTAACACACCTGGTATTTTGCATGAATCGTGTGCTGATTTTACTATGGGACTAATACTGTCACTGGCTAGACAGGTCTCAAGATCTAACAGAAAAGTAATAGCCGGCGAATGGAAAATATTTGACCAAACCCCCTATTTGGGAACTGATGTTTATGGAAAGACATTAGGCTTGATTGGGTTAGGACTCATCGGAACAGCAGTAGCTAAAAGAGCGACTGGATTCGATATGGATATTTTATATTTTTCCCGAACAAGAAAACCCGAGATGGAGGATGAGTTTGGAGTGAAGTGGATTCCTGAGCTTGAAGATTTACTTGCCAGGTCCGATTATGTCTCAGTTCACGTACCGCTCGGACCGGATACCCAAGGATTCATTGGTGAATCTGAACTGGCCGCGATGAAACCTGAAGCCTTCCTCATCAATACTTCTCGGGGGGGAACGGTTGATCCTGATGCATTGAGGAAATCCCTCCATGAGGGTCAAATCGCCGGTGCGGCTCTGGATGTCACTTCTCCTGAGCCAATATCAAAGGATGATCCTTTGATATTTATGGAGAATGTCTTGATTACACCTCACATCGCTAGCGCTAGTGCGGCCACGTTAAGGAGAATGGGCCTGATGGCCGCTGATAACGTCATCGCGAGACTTCGGGGAGAAAAGATGCCGGCCTGCCTGAATCCGGAAACGATTTGAATTAAATTTTTTAGATAGGATGACTTCTGGAAGACGGGCGATAATGTTGGTCCTGTGGTTTAATCGGAGACATGAGTAGAAAACACTACATGGTGGTCCTCGTCGTAATCTTTATTTGCTTTGGAGCATGTAGTTCCGAACCTGAGGAGGAAGCGACAGGGTTGGCGCCTATCTATTTTTCAACTTGGGATCCTACCGCCACAGCTTCACCTACTTCTACTCCCTTCCCTTCACCTACTTCCACTCCCACACCAGTACCCACCCCAACGGAGACGCCATCTCCATCGCCTGTACCTACTTCAATGCCAACCGCTACGGCAGGCCCAGGGGTTTCGACACTATTGCCGCAGTCCACAGGTTCGGTGTCAGGAAAGTCGAATCATAAGTCGCCTGATATTGAGCTATTGCTAGAGAAAGTTCGTGACGTGATGTCTGGTGCAGAAGCCTACAGTTACGCTCTTTCCGGCGAGGCGGTGTTGGACGCTGGAGGCGTACCAGTCCGTGTTCCTCTCGACACAGTTGGTGGAGTAGATGTACCTCGTGCCTATTCTAAATTTGAGACTACTTTGATGGGTATGAAGATTGCTATTGACTCTGTTCAGGATGGACCTGACTTCTTTATGAAAGATTCGTTGTCTGGGACATGGGCAAAAACTACAGGTCCTCCCGCGGGTCTTATAACCTCTGCCTTCTGGCAGTCAGGGGGCGCAGATATTCTGAACCTTCCCTACGATGATGAGGTCCAGAACAAGGAAGATAATGACACGGGTGGATATATATTGGCCCTCGCCGAGGGCTCTAAAGGATGGACTTTACTCGGTCTTTTAGGGGCCGGAAATAGCCCGACGCCTTTTACCCTGAAGGATCTTGAGCTCCAACTGCAAATAGCTTCGGGTACCTATGAGGTCATGAGAATGGACGCGAAATTTTCAATTCAAGAAGGTGGTAGATTTGCGTCTGAAATACTCGGACTTCGTGGCTTGGCAGGTCTGGGTTCCACTAACATAGAGTTGTCTGTTGAATTCTATGATTTTGGTAAAAGGTTATTAATAGGTCTACCTGTTATTCAGTGATTTGGGAGTAACTGAAGTATTTAACCGTCAAAGCCGGTAACAACGAATCCCTCCGTATCTGCTGCCTTGTGTCTGAGCTCTGCGACTGGCTTGTATTCATCTGAATCCCTAAAGGCCTTCATTTGGGCTAAGTCGGGGAATTCTAATATTACTACTCGCTGCGGCTGCCAGCTCGTATCGTCAGAGATGATATCGCCCCCTCGGACTAGATATCTGCCTCCGTATTTCTCAATAATTTCTGGTACATGTTTCATATATTCGCGATATGTATCCCAGTCTTTTACTGTAATGCTGCTTATTGAATATACAGACACGGTCACTCTCCTTTTGTGGGTGCCATAACGCCTTTGCCGGGTAGCGCACCTTCTTCTAGGCTTCCATGTGAAACGACGGGAACCCCATTAACCAGTACATAATTCATTCCAATCGGTGGAGTCGTGGGGTTCGTGTATGTAGAGGTGTCTATTACTGTGTCCGGATTGAAGACTGTAATATCTGCGTCAGCCCCTACCTGAATACGACCCTTATTAGAAAACGCCGGGGCCCTTTCCTCTAACCGCCTCGCGGGCATTATGGTCATCTTGGAGATCGCCTCCATCAGGTCTAAATATCCCCTCTCTCGAACGTAGTCACCGAGCACTTTAGTATATGAACCCGCTGTTCTTGGGTGGCCCTTTCCTTTCTCTATTATGCTGTCAGTCGCAATCATTGTGAGAGGGCTTTGTATTGCTGCGGTCATGGATTCTTCAGGTGTTGAGAAAGCGATTACCCATCCTCCCGCCTCCCTGTACCTGGAGAAAGTGGTGGCGTTCAGGTACTCTCCTGTGTCAGGCCACATAAGCTTGTCATAGTCGATCCCATAATGTTCCTGCCATCCTTCATCGAATAGTGCAGACTCAATTTTCGTCATGCCGGCTGTATACGGATAACATTCAGTTGTCACATCCAAGCCACGCTGTCGGGCGCCGGTTATCATCTCTAGTAACTCTGGGACCGCCTTCATACCGGTACTGTTCAAGTGGACTACGTGCAACGAAGCGCCAGTTATGGCAGCTGCGGCAATCACTTCTTCCATAGCTTCTATAGAGTTTGAAGGCCCTTTGTGACCCTTTCCCCTGAGATGGACATGACAGGAGGCCTTGTATTCGGCTGCAACTTTAAACATCTCGATCACTTCCCATCGGCTCGCAGCCCTCGTATAGTCCAGGCCGAAACCTACAGCTAATGCGCCCTCGTTCAATCCGTGTCTGATAAGAGATTTCATATCAGAGATTTCCCGATTGTTTGCCTCTCTTCTTCCTGCATCCCCAGATGGCAAAAAGACTCCCGGATCTTTCATTACCTTCATTCGGACTGGGATATGTCCTATACTTGCTCCGAAGTTGATCGCCGCTTTTCCTTCCCATCTACCGTAAAATTCTTCGATGTCACCTGTACCTACTTCCAGCTCCAAAGTGGTGGTAACCCCGTCTCGAGCCTGTACTTCAAATATCTCTGTGTCTTGAGGATGGCAGTGAAGGTCTATGAATCCGGGACAGACTATTTGTCCTGAAGCATTGATGATCTCCTCTGCGAGCAATTCAGATTGGCTGATTTCCGCGATCTTTCCGTTGATGATTCCAACGTTAGTGACGTTATCCATCCCCGTGTCAGGATCCATCACCCGCCCGCCGGATATAGCAATGTCGAAACTTGTCATGGTCATTTCACTCCATCATTGACGACTGTTTAAGTGAAGATAGTGGTATTTTTACCGGGGACCTACAGGCGTCCCCTTGGAGGCAAGTCTGATTTTGTACAATCCCGTTCTTGCCGTTATGAATAATGTTTTGCTGTCTTCACCCCATCCACAGTTCGCGGGTATTTCCGGGACTAATATTTTTCCTAGGAGTATTCCTGTCCCCTCATTTCCCGAGGGTTCGAATACCCATATTCCACCTGGACCAGACGAATATACCCTACCATCCGTATCAACTTTCATCCCATCCGGAACGCCCTCTTCACCTATATCTAGATTGAAAAATTCTCTCCCGTTTTCTGGATAACCTTCTTCGTTTAGATCATAGACATTAATAAATTTTTCTCGAGAGTCAGCGACATAAAGTTGCTTTTCGTCAGGAGAGAATGCGATTCCGTTTGGGCCCTCCATGTTTTCTATGAGGAGTTCAAGTTTCGAGCCCTCCGCGTTTACTCGAAAAACACCATTAAACGGGAGTTCCTTTCCCTGTCTCATTCCCATAAGCCCATATGGCGGATCAGTAAAATATACCCAGCCGTCAGATTTAACTGCTGCGTCGTTGGGGCTGTTTAATCTCTTCCCTTTATAACGGGTTGCTAGGGAGCGCACTTCTCCTGAGGAATCTGTCAGAGATACTCTACGATTCGTGTGTTCACAGGTGACGAGATTCCCATCAAGATCAAGGGTCAGGCCGTTTGAGTTTCCGCTTGGGTATCGGAAGCTGGTGATACTGGAGCCCTCTTCAGACAAGGTGAGTCGGGCGATCCTACTGTTAGGTATATCAGAGAACAAGAGTCCGTGGTCTTTCCATACCGGGCCCTCTGTGAATCCAAATCCTGTAGCAATATGTTCTACCGCCGAATGTTCAAGAAGGATATCTCGAAATGTCTCCACTTATATGTCAAATGCTTCCTTCATATCTTCACCTTTCATTAGTGGTTTTTCGAGGATACCGGCCACATACCTTCGACTTGGACGGCTTCTTGATTACCAGGCCATTGCGGCATTGTTGATATGACAAATCGCAGCGGAACATCACCTGTATTACGGAACTGGAAGTGCGTGCCCAATGGTATCGACAGGGAGACCCCCGGCTCCAAATCAGTTATCTTTTGCACGCTGTCTTGGAGACGCCAGATCTGGCCTGACCCATGGGTGATAAACCAGATCTCTTCAACAGTTTTGTGGGTAATAGCTGAAGATACTCCGTTGACGGGAAGGGTGCATTCTGAAAGGCCACCTCCATTGAGAACGTGCAACACACGAATTTCTGAACCGTCAGGTGCCGCTACAAAGTCGGGACCTAGTTTGCCCGATTCAAATTTTTCTCGGCTGATCATTTGGATTTGATCATGAGTCACCCATACTCCCGGGATCAACCATTTCATAAAACTCTATATGTTGAGCTTCCAGCAGCGGTCGGTATTTCGCCCCTGCTTCCATTGCCTCCGACGGGATGTTGTTTCCCTGTCTGCCTGGAGACATTATCTTGTCGTCAGTCCACTCAAGTATCACTATGTTTTGCTCTCCGGGCAGTGTGTACCCGTTATAGGAAACTGTGAAATCTCCCCTGTGGCCAGTATCGCGGTATATCTTTGCCTGCTGATAGACCAGCTTTGCTACGTTCCCTGCCTCACCTGGCTTTGTCCTGTAAACACGTCTTATCCTGTACATGGTTCTCCTTTTTTGAAAAGTTTCTTTACAATTTGAGTTTCTTGAGAGCCCGCTAAATCTTATTCGCTGAGGCCATAACACGCCACCTAATTCCGTCTTAGGTACCTCCTAGGTAATGTTCTACCTCTGGCATGTTCGGCATTGCGGAAGTATCCCCTCTTCTGGTACAAGTTAAAGAGCCACAAATATTTGCGACTCGAATGGCTCGCTTAAAAATAGCCTTCCGTTTTTCCGGGGACTGCGACAAAGCCACCATGGGCGTAGATTCGTCATTAAACAGAGTTCCAATAAACCCGGCTACAAATGCATCACCTGCTCCAACGGGATCCACTACGCGGACTTCAATGCTGGGTTCCTCGATTAGATTTTCACCATCAAATAGAATTGCTCCCGAAGCTCCGCTAGTTACTATAGTTACCGTTTCCGGTCCCTGATGAAAATTTCTTGCATATTCTTCGGCAGACAGGCCCTCCGACCAAATTGCTTCGGCCTCGTCATGGCCAAGTTTGAAAATCGTTGACAGGCTGATCATCCTGTTTAGAACGGCTTTTGCCTCGTCTGGATTCCATAGTTGATCCCGGTAGTTCACGTCCAGACAGACAGGAATATTGAGTTCCAAGCATCTTTCCATTGATTTTAGAGTAGCATCTCTGCAAGATGCGCTCAGTGCCGGGGTAATACCAGTGACGTGAAGGAGGTCTGATCCTGGTAAATGGGATTCCACATCTTCGAAGCTGAGCATACTTGCGGCACTTCCAGCTCTCTGATATTCCTTGACATGACTGTCGTCTTCGTAGTGATTTAGAAACGATATACCGGTTTTTCCACGTATCTGAATAGGTGCTGAAATGTTTATCAGTTGTGAAATAGTGTCTGCGACCAGTTTCCCTGCTTTGTCGTTACCTAGACGGCTGATCCAGAGTGCGTCGATAGACCCTTTGGAAATGCGACTGAGATTTAACGCGACGTTTGATTCTGCTCCAGCAACATCTGAGATGTGATCCCCTTTAGGATCGTATGGACCAAGATATTTAGCGTTATACTGGACCATAGTTTCGCCAAATGTTACGAATTTCGGCATTACTTTCTCCCGAATCTTAAGATTGCCTCAAATATATTCTCTAGGAGTATCTATCTGACTATCAAGGAGGGATTTCGTAAAGTGTATACAACTCACATAGAGGAGAGAACTAGAAATGTCAGTCACTGAATTTGAAACTGTTTTCCGTAGGACTCTCGCTGATGGGAAGTCATTTGGTGATGTAGGGCCTTATGAAGAGGTGCGAGGAACACTTAAATTTGCTGTGGATCCAGAGCACTCAGCGAACGAAGGTATAACTGATGTGGAACGTGCTCCACGAAACATACAATCCAGGGTCGAATTTTCCTCAGATATTTCAATCATTAGGCCTGTAGATCTTTCAAGGATATCCGGTAGGATGGTACTTGATGTTGTGAATAGAGGTAACAGAGTTGCCCTTCCAAATTTCAACAGGGCTCCGCGGCTTCAAATCGAAAACAGCACTCCTATTGACGCTGAAGTCGATCTGGGTGACGGATTTCTGATGGAGATGGGTTATGTGATCGTGGCTTGCGGTTGGCAAGTGGATGCCCCTCCTCAAAACGCCCTGATTACGATGACCGGTCCTGAGGCGTTAGACTCCTCTGGGGCTAGGCTTCGTGGCAAGGTTTATATGCAGTTACAGTCTCCGGAGGACACGAATAACTTCTTGCTTTCCGACAAGAATCACAAACCATGTGACGCAGCGGATATGTACGAATCCGAGGCATTGGTAGAGATAAGGGATATGCCGGATGGTAATCCGGAAACAATGCCTCGAGATGATTGGAGATTTGGAAGGATAGATGACGATGGTACGCACCATGCTGATCCATCTTATATTTGTTCGAAGAAGGGCTTTAAAAAAGGGAGGCTTTACCAAGTTGTTTATACGACTGTGGGGGCTCCTGTTATAGGCTTGAGCTTTGCGGCGCTGAGAGATTGTGTCTCCTGGGTCAAGCATGGTAGCGACGACGTTCCTTCACCGGTTGAAGGGATAGAGTATGCCTATGCCTACGGAAGATCACAAACAGGTAGATTACTTCGGACTTTCGTGTATAACGACTTCAACCTTGATGATCAGGGGAGAGAGACGTTGGATGGAATTATTGCCAATGTGGCTGGGGGCAACAGGGGCGAGTTCAACCAACGCTTTGGTCAAAATTCAAAAGACCGAAACAACACGATGCATCAATTATTCCCATTTGCGGCGGTATCCCAGACAGACCCGGAAACTGAAGAGACCGGCTCTCTTCATAGCAGATTCGACGAGCGTAAATGCCCTGTCAAGGTTATATACACGAACACATCGGCTGAGTACCACAGAGGAGATGCCTCACTCATCCATACGGATCCGGATGGTAAAAGGGATATTGAGCAAGGTGATAACACTCGTGTGTATCACTTTGCAGGCACCGAGCACGGGTTGGGTATTTGGCCGCCGACAGATAACGGCATAGTAATAGCTGGATCCGACTTAGAGAAGTCCCAAAATGTGCGCAGCGTAATAGATTACTCACCTTTCCTGAGGGGATGCCTCGTCAATTTGGATAATTGGGTTCGCAAGGGTATAGAACCACCGTCATCAAGCCATCCTAGGATAGACGATGGCACACTAATACACCCGTCAAGACTCGTTGATTTGTTTAGCAAGATTCCCGGCGCTCATTACCCTGAAAGGCACGCTATACCAAGGCGTAGAGGATTTCTGCCTGAAGATGGCAACGAACATCCGTCGATGCTTCCCCCTGAGATAGGTGGCGCGTATGGAGGACTCGTGCCGTCAGTGAATGCGGATGGAAATGAAACAGGGGGAATAGTCGCTCCTGAAATCTCCGTTCCTCTTGCCACTCACACAGGTTGGACTCTTCGGCATTCAGATATCGGAGGGGAATCTCAATTACTTATGTATGCTGGCGGAACGATACCGTTTTACCTTACCGAACTCCAGAGGAGAGAGGTGGACGACATTCGGCCATCTATCGAAGAGAGATATTTAGACCGAAAAGACTACCTGGACAAAGTGAGAGTGAAGGCTGAGGAACTCGTTTCGCAACGTTATTTGCTAAAGCGAGACATTGATGTCAGTTTGGAACTGGCCTCACGTATGTGGGACCATTTCGTGCCGAGCAAAAAAAAGGAATAACCTCGCTAACTGTGTGAACTGAAGATTTCATCGAGAATTACCTCTTCCGATGACCGATGAAATTGGATTTTTGTAGCTACGGATTTTTACGTAAAAGAGAGGCCTTTTTTAAACCAGAGAACTTTTTTACGGGCCGTATTTTCGCGTTCTAAGAGAGCTCCCGGGAACGCAGGAAAAAATAATGATAATATGTTTATACATTGAAGGAGTGCTCAGTTAGATAAATCGACTGGTGTTCCGTAAATGGTTCGCTGGGTTTGAAAGAGGGAGAGGTTGTTAGTTGACAATAAGCGTCGCTAGATTCGGAAAAAATACCAGCCTAGCCATTCTCGTTGTTGTCTGTGCCTTTGGTCTCTCTTGCGGCATTTTCAATAAAACAGGAGTTTCGCCATCGGACTTTTCTCAAGATAGTTGGCTGTCTAAAGCTGCCACCGATTCTGAAAAAGCCGGGGATGACCTTGTTCAAGCTGCAAATGCGAATTCGCGGAATGCGGGACTTGGCATAGTCGCTGCTTCAAGAAAAGATATGCTAGTTGCAGCTTCTTCTCTTGCGTCTGCTGCAAGGCAGGACGCCCAATCCGTAGCTAAGATAATTGTGGCTGTAGATCCTAATGACTCCGCGGCACTCGGAGATGTAGTACTTGAGGCAGCTCGAAAGGACGTATCATCGATGGGGATTGCTCTTGCTTCGGCTGCCAGATATAACACGAGAGCTGTTGGCAAAATCATATCTTTGGTCATGGATAAAGATACAAAGACCGCAGCTGACATAATAGTAGTAGGTGCACAAGAAGATTCAGAATCGCTGGGAGCAGTGCTCGCTGATTGTGCGATTACAGATCCCCAAAAGACAGGCGTAGCGTTCGCCATAGCTGCTGCTAATGCTCCTGAAGTCACGGGGGCGGCCATCTCGGCGTCACTCAAGGTTGACTCGGGTTCAGTCAGCGATGCACTGGTTCGAAGTTCGGCGCTGGACCCGGCTGCTACGGCGAAAGCTTTAGTCAGTGGCACCTTTTTTGACCCTGTGGCTTTGTCTTTGTTGGGGGAGCAAATATCGTCTGACGCTTGGATGCCGGAGGTCGTACCTGAGACTGGAGGAGATATCTTAGGTGGACCTGAGTGGAAAGTCTCCCTTTCCTCTGACGACGATGTACCAATTTCGGGAATCCTAACTCGATTTGATCAAGCACCAGAGGATGCCGAAATCGAGATTTCTAGACTTGAACCTGAAGTGCCCGACGCCCGAGAAGGGCGCACCGTCCACAGCTATGTGAAATTGAATCCGGCTGACTTTGATAACGATGATGTGATGGTTGCTAGAGTGGCCTTTGGCGTAGAAAAGAGCTGGCTGGAAGGAAGTGGTCTACATAGATGGTCAGTGGAATTTAGTAGATTCAATGAAAGCATTGGATCGTGGCAACCCGTTACGGCGAAGTATCTCACTGAAGACGAAACTCATATTCAATATTCGGTTCCAGTGTCTGGGTTTTCTGAATGGTCAATTTCCGGCTCCCCCTCGATAAAACCTCTTGTTCCTGTATCGAATGTGGTGTTTGCGACGGCAGCAGTGTCCGGAGGCGCTTATATGTCTGCACTGGCCGAAGTTGAGAATTCTGAATCCTATCCCGTCGACAGATCCTTAAGCCTGTGGATCGATTCGCAAGTACATTCTTCACAGACAGTGACTATTCCGGCCGGTGAGACAGTGGCTATAGATTTCCGGGCTACGGTCGGATACGGATCCCATAATTTCAGGATCGACAGGTTTTCTCGGATGGTTAGTTTCGCCCTTCCCGAAAATCCTGCTTCTTTTAATACTCCGTTATCTTCACCTACCTACACACCATCACCCACCATCACACCTACCTACACACCATCACCCACCATCACTTCTATTCCCGGAAATGACTCACTTCAGACTGCTGTAAAGCTACTAGCCCGAACAGTGACTTCCACCTTGACGCCATTGCCAACAAAAATAGCTGTTGAGCTTCCAACAGTAACGCCAATTGTAGCTTCAACTTCTTCTCTCGTGGGGCTACTGTCCTTTACCCCAACTCCTACCAACTTTCGGACTCCTACACTGACTGCTACATCTATACCAGCGGTAGTGTCCGCGCCAGTTCCGCCTACTACCTCCTCCCAGAGTATTGTGATCGCATCAGATCCAGCATCATCGCCTCCAACTGCAACTCCTGCCCCAACGGCAACTCCTACACCTGTTCCTGAAGCAGACACAAAGGACTCTCTGCCTAAAGAGGTGCCGGAGTATATGCGTAATGCTTGGTTATGTACTAACGGGAGTGTTCCAGGATTCGACGATCTGACCACCAACCAGAGTGAAAACAACCGATGCGTGGTTGAGGTTGAATACACTGATGAATTCGCTGTTGTGACAAGTAACGGCATACCTAATCACGATTATGAATCGACCCTGGGATGCTGCGCTGGGGAGATTGATTACGAGTGGAAAATACCCCTTTTTCCCCAGAACGTGGGGTCAGTCACCTACGCCCCTGAAAGAGGGGCCGTGGCTGTATCAGTGAACGGGGTTCCGTTTTTCGGCCCGGAGGACGGTCCTGGTGGTGACGCCGTAGCATTCCATCATGGATATTATGAGGAAGACCGTCAGCAAATTGTACTGGGGCTATGCGGAGCCCATTCAGCTGGTACTGTTTTTCACTATCACTTCGACGGTAACTGTGTTCATTGGCATCCAGAAGAGCAGGGCAAGAGCTGGATCGAATGGACGATGGATCTGGTGCGGTCAGATGCACCATCGCCCGTTATCGGATTCGCTTTCGACGGTTATCCGATTTACGGACCATTCGGCTATGGGGTTTCAGGTAATCTTAAGGAGATGCGCTCAAGCTATCGTTTAAAGGAAGGTAAGAATGGCTACGGTGGCATAGAGGATTGGGAATATGTTCCAGGTCTGGGAGATCTCGATCAGTGCAATGGTATAAGCTCTCCACTTCTTGGAATGTCAGGCGATATTTATCATTATCACTCTACGAAGATGAGTGGTTCCGGCGATATCGGATTCCCTTATTTTATTCTTTGCTACAGTGGGGTACCTGAAACTTCTAACTACGCTCAGGGTGGCGGCCAGGGACTCGGTGGATCTGCTGGAGAACAGGGGGCAACGGGTGGTTCCGGTCAACCTATAGGTGGCCAGATCCCAAATTGCCTACCTCCGAATCCCCCTACAGGAATGTCCGACTATCCTCCCCAATGGTCAGAACTGGATCCGTGTACATCCGGCAATTCGCCGGATTTTCCGGGACCAGGTGGAGGACAGATGCCGCAGTGCAGGCCTGCCAATCCCCCAGCCGGAATGACAACACACCCACCGGAAGTTCAGGATCTGCCGCCATGTCCGGATCCTCAACCGGGTCAGGGTGGTCCTGGCCAGGGAATGGGTGGAGGACAGATGCCGCAGTGCAAGCCGCCAAACCCTCCGCCGGGGATGAATACCTATCCGCCAGGTATGGCAGATCTGCCGGCGTGTCAACCAGGACAGGTACCTTTTCCGGGAGGTGGACCTGTGCCTTCCGGTTTCGGAGGCAGTGGTCAATCATCTCCTGCATCCCCAACACCAATTCCTCAGCCAGCAGGACCGGGTTACGTAGGATTGGCCCCTCACGCAAATGTCATTCAAGGAACAGCGGGATACTATGGCTCACCAGTGGGTTACGGAGTCGTTATCGCCGGGGTGTTAACGGGAGGTCCAGCAGCAAATGCCGGGATTTCTCCAGGCGATGTGATTGTCAGCATGGGTGGGACAGCGATCACAAACACAGATAGCCTGATCGCGTTTCTGAATGCCAACGGACCTGGTTCGACTGGGTCAGTCGGTGTATACAGGAATGGCCAATATTTGTCACTTACTATTACTTTAGGAATCAGACCCTAATACTATCTTTAGAATGGTAGGTTAACTTGCTGCCTCTACTGCCGCTCTCATTTGTTCCGCACCGTCTGAAATCCATGGAAGCCAGCTGAAGGAAAAGAATCTCGTCCCCAGATCAATGTAATGAGAGATACTTCGGTGGCTCGCAAGAGTACCTGGAGTACGGTCTGCAGCCCTAATTTTTCTTAAAGCTCCATCGACCACTTTGTTAACTTCTGGAGTGCCGGCTCCGCCGGGTAAACCCATCGATTGCGCAAGATCTCCCGGAGCCACATAAAAGATATCGATATTTTCCACTTCTAGAATTTCGTCCAGATTATTTACTGCGATTATGTCTTCGATAAGTATTATCGACAGTGTTTGCTCGTTCGCGGTTGTGAAGTAATTTTCCACTCCTATACCTTGCCTGCTTGTAAATGAACCTCTCATTCCCATTGGGGCAAACTTGGAGGCTTGTACTACTGACTCCGCTTCAGATTTAGTATTTATGTGCGGCACACAAACTCCCATCGCTCCTAAGTCTAGGGTTCGGTAAATGACGGCAGGCTCATTCTGGTACACCCTTACGATTGGAGTCATTCCCCACAAGTCACAGGCTCTGGTCAGATCAGGTATGTTATCGAAGTCAACCGGGCCATGCTCTCCTTCAAGCCAAAGGGCATCGAATCCCAACGGACCGAAGTGCTCAATAAGCTCCGAGCTCATTGGGCCCATTGGAACGGTCACAACTTTGCTCTCCGCGAGGCTTTGTTTAACTTTGTTTGCCCTCAACTCTGTCATGACTTTTCCCTCGTCTTCTACTTCATTTAATGTAAGGTCTATGCACTCAACTAATACCAGGTCTCTTTGTCTACTATATTGTTCAATTCTTCATTATTAAGGAACTTCCGTGCGTTATCTAGCAGGATTCTAAAACGCCTGTCCGGAAGATTTTCAGCATCGGCGACAGCGACATGTGGGGTCATGAGAACGTTTTCAAGTCCCCAAAGCTTATGGCTGGCAGGTAGAGGCTCCGTCTCATACACATCCAACCCGCAGCCTGCTATTTCGCCTGACTCGATTGCTTCTGCGAGATCGTCTATAGAGCAAACCATACCTCTGCCTACATTAATGAAGTAGGAATTGCTTTTCATAAGTTTGAATCGTTTTGAATTAAACATCAGCTCTGTTTCCGGGGTGTGCGGGACTGTTGAAATAACGAAGTCCGCACGGGGTAGCTGTGAATCTAGCTGACTGGTGCCATGCATTTCCACTCCAGGTACTTCATATTCGGGGCGTGGATCAATACCTATAACTTTCATTCCAAGTTCAATGCATAATCTGGCAGTTTCGTGGCCTATACCCCCGACTCCGTTTATTAGAGCAGTGGCTTCCCCCAGAAATATGTAAGGGGTTTTTCTTGCTTCTTTCCCCCAGACCCTTTGTCGTCGTGAGCTTTCAAACCAAGGTAAGCCCCTGGACAATGCAAGTACGAACATCATGATATGGTGGGAGATGTGATCCCAGTAAATCCCTCTGGGATTTGTAATCGTTAAAGAATGTTCGCAGAGCTCTTTGTAGTAGTAGCCGAAAAAAGGACCTGAGTCGGGATTGTGAAGCCATTGAAGTTTTCCTGCATTGGCTAATGTCTCAGGTGGTATCCATCCCATAGCTGCGTCCGCGTCTTGTATCAAATCGAATGCTTCTTCGTCAGTTTCTGGTGAATAAACTTCGTATTCCGGAAGCGTGTCTGCCAGTCTGTCAGAAAATTGCCTCTTGAGGTCGTCCTGAGGTGGCATGAATACAAACTTTGGCATTTTCTTCTCCTGTCTATAAACTAATCTAGTTTCTGCGCCGTTCAATGCGAAAGGTCCAGTGTGAGGCCAGGGGCGTCGCCAATATACCACTTGTTCATACTGCAGTGGTGGTCTCAAATATTAGAACCTTTATGGAGTAGACCATGATCATAGTAGATACTCACACTCATGCGGGTCCAAACTGGTTTGAACCAGTAGAAATGCTGGTTCACCAGATGCATCTTAACGGTGTCGATAAAGCGGTTCTGATTCAGCATGGTAGGCCTGAACATGGGCATTACGATCATACTTATCTCTTTGAGTGCCTAGAGAGATTTCCGGGCAGATTTTCGGTTGTTGTCATCGTGGATTTGAGTGCTTTGGATTCGCTGGGAACACTGGAAAGGCATAGAGAGAACGGTGCAATTGGAGTGAGGCTTACGCCCAGTATAAGATCTTCGGGAGATGACCCCCTTGCGATCTGGAGAAAGGTGGATGAATTGGGGATGCTAGTGAGTTGTATGGGGAGTGTGAATGAATTCGCCTCTGATGAGTTTGCTGATATTGTGAAAGAATTTCCGAACCTACCCATAATCATTGAACACCTGGCAGGCGGGGGACAGAGTGCCTCGTTTCCTGGCAACGGTGAAGGGCCTAAACCACCGTATACCTTATTTAAGAAGGCTATGGAGTTGTCACTATTTTCAAATACGTTTTTGAAAATCCATGGACTTGGAGAAATATTGAATCGTCCAAGTGCTCTACAAAAAGATTTCAATCACGATTTTTTTGGCCCAATGCCACCCCTGGTGGAAATGGCTAAAGAGGCATTTGGGGTGAGGCGCATGATGTGGGGAAGTGACTATCCACCTGTCAGTGGAAGAGAGGGGTATCGCAATGCGTTGGTGGGAGCGCGGGATCATCCGGCCTTCGAAACCTTAGAAGAAATTGAGTGGGTATTGGGGAAAACAGCATTGGAAGTTATAGAGTTTGCCTGAACCTGAAAGCGGTTCAGGAATGATGAGCCGCGTTCACAGAGGCTGGGGGATCGCCCTAGCCTGCTTTTTAGCTTATTCGGCCACAGTGGGAGGATCGCAATACTCATTTGGTCATTTTGTGGGGCCCTTAGAATCTGAATTTGGGTGGAGCCGCACTGAAATAGGGCTTTCACTCTCACTTGTTGCGCTTGGTTCGTTTGTATCACCTTTTTTCGGCGCCATGATTGATCGGCACGGTGCGCGAAAAATTATGGCAATTTCCATGTTGATTTTCGGTTTTAGTTATCTTGCCCGTCCAATTATGAACGATATTTGGCATTGGTATGCACTTGGCGCCATTCAATCGTTCGCCATGGTTGGAGGAGCCATGCTTCCCATAGGTAAATTAATTGGACAGTGGTTTCCAAGAAACAGAGGTAGGATCCTGGGTATAACTGCAATGGGGAACAATTTTGGAGGCGTGGCGATACAACCTACTGTGGCGTTGATAATATCGGCCTACAGTTGGAGAATAGGCTATACGGCTATTGGCTTATTCGGCCTGATTGTATCGGTCTACATTCTGCTTGTGGTGAAAAGTCCACCACTTATTGCGAAGGGTTCGGTTTATGAAAATGAGACAAAATCACCCGACTACACACTTGAGGAGGCTTTAAGAACCAGGAAATTCTACGCCATACTGGTATCAGTGATGTGCGGTTCATTTACCTACAGTGCTCTTTTACCCCAAGTATCCTCACATTTGATCAATAAAGGTATCCCAGAGGTCTCAACTGCAATTGCACTTAGTTTATTTGCTACTTGTGGTATGGCTGGGAAACTCATATTTGGGATCCTTGCAGACCGATACGGCTCTAAGATTTCACTGATAATCGACCTGGTGGGTCAAGCGGTGTTTGCATTTTTACTTGTTTATGCGGGAACTGGAGTTGCTATATGGTTCGTAGTTCCTTTTATGGGGTTCTTTTTAGGAGCGTTCGGCGCTTTGTACCAGCTGATAATCATGGATTCATTCGGGTTAAATCACTTCGGATCAATACTCGGAGTTATCTCGATTACCAACGCGATTTCATTTTTTGCTGGTCCAATAATCGCAGGTCAAAGCTTTGATATAACCGGAAGTTACGGACCTGCTTTCGCAATAACCGCCGCTATATTTGTCATTGGTGCTCTGGCGTTGACGTTCTCCGGACGGGATCAGAGGGTAAATTTCGAGTAGATTGATCAGAGAGATCTGAGATAAGAAACGATTCTTGAATTCTGCCAGTTGTGGTCGTTTTCGTGGCTGACAGCGAAGCCCTCTGTGGAATCATCTCTCTCGGACAATCGTTTCGCAAATTCTTGGGCATCTTCTTGACTGCTGTAGTTTCTGAGCCCCTGGATTTTCAACGCGATAGTTTCGGCTATATCGATTACTATGTCCATCCGCTTTTCTTCTTCACTCAATTCTAGGCCGTAAAGATCAGCAATATCGGATGGGATGGCAGGATAAAGGAGTAATGGCTTATCCGATTTGTTTACTGCAGCCCTATAATTCTTATATGCAACAACAGTCGCTTCGTGGATGGCTATGTGGTCGGGGTGGTTGGATATACCGCTCGGTCCAAAAGTAACCACCACGTCAGGTTCGACCTTTTGCATAATAGCAAGAACTTTCTTTGATAATATTTCAGTATTTTCTTTGTTAAGGTCCTTATCACGGTAGCGGAGCATAAATGGTGGGTTCGCTCCATATAAAGCTAGGTTTTTCTTTAGTTCTAACTCCCTAACCCTGGCCAAATCATTCCTTTCGATTACGATCTGTCCAGTACCAAGGGTACCTTCCTCGCCACCAGTGGCTGTGACTACGTGGACCTCGCCACCTTTCTTTATCCATTTAACCATCGTGCCTGCACTTGCGGATGTTTCATCGTCTGGATGTCCAAAAACACCAAGCCATACGAATCTGTGTGTCTCTGAGTTTGAGACCAAATCTAAGTCCCTAAAATCCATCTGATTTCCCTCTTGCCATCTTAAGTACCATAGCGTCGAAATGATTGCAGTCTCTGCACCTGCTTCTTGGGGCGGGGGGAATAGACATGCAGGCAACGGCTCTTACCTTCTCCAAAATCGGAGGTATCATGCTTTCAGGTCTTCTTTTGACAGGTACAATTCGTGTATTGAAACGGAGTTGTATCCCGTCATCGTCAATGGAATTTGGTGATTTAGCATCTTTGATATCGCTGGCCGGCTCCATGAAAATAAGTGCCAATCTATTGACGGGACTGAATCCTGTGCTTTCGGCGATCCAGGCGTAGGCATTTAATTGCATTTCATAAGACCGTAAAGCGTAGAGGCGTTCGGGGTTGTATCTAGAAGTTTTATAATCTGCTATCAGGTATGAACCTCCTGCCAGTTGGAAAATCGCGTCGGCCTCCCCTCTTACGGTTACCCCGGTGTGTTCATCCTCTCTGTGGAATTTTCTCCAACCCGGCGGATCGACACATCTAATCACATCTCCGATCTCTTTCATCCAGAGGGGTAGACACCCGTGTTGATTAAAATGTGAAGTGATTACTTTTTTGGTGAAAGTATCTATCGTGCTAAAGATACCGGGAAATGAGTGATATGGCAGGTCTTTTACATGCATGCGCACCCAGGCACATCTCATACAAGGATATCTTGCTGCATAGTTAGCAAGTTCAGTGGCGGATACCGATATCGACAATACTTGCTCCAGAAGGATTCAATCAGTGGAGGTATATCTTCGACGCGAAAACACCGCGTTATACTAGCACAACCTTGATATTACCTTTCAAAATCGCTTCACCAGATATATTTAGGAGCTTTAATCAATGGAAAAGCGGAGGCTTGGTCGGACCGGTCACAAGAGCACCGTTGTAAGCTTCGGATCTTATTCAATAGGTAAATTGAATCAGGAAATGGCTGACAGAGCCGTAGATATGTGCCTTGATTATGGGGTCAATCACATCGATATAGCTCCTGGTTATGCAAATGCTATGGAGCGGATAGCTCCGTGGATGCCGAAGATCCGAAAAAAAATGTTTCTCGGATCAAAGACTCCCATGCGTAGTCGGGATCAAGCGTGGGAAAATATAGAAGACATTATGCGGCGTATGAATGTCGATTCTTTTGATCTTTTTCAACTCCATTCGGTTATTGACCTAGATACGCTGGACCAGGTAACCGCTTCCGATGGAGCCCTGCGGGCTCTTATAGAAATGAGAGATCAAGGTCTTACAAAATGGATCGGTATTACTGGACACGGACCAACTGTTCCTAAAACTCACCTTGAGGCTTTGAGAAGATTTGATTTCGACACAGTTATGTTTCCTGTGAATGTAGTGATGTACGGCAATCCTGAATACAGGCGTGACGCTCAAGAATTAATCGAGATGTGCTCTACCAAAGATGTTGGCATACAAACTATAAAAATGCTTGCTAGAGGAGGATGGGGTAATACGATCCCGGATTGCGGTACTTGGTACGATCCGTTCAGATCTCAAGAGTCGGTAGATACAGCCTTGTGGTGGCAACTGTCTCAACCGATACATACTGCCCCGAGCTGTGGTGAAATTTCTCTTCTTCCACGAGTGCTTGATGCCGCAGAGAGGTATAACAGGTTATCCTCGGAAGAACAAAATAGAGCCATTTCTTCTCAAATACCCGCAAGACCCGAACCGAGACTCGCGATCAGATAAAAAATCTTACGGATATCTGTAATTTCTTAGTCCGGAAATTAACTGCCAGATTGCAAGCACAACAATCACAGAAACAGCTCCCCCGAGCAGCATGGTATTACCGGCGCCAATTCTTGACGACATATATCCGACTTCAAAAGTTCCGATATTGTTAGCTGACATGGCACAGAACGAATGAAAACTCACGGCACGGCCTCGCATGTTGTCTGGAGTGGTTAATTGAACCGTCGTCTGCCTTGTTGTCATTCCTATGGCATCGGTCATCCCAAGTCCTGAAATGATCGCCCCTCCGATCACCATTAAGAGAAATGAGTTGTCGGGAAGGAATTGAAGAGATCCGAATCCAAACAATAGTATTGCGTAAGTTCCGGTGGCAAAAAGTACCAGCATACCTTTTGCTCTGAAGTTGGCCATGAAAAGTACTAAGAAACTACCTGCAACACCCCCGAGAGAATTAGCCGCTGTCAAAGGCCCTATCGCCCAGGCACCCTGTTTGAATATTCTATCTACTATCAGTGGCATGATTTCTCTGTAGAAACTAACCACTGTGACACCAATGTCCATTATGTACAGTCCTGGCAAGATAGGATGATTTCTTACAAACTGAAAGCCTTCCCATAACCTTCGCATCATTGGGGCTGTTGTTCGTTCTTCAGATCCATCTTTTCCGTATTCCAGTTTCACAAAAAGGGGCATGATAGTGGCTGGAAGAGATGTACAAACTCCGATAACAAACACTGCTGGAAGGCCAATGAGGGCATAAGTTAATGAAAACAGTAACGGGCTGAGTATAGAACTTATCTGATAGGTCGCTGTATTAGAGGTCACGGCGTGCATTAGGTGAGTGGTGGGCACTATATTTGCAGTTATAGCTGATCGGGCTGGTCCGCCAAGTGTACTGGTGAGTCCTAATATCAATACGATTGCATATATATGCCACGGACGAAGTTGACTAGCTAGTAGCAGTAGAGTTGCCAGAGAGATTAATATGAAGCTGAATCCTTGTGTCGAAGAGATGAGTTTTTTTCTGTTCATAGAATCTGCGAAGGCTCCCCCAAATAGGGTGGCCGGCATCTGTGAAAAAAGCTGCACGACTCCAAGAAGACCGAGCATTACCCCGGAACCTGTTTCTTGATACAGCCATACCCCAAATCCGAGATTACGCATTTGCATTGTCACTGAGGCCGATAGACCAGATATCCACATCATCCGAAATCCTGAAAATTCAAATGCAGACCAAGGCTTGAGGTGCTGGGGAGCAATCACACGATCCTCTTTGAAGCCGTGTTTAGAATCATCATTCGGAGTCTCAGGCTGACTCATTGTGGAAGCGTTTCGCTAGGCTTTTTTCTAGTACTCATGGCAACCTGGGCATTATAGAACCCAAATTCAACAATAAACAGACAGCCAAAGCCTTTGTTACGATCACTGCGGATTTGATTCGGTATGCCAACGGCAATTCGTTTCCTGAAAGTCAGAACTTTGCGCTGGATCGACTATCCAATAGAAGTGTTGCACCCGCGACAAAAGCCGACTTGTCTGAAGCAAAAAATAATGCTGCATAAGCCATATCATATGGATGTCCCATTCAATGGAGCGGTTGAAGTTCCTTTCTGATACCTAATTATTGTTGAATTTTCTAAATCATTCCAAGGAATTCCAGACATCTCAGTAGCGATAGCAGCATGCTGGATACTGTTTACCCTCATGTTGAATTTCGCATATGACAGAGCAGGCTTCTTTGTTAGAATCGCCAATCCGCCTTTAGAGACGTGATATGAGGCTGACGGACTGTCTGTTGCGCTACTGTCTAAAACTGATGAGTTATTAATTATTGAACCACCCTTGTTCTCTATCATCTGTGGAACCATATATTTTGTGCAGAGAGAATCTCCTTTTAGATTCACGTTCAAAACGTGGTCGTAAATGTTTAAGTCTTCGTCATGGGGGTCATGGTAACCAGGATCGTGCATTCCAACATTATTGAAGAGGATGTCTATTTCTGTGAATGTGACTATCGTTTGCTGCACAAGCTCTCTACTTGATCTGGTCCCGCGACATCTGTTTGAATGAAAACAGATTGCCCTCCGCCCTGTCGAATAGATTCCGCAATTTGTTCCCCCAGAGCTTTCCTTCTTTCTCCAATTACAATCTTCGTTCCTTTCTCGGCAAAAAGTTCGACCGTAAATCGGCCCATACCAGACGAGCCTCCAATAATTATGGCTACTTCGCAATTTTCAGTTTATGACTAAAAAATTGTTTATTAGTGGCATTTATGGAGCTTATTTATATTCCAATTCAATATTAAGTGCGCAAAGCTAGTTTGGGCGTGTTAGTCTAGATTGTTGGAATGTATAAAAGTTCTTGGCACGGAAAGGACTGATTTTATCGCTATATGATTAATCGAGTCCGGATATTTATCCTATATTGTTCAGGGTTTCTTTTCCTGTGTCTGGGTATTGCTGGGTATTTTCTGCCCGGCCTTCCTGGGACTATCTTTTTGATATTAGCTGCTGGATGCTTCTTGAGATCAAATCAACGTATGTACAAATGGGTAACGGAGCATAGGTTGTTTGGGCGACCGGTAAAAAGTTTTCTTGAAACCGGTTCTATGCCTGCAAGGGCGAAAATTATATCCGTAAGTTGCATATGGCTTTTCAGCTTGGTTTCAATGCTGGCTCCTTACCACCTCGTATGGTTCAAGGTGCCGGTCATTGTTTTAGCCTTGGTGGGTACATGGTACATTCTCAGCAGACCAACTGCTGGAAAAGACGACATAGACAGTGACGTTTAGAGGACGGACACCTGTATCTGTGGGTCCGCTTCTCCCCTTTGAAGCGCTGCAAATATTGTCTCTGCGAGAAGCTTGGCTGACTCTGGACTGAGTTCTACAGCTACCCTGGCTCCGACACCCTTGTCCGCATTGACGAAGTCAATATTCACTGAGTATTCCCATGGCGCATTGAAAGGGTGGTCGTAAGACACGTTAGCTGTCTTGAGTGGAAACCAGCCTTCACGACCTTTTCCACTTCCTTCCATAGCTGCCCGTTCGCAAATCATCGTGCACATTTGAGAACTCCTTTCTCTAAGTTTCGTTGAATCAGGAAAGATGGCGTGAGAGAAAGTCAAACATCTTCTCCCATCCATCTACTGCTGAACTCTGATGATATATAGGGGCATGGTAGTAAAAAAAACCGTGCCCTGCTTCCGGGTAGCGATGAAATTCATAATCCTTTCCGGCCGCCTTGAGCTCTTCCTCATGCTGGTTCACCTGCTCAGCTGTTGGGCTTTGATCTAAATCCCCGAAGAGTCCAAGTAGAGGAGCGTTCAAATCCGACGTGTATTCGTTCGGCGATACAGGGTGTTTCTCTGTTAGTTGGTCGGCCCCCATAATCACATTTCCTCCCCAGCACTCGATCACTGCGTCGAATACCTCTAGTTTACATCCCGCAAGGAATGCATGTCGGCCTCCTGAGCAAGTGCCCCACACAGCCACTTTCCCGTTTGATGAAGGCAATGACAGCACATAATCGGCCGCAGCGTTCACGTCCCCCATGACGCGGTCGTCAGGGGCCCCACCTTCAGCTCTGACAGCCGCCGCTACATCTTCTGGGGCACCGTGCGCGTCACGGCAGTAGAGGTCGGGTGAGATTGCAAGATACCCATGGTGAGCAAGTTTTCTTGTGAAATCTCGGTAAATTTCATCCCAACCGGGCAGATGGTGTATTACTACCACGGCTGGGAAGGGACCAGCCCCTTGTGGCCGGGCGTAGTATGTGTGTATCTCGTCTCCGTTATGGCCCTTGAGAGTGATGGTTTCTGCGATCATTCCTTCGTATTGTTCCGTTGTGTACATAGTCCTGTCCTTCTCCTTGAACGTATTACTGGAAAACTGCTGAACCTACTCCGCCCCCGGCTGCAATTGCCTCGCCTGTGATAGCTGAAGCTTTGGGCGACGCAAGAAACGTCGTTAAATAGGCGATCTCCTCCGATTCGACGAGACGCCTGATGTCAATTCCGGCTGCAGCCTTCCTTTCTACTTCCTCCATTGTTAGGTTTTGTTCTCTGGCCTGTGATTTCTGCATTGGGCCAGTTCTTTCCGTCCTTGTAGCTCCAGGGTGGATTATATTTACTGTAATTCCGTGGGGGCCAAGTTCGTTAGAAAGCGTTTTTGTAAAATGAGTGAGAGCCAGATTTCGCATCCCACTAAATGCTCCTGCGCTTCGTGCCGCAAGGCCCCCGATGTTTATTATTCTTCCCCAGCCCTGTTGTTTCATATAAGGAGCAACGATTTTGGCGGCTCGCAGATATCCCACTACCTTAGTATCGATATCCGACAGCAATTCGTCTGGGTTAGCACTTTCCAGGGGGCCCATCACTAATCCCCCTGGGGCTGCCGCGTTGTTGACCAGGATGTCGATCCCACCAAGTTCAGTCGCTGCTGAATTTATAAAGGATTCCACCGATTCTGTGTCCGTCGTGTCTGCGGCCGAATAAAAAACGTTCTGGCCTGTCTGTTGCGCTATTTCGGAGGCGGTGGCTGACAGGCTTTCTGTGGAACGAGAGCATATGCCAATATCCACACCCTCTGAAGCCAGCGAAAGTGCAACGGATTTTCCGATTCCTCGACTGCCCCCTGTTACTATCGCTTTTTTGCCCTTAAGTTCTAGATTCATGTTTGTCCCAATTTAGAGTGTGATAATCTCGGCTCTCTTATTCGCCTTCCATTGCCCGTAATACTCTTTCCCCCTCATCCTTCCAAAAGGAATGGAGAATGGATATGTCTGTTCCCAGGGAGAAGTGTTTCACTCCCATATCCAGGTATTCTTTCATTTCGTCTGCCGAACCTATTTCTGCACGTGGAGGAACTCCCATTTTTAGTGATACCTCAAAAGTCCTCTTTTTCGCTGCCGATATTTCTGGGTCATTCATCTGCCTGGGTTTTCCCACATTCATCGAAAAATCTGCTCCACCCCACTGGACCATTTCTACACCTGGTTCAGAAAGAATCTCCTCCAGATTGTCTACGGCCCCTTTTTTCTCAATCATAAAAGCCAGTACAACGTCGGCCAGGCTGTCGACATATTCTTGTGAACCTCCGTAGCCCATGTACGAGTTTCTGCGTGTGGCGACGCCGTACAGTCCTCCTTGATCTGGATGATCTGCTCTGGCGGATTTAATGCAGTCCCTTACTTCTTCTAAGCTTCTGACATCCGTGAATAGAATACTTTCGAATCCTGCCCCGATGCTTCTTTGGGCCAGAAAAGGCATTAAACTTTGGTCGATTTTACACATACTTCCCAGTCCATGTAGCTCGGCCGCCCTGCACATATTGTCCAGGTCGTGAAGATCTGAAGGCCCGTATTCTGCGACAAACTCTACATAATCATAAATACCTGTATGGCCGAGAGCCTCTATTACGGAGGGCCAAACACTGTGTATATGAGTGCCAAGAGTTGGTTTATCTCCGTTCAACTTCTGTCTGATGGAATTAGTTCTCATTTCTGTCTTCCTCCAATTTAGACTTCATAAAGGGAATATCCTAGATAGGATGACGCTAGGGTATCAAATGCTGGCCACGCTTTCATGTTTTAGAAGCCTTCGGTGAGAAATGTTTCTAAAAGCCCGGACAAAACGTTCATAATGCATGAAATAATCTTGGGACATTTTGACGTTTTCTGACTATAATTGCTGCAGTTTTGTGTTGGAAGGTTGAGCAGTGTTGGCGTGAGACGTGTTTTTGGAGTTCCATTCCAGTTTGTACTCGTGTGTCTCGTGAGTGCAATATTGACAGTATATTTAGCTGCCGCGGCTGCGTCGTCAAGAGTTGAAACGAGGACGTCAGAATTGGGATCGTTACCCGGAGAGGCATATAAATGGGAAGAGGCAGCAATATGGGCCTGTCCTCTTCACTAACTTCTCGATGAAATCGGGATTTTAAATCCAAAGGCCCTTTATGTTTAAAGAGAAAAACATTTCCTCAGGAAATAAAAATAGTACTTTCTACTGGCATTACGCTTGGGTAATAGTGGCAATAATCGTCGGAATGCAGATAGTAGGCACTTCCATCCGAATGGCATTCGGTGTTTTCATTGATCCCTTGGAGCAACAATTTCAGTGGAGTCAGGGCGGTATTGGATTTACTTATGCCCTATGTAGCATTGTCTCAGCCCTAGTCTCACCATGGGCTGGTAATATCGGGGATCGTTTCGGGGCCAAGAGGGTCATGATACTCGGGACTTCTCTGTTTCTAGTGGGAATGATTTTGACAGCATTCATAACAGAACTTTGGCACTTCTGGATCACCTACGGCCTGGTTCTTGGAGTTGCGCAAGCGATTTTTCTGGTACCTCTAATTCCTGCTGCGATGGTTTGGTTTAGAAGGCACCTTGGGATTGCTATGGGTTTAGTCATGGCATCTTGGGGAATAGGCCCTGCCTTAGCTACACCTCTAATAGCGTATATGGTGGAGGTACTTGGCTGGAAAGCATCTTTTCTCATTTTGGGAGTGACTTCGTTTGCCTTGATGCTGATAATGATTGCCATGTTCCGTAACAGACCCGGGGATATTTCGGTGGTTGCTTATGGCACTGAAGCTGATGATCCACCTCTGAGCGATCGCCTGCCCCCCCTGGAACTTCTAAAAGAATTCAAAGGTCATATGAGGAAAACCGCTGCCTATTGGAACATGAGTTCTATCCACTTCCTAGGTTGCGTTGGTCATGCGGTTATTCTCATATGGATTATTCCCATGGCTACACAAGGAGGACTCACGTTAGTGGGTGCTTCCCTTATTATCACCGTAATGTCTGTCTCGAGTATCGTCACGAGATTGACCACACCGATACTTTGTGAACGATTCGGCGTACGTAGAATCATGACAGGGTTTTATATATTTCAGGGGGCACCTGTTCTGCTTCTGTTTGCTCCGGAAATACCGGGGGTTTTCTATATTTTTGCTGTTACCTTTGGTGTCGGCTATGGTGGTGAAACCGGAGGATTTCCGATTCTCAACAGAAGATATTTCGGGCATGCTCCGATGGGGGGAGCTCATGGGTTTCAGATGTTGGGAGCTGGGATCGGTATGGCGTTGGGGGGTTGGGTCGGTGGTCCAATATTTGATCTGTTCGGATCATATGACTGGGCGCTAATGGTGTCTATTGTCGCGAGTATAGGCGGTGCCGTGAGCATAGGATTATTGGAAAATCCGGCTGCACTCCTGATTCCAGATTGGCAAAAAGCGGAACAAGAATTTGAAGAAAAAGCTCTTACTGGATCCGTGGAGTAGGCCTTGTCTGAGAGAGAAAAAGTTACCCGCATTGTAAATATGAGTGCTTTTGACATGACCGCTGCTATGCGAAACAAGCAGGTCTCCGCCAGAGAAGTCATGGAGGCTCATCTTGATCAGATTGAACGAGTCAACCCTAAAGTCAATGCCATAGTCACTCTAGAAGTTGAACGGGCGCTCAAAGGCGCTGACGATGCAGATGCAAGGTTAGCGAAGGGCGACAATATCGGAGTATTACATGGGTTGCCTATTGCTCACAAGGATCTTGTTCCCACCAAGGGAATACGGACAACATATGGTTCGCCTCTTTATGCAGATAACGTACCCAATTTCAATGCTTTGATTGTGGAACGTTTGCAGGATGCGGGTGCTATCACGATCGGGAAGACAAACACACCTGAGTTCGGCGCTGGTTCCCAGACATTCAACGAGGTTTTTGGAGAAACACTAAACCCTTATGATACCTCCCGTACATGTGGGGGCAGTAGTGGAGGAGCGGCAGCGGCGTTGGCTTCGAGGATGCTGCCTGTGGCTGATGGTAGTGACACAGGAGGAGCTTTAAGAAATCCGGCCAACTATTGTAATGTCGTAGGGTTTCGACCTTCGCCAGGCAGGGTACCAGTGTTCCCTTCAAAGGTTGGGTGGAGCCCAATTTCTGTTCAGGGACCGATGGCTAGAAATATTGAAGATTGTGCCCTTTTGCTTTCTGCTATTGCTGGACCTGATTCCAGAGTTCCTATTTCGATTACCGAACCAGGGGAGATATTCTTAAAATCCTTACATCGGGACTTCAAGGGGGTGAACATTGCCTGGAGCCAAGATCTAGGGGGCTTACCTGTCGATCCACGAATCACATCCGTTTTGGAATCTCAGAAGCATGTTTTTGATGAAATCGGATGTAATGTCTTGGAGACAGAACCGGATTTCACAGATGCCAATGAACTATTTCTTATCTGGAGGGGATGGGGACGGGAAATCAACCAGGGTGAGCACTTACGGGCAAGCAGGGATAAGCTAAAGGACACTATGATCTGGGATATTGAACAAGGCGTGAAATTAACCGGACCCCAGGTGGGCTGGGCCGAAATGAAACGCATGGAGTTGTTTCAACGAATGCATGATTTCATGGAAGAGCATGAATTCTTGCTATGTCCGGTGAGTCAGAGACCTCCTTTTGATGTAAAAAAGAGGTGGGTAACGGAAGTTAACGGGGTGGAAATGGAGAACTTCATTGCATGGATGAAATCGTGTTACTACATCACAGCTACTGGGCATCCGGCAGTGTCTGTGCCTTGCGGATTTACCGAGGAAGGCCTGCCGGTGGGACTTCAGATAGTAGGTAGATACAGAGATGATCTTGGAGTGCTTAAGCTAGCTAAGGCATTCGAAGATGCTACAGGATTCTGGAAGATAATTCCCGGTGTTTGTGAGTAAGGAACGGTTGGGTTTTACCGAACCGTGGAACAGATATTTTCAAGCGGCAGCCTTTCAATTTTTGGTACGAGAGCGTTCTCATCCGGTTGTCCCGTAACGAGAAGTAAAAAAGGACGTTCATTTTTAGGCCGCTGAAAAATTTGATTCAAAAACCTCATCGGGCTGGGGGTATGGGTCAAAGTGGCTAGTCCAGCATGATGCAATGCCGAAATTAAAATGCCCGTGGCGATTCCAACTGATTCTGTAGCATAGTAGTGCTTAACCCGTCTGCCATCAGGCAGTATCCCGAAGTTCTGGACGAAAATTCCAATTAAATAGGGAGCCGTTTCTAGGAACGGCTTATTTGAGTCAGTTCCTAGAGGGGTAAGCGCGTCTAACCACTCCTGCGGGGCCTTTGATTCATAAAACTCTTGTTCTTCTCTCTCAGCTGCCTCTCGAAGTTGTCTGCGTATTTCTCCTGGCTCCGCGACCGCGAAGTGCCAGGGTTGCATGTTGGCGCCACTTGGGGCGGTGCCAGCCGCCCTTATGCAGTCATCGATTACGTTTCTACTAACGGGTTTCTCAGAATAATCTCGTACAGTCCGTCTTAACTTGGCATGGTTATAGAAAGTTTTCGCCCTTTCCATCATGGTATCTGTGTCAAATAATCTGTAACCATTAAGGGGAACAAATTCTGGTTTCATGCTGTTGACATCTCCTATTCGGTAAATTTCTAGTGGAGTTCTATTTATTGAACGGATGAGATCATCTATGTATATTCTATTTCAACTATGGCAACTCCTAGTTTCTGGAACCGTAGGTAATGCACTTATTAATGAAAGGAACCTATTATGAAGATCACTAACGTTAAAGTTGATATGTTTAATTGGGATTCAGAACCATGGAGAACAGGAGTCGGCACAAGTTTCGGAAAGACTCGCCAGCTTGGTGTCGTGACTGTGGAAACAGACGAGGGAATTTCGGGTAATGCTTTTCTAGGATCATCCCGAGTAGGTGCGGATCACTTCGCTCCGGGTCTCATAGAGTTCATCAAGCCTATTGTTATGGGAAGGAATCCTCAGGATATTGGGGCGATATGGTGGGATCTTTGGAAGATGAACCGGTCTGTTTCGACATATGTAATCGGTGCTGTAGATATCTGTTTGTGGGACATTAATGGAAAGATTGCAGACCAACCCATACATAGGCTTCTCGGGACCTGCAAAGAGATAGTTCCTGTTTATTCAAGCACCGCATACCATGAGACCAAGGAGGAATACGCAGAAGAAGCGATTCGATTCAAAGATATGGGCTGGACCGCGCATAAAATTCATCCCCACGGTGACCCAAAATACGATATTGAGATTTCTAAAGCTGTGCGTGACGCTGTGGGAGAGGATATGAAGTTGATGCTCGACTCAATGTGGGCATATCAATACGAGGATGCGATGAGGGTAGGCAGGGCCATAGAAGATCTGAACTTTTACTGGTATGAAGATCCTCTTGTCGAGGAAGATTTGTACAACTACGTAAAGTTACACCAGAAACTCGATATTCCCATAATGTCTACTGAATATGCTCCTGGCCGTTACTATGGTATGACACAATGGATAACCCAGTATGCCACTGACATACTTCGAGGCGATGTAGCGGTCACTGGGGGAATAACTCCCATGATTCGGCTTTGCCATTTGGCCGAAGGATTTAATATGAAATGTGAAATTCACCATGGTGGGAACTCATTGAATAATGTCGCGAACCTTCATATTACTATGGCGGTTCCTAACTGCGAATTCTTCGAGTTTTTTCCGTGTACGGGTGCAAACATGTATGGTCTCGTGGAGGATATACAGTTCGATGGCGGTTTTGTTCATGCTCCTACAAAGCCTGGCCTTGGATACGAAATTGACTGGGACCTACTAAATAAAGAGCACACCGCTACCGTTGAATAGACCTTCTCCGGTATTGCCCGGATCAAAACCCCATATATTTTCACTACGCGATATCCGATAGCTGGCCTCACTAATATGCCGAGGATACAGACCTTAGATTCATGGCGTGCGTACCGTGACTACCGATATATGTGGACGGCAAATTTTTGTGCTAATACTGCTCAATGGTTGCAATTACTTACCTTGGGATGGCTGGTGCGTCATCTGTCAGAAGGTGGAGCAAATTCCGCCTTGCTCGTTGTTGGCGTGGGAGGTGCAGTAGCCCTTCCTGGAATCATCGTGGGGCCCTGGGGTGGCGTATTAGGTGATCGGTTAAATAGAAAGAACCTTCTGATGGGGCTCGAAGGGTTCATGGCAATGACCGCCCTTATCTTCGCCTTGCTCGTTAAGGTGGACTATGTTGAGGTCTGGCATGCCTATGCTTATGCTTTGATCGCTGGTTCATGTGAATCAGTCAAAATGCCGGTGAGGCAAGCCTTAATTGCTAATTCGGTCCCCCCTCACGCTATAAGCAACGCATATGCTACCAGTGTCATTACCATCCCTGGGACAAGAATGATTGGCCCGTTTATAGGAGGTGTGATTGTTGCTGCATTTGGATTCTTCTGGAATTTTGCGATAGAGGCCGGGTTATATATGGGGGTCGTTCTATGCCTCTTACCGATGAAAACACCTTATTATCTTGGAATCAGAACGGCATCAAAGGTATCGGGTGTAATAGGAGTATTCTCAGACATCGCCGACGGATTTCGTTATCTGTGGAAAAGGCAGAGAGTACTGTCTCTATTGATGATCCTGTCTTCAGGGCCCAACATCATCTGTCATCCAGTCCTTTTTTTGCTTCCTATGTTTACCGTTAATGTGTTGGGGAAAGGTGTTGATTACGGTGGCTACATGATGGCTGTAAATGGGGCTGGAGGATTCCTGATGGTATTACTAATATCCGCATTTGGGTTCCCCAGGCTCAGGGGAATGACCTGTCTCCTATCTGCTCTGGCAAGCGCGGTGTTAACCCTACTGTTGAGCCAGTCGATTTGGCTACCTGCTGCTTTTCTAGTTCTAGCACTATTCGGGGCGAGCCAGACTGCCTACAGAACGACTAATGGTGTCATGACCCAAACTCTGGTGGATGATGGATATCGCGTTAGAGTAATGAGCGTTTATAGAATTGTGATGGGGATGGTGGTTTTCTTTAGCTTGCTAGTGGGGTGGTTTGCCGACGTGACTTCCCCAAGGTGGGCTTTAGTGCTGATGGGAATCTTGGCCTTGGCTATTTCAGTTGCATATTTGATCTCTGCTTCTTCTATAAGGCGTCAGGAATAAAAGTGTTACGCAGATCTGTGGGCGTGAGGGGCTTTCATCTCAGGGTTCCATGTAAGGGGAGGTAGCGGCCACGGTTCTACTTCACACCTCCGGGCCCAATCTTCGTAAGATGATTCCATGGCGGTCAACCTGCTGCTCTCAGTTTCGCCAAGGTTCCTGCGCTCTGTTCTATCCTCATCCATATTATAAATTTCCCAACCTCAGCCAACTTCACTTACTATTTTCCACTGGCCGTCCCGCATGGCACGGCTACCTTCATGCTCCCAGAATATTGGAGCACTCCTATGCCAATTTCTGTCTGTTATAGCTTTTAAAAGACTTTCACCTTCAAGTGGTTTTATTTCATTCCCAGATATTTCCTTGGGGTAAATTGCGGAAGCAGCGTCATAGATAGTCGCAGAGATATCTATGATATGGGCGGGTTCATGTATGATTGAACAATCCCTTATCTTATTAGGCCAGCGTATAACAAAAGGGGTTGATATTCCGCCTTCGTGAGTCCATCGCTTAAATAACCTAAAAGGCGTATTGCTTGTGTTTGCCCATGGTAAGTCGTAACTCATAAAAGTGTCATCAGGCCCTGGAATGAGATCCTTTCGGTTGCCGACTTTCATCGGTCGGCCATCTCTTGTAGGTGAAGCGTATTGGGACGGAAGTGGACGAGTACTGTCTTCCGCTAGGAATTCGGCGCACCCTCCATTATCCGAAAGAAACATGACCACTGTATTGTCATCAAGACCCAGTTCTTTCAGTTTTTTCAATATTCTTCCTATTCCTTGATCCATACGGTCAATCATGGCGGAGTAGACCGCCATTCTTAGATCTTCCCAATCATGATTCTTGGCTTCTTTCCATGGGCAGGACGCGGAGTCTCGCGGCGATATTTCCCACTTCTCGTCGAGTATTCCCAGACCTTTAAGCTCTTCATGCCTGTTCGTTCTTACAACGTCCCATCCTGCTTGGTATTTTCCTTGGTATCTTGCGATATCCTCTTCCAAAGCGTGAAGGGGCCAATGTGGTGCTGTATAAGCCACGTGTAGAAAAAAAGGATTATCGTCTTGAGCTGTATCTTCTATCATGGAAAGTGCGTTATCTGTAATTGCGTCAGTCAAGTAAAAGTCTGGTGTTTCTATTTCAATCAGATCCTCATTTCTCATCAACGTACGGGGGTGAAAGTAATTAGCTGCTCCGGAAACTATGCCGAAGAACCTGTCAAAACCTCTCTGTACTGGGGTGGGGTGACCAACGCTGCCGGGAAACCAATTTGACTTGTCTAAAAGATCGTACCCACCACCTACGTGCCATTTGCCTGACATTAGTGTTGCGTACCCTGAACCTTTAAGTACTTCGGCGATAGTGGCACAGTTATCGTTTAGATAGCCCTGGTATGAAGGATACTTTGTCTCGTTTGGCCGATCAAAAGTGGAGTCCATATGTCGTATTCCTGCCTGGTGAGGATTATGCCCAGTTAGAAGGGAGGCTCTGGATGGGCAGCAGCGGGCCGAGTTGTACATCTGCGAGAATCTAACCCCAGTGTTTGCCAGAGAGTCGATGTTCGGAGTATTAATCTCAGAGCCGTAGCAGCCAAGGTCCGAATATCCCATGTCATCTGCCAGTATCAATACGAAGCTTGGTCTATCACTCATGTTGATTTCTCCTGCGAGATGTTACTTTCACAATAGAGAATATAAGTTAATGGTTAACTTCATTCTTGGGAAATATTTGTCGTGAAACAGTTTATCCTTCAGTGGCCAATTGGCAAATATACTGTTAAGGTTGCGTCAATATTGCTGAATATAAATTCCTGTAATTTGTTGCAATTGCGAAATTATCCTTTCTTGGAGTCGAATTGTTGGACCCATATATGCACTTGATTAAAAGTAACAATTGGTCCAGAACTTGCGGACGTCATCGTGGTGTCGTGGTTCGCCAGATGAGGTAACTGTTTGAATTCAGAAAACCAAGATTCCTCCCCTCTGTTTTCTGTGGATAGGTGGAATAGTATCTATTACGGTTGGTACTTAGTCCCAGTTTATGGTGTGGTGATGCTTGTGGCCACAACACCACTATTCCACGCGATGGGTATATGGGCTGTTGCTATGGAGAGAGCCTTTGGCTGGAATCGGACTCAGCTTTCTCTAGCCCTATCTTTCACCAGAGTAGAGGGGGGAATACTCGGCCCTATTGAAGGCTATCTGATCGACAAATTTGGCACTCGCAGAATGGTGTTGATTGGAATGCTTATCATGGGGGCTGGATGGGTTCTGTTCAGTCGAATCAATCACTTGTTTGTTTTTTACGCTGCCTATTTGGTAATCGCGCTTGGACAGGGTTTAGGGAGCTGGCTTGCCCTCAACACGATGCTAAACAACTGGTTTGTGAGGCGTAGATCGTTTGCTATGGGACTAGCGAATTCTTTTTCTCGGCTAGGATCATTGTTTCTGGTGCCTGTTCTTGCCTGGCTAGTAGATCCAGATATTCCAGACAGGTTGGGCTGGAGTTTAACAGCCTTGATTCTAGGGGGAATTACAATCGCTGTTGCCTTTCCCTTAACTAGATTGCTTAGAAATCGCCCAGAGGATTATGGGCTTCTTCCGGATGGTGATACCCACGAAGATTCGGTTCGAAGGAGTCGAGAGGCCGACGAGAGAGGCGAAACTTTAGAAACAGGGCCAGATTTTACTGTTTCTCAGGCGCTCAGATCCAAGGCATTCTGGTTTATCAGCTTGGGACACGGATTTACTTCCATGGTGCTGTTGGCATTTATGCTTCACCTAGCACCAATGATGACCGATCAGAGTTATAGCCTCCAGACCGCATCGTTTGTCGTGTCCGCCTATACCGCAGTCTCAATGGTATTTCAGTTGATTGGAGGTTACGTAGGGGACAGAATCCCAAAAAACGTAGCTCTAATGATATTCACCATGTGCCAGGCCGCGGGTGTCTTCTATTTAACTTTTGGACCTCCAACGTTGGTCACCGCATACGGATTCGCTTTATTGTTTGGTATAGGTTTCGGCGGGAGGAGTCCGATTTCTTCCTCTATCAGGGGTGACTACTTTGGAAGGCAACACTACGGGAAGATAATGGGAATTTCACAGGTCCCCATGAATGTCCTACTGTTAATTGGCCCGGTGTTCGCCGGATACATGAGAGATTCTACAGGAACATATACGGTTGCATTTGCTGTTCTCGGAGGGCTTGCCGTCGTCGGAGGTTTCTGCTTCTTGATGGCTACCAAGCCTCGGAATCCTAATCAGGATAGAGTCACGTCTATTTCCTGATAAATTCTAGTCCGAAATTGCTGCCGACTCTTTTACCAAACTAGATCCTATAAGGTATTCCGCAACCAGCGCATACGATTGTATACGTTGATTGAAGTGGTAACAGTTTGAAACGATTCCTATATCCCCTGTTTGATAACGTTCTGATGCTGCAAGGATACCTTCCCGCACTTGATCGGGGTCTCCTTCTATATAACTTCTGGTTTCATGTTCCATATAGGCGCGCGCATGCTCATCTAGCGGCCAGTTAATTGCTTCTTCCGGAGGGATCAGTCCCATTGTAGACAGGCCTAATCTCGATATTACCTTGTTGAGGCTGCGTGAAGAACCGACAAACCTGGCTTCCTCTTCAGTTGGAGCGCAAATAACTTGAAGTCCGACGTTTACAATTGGTTCATCAAGATATGAGGATGGCTTGAATCCGTTTCTATAAATGTCTGTGACCTGTGGACCATATTCAGAAGTGTTACCGAAAAAGTCAGCGAAGCTGAATGGAAGGCCCATTTCCGCAGCCAATCTTGCACTGTAATCACTTGAGCCTAAAAGCCAGATCTCGGGAGCGGATTCTTTTTTGGCCCCAGGGTACGCGGATATTCCTGACAAGGGATGACCTTCATCAATTCCATTATCCAGGAACCCGGTCAGGTCTTTTACCATCTGGGGAAAATCTCTTTGGACATCCATTGTCGGTCTGGGATAGGTCAATGCCGCCGCAGTTCGCTGATCGCTTCCAGGGGCTCTTCCGACTCCTAGGTCTATACGGCCTGGATAAAATGAATCTAGTACGCTGAATTGCTCGGCAACCTTGAGCGCAGAGTAATGGCTAAGCATCACTCCCGCGCTGCCTACTCGTATCCGACTTGTATTTGCAGCAATTTGGCCAATCAGAATTTCCGGACTTGTTCCCGAAAAAGAGCTGGAATTGTGATGCTCGGCTACCCAGTATCTTTTATATCCTAAGCTGTCCGCCTTCTTGGCGAGCTCAACAGTTTCTTGGAGTGAGTCGCGTGGTGTCCCACCTCTCCTGACGGGAGATTGATCCACAATCGTGAGGGTGATGTCTGTAGTCCTTGCCATCTCGATATACCAAAGGATATCAGAAAGAGAAAATATACTTTCAGTACACGAGTTATCCATAGAGTAGTGGAGTAGAATTGGTTAATATGCTCTGGCTCCATAGTTTTCAGAAACGAATAACCTAATTGGGCCAGCGCTGAAACGGAGTATTACGGTTGCCTCAATCTTCAACAGAAGAGGCTAATTCTCGATCTAAGGAAAAAGATATCAGGCGTCCCGCAGGGCTTCTGCCGACTCTTTTCAATATTTTCCTCTCCTTCATCTGGGGCGGCAACAATGTCAGCATAAAAGTTGCACTGGATTATTCTCCCCCACTTCAGATCGGCTGGATGCGATTCGTATTCGGCGGACTAGTTACTCTTGGATACATGATGTATCGACGGGAATCTTTTAGGATTTACCGGAATGAAGCCGTTCCTCTATGTGTCATCGTTCTGCTTTTTACAGTACAGATAACTCTCATGAACTTTGGGCAAGACAAAACAACGGCCGGGCATGCTACTGCACTTAATTCCACTTTCCCGATCTGGGCTGCTGTGATTGCCCATTTTATCGTTCCTTCAGACCGTCTCAGTCGGTGGAAAATACTTGCAATAGTTTTTTCGTATTCAGGGATACTTGCTATTGTGTTTGGTGATTCAGGGTTCACGGGGGTTTCCACGGAAGGCGTTTCTATTTCGGGCGACTTGATGAGCCTTGCTTCTGCTGCTTTGCTGGGTCTTCGACTAGTACTGATGTCCAACTTTGCCCAGAACATGTCTGTGGCAAAAATTATGCTTGTCCAGTTAGTGATGGGAACGGTCTTTTTCCTGGTAGGGAGTTATTTGGTAGAGACACCTTCATACACTGCGGAAATGCGTTTTTGGGGAGCATTGTTTTACCAAGGAGTCATTATTGCGGGGTTCGGATTCTTATCAAATGCCTGGCTTGTAAAAAGATATTTGCCTTCTACCGTCACGTTTTTTTCGTTTATCCAACCTCCCGCAGGACTCGTGCTTGCATGGTTGATTTTAGGGGAAGCTCCAGGTAGTGGTTTGATCGCAGGACTTTTCTTTATAGTAGCGGGGGCCATAATTTTCGGTGGTGAATCATATATCAAAGCGCGGTAGGTTGCGTCATTGAATTCCGCTATTTAGTGTGAGTTTGATCAATTAAGATAGGAATTAACAAGGCATGAAGATTACAGAAGTTATAAGCGAAGTTTTTGAATGGGAAAGGCCAGGTATCTGGAATGGAGGACATTTCTATGGGCCGGGAAGGCTCCATAAGGTTACGATAAAGACAGATGAGGGTGTAGATGGCTGCGGGTGGAACGGAGGAACGGCTGCGGAACGTCCTCTCAATATATTCCCACCCTTCGTTGACTATTTCCGAGAACTTCTGATCGGACGTGATCCGAATGACACCCGATCTATTGCCGAGGATCTTGGTGAAAAGCATATCAAGATACTTGGACCCGCGGGAGTTAACACCCAGGTTTTGGCTGCAATAAACATTGCCTGTTGGGATATAAAAGGAAAAGCTTTGGGTAAGTCAGTACATCAACTTCTTGGTGGAGCCCAGAGTCGTATCAGGACCTACATAGCTGGAGGTTACTATGCTGAAGGGAAAGGGCTTGAGGAGTTGCAGGAAGAAGTAAGATTCAACGTTGAAGAGATGCATGCGGGGGCGGTGAAGATAAAGATTGGCGATCCCCGGCAAGGTGTATTTGGTGATATGAAAAGAGTTGAGGCGGCAAGGGAGGCGGTTGGTGACAACGTAACACTTATGGTGGATGCGAATTGCGCACTGGACCTAAGTACTTCTCTCGAATTTACCAACGAGTTGGCGAAATTGGGTGTTTACTGGTTTGAAGAACCGATGCCTATACACAGGTACAAAGAGCACGGAACTCTTCGCTCAGCATCAGAGGTCAAGATCGCTACTGGGGAAAACGGGTATCATCTCTCTCACTTTGAGACTCTTTTGGATCATAAAGGTGCTGATGTACTGAATGTTGATGTCACCATCTGTCCTGGCTACGATGTGGCTAAAGATGTAGCCGACCTTGCCTTGGAACGAGGTGTTTCTATTGCGCCTCACGGGTGCCAGGAACTTCAACTACCGCTGGCTGCGGGGGTTCCTCATGGGGAATTCCTGGAATATTATCCCGTGGCAGTGGATCCGCTTAGGGCTGAGATGTTTCAACCCCGGATGATTCCAGATGAAGATGGATACGTTACCGTTCCTGACAGACCCGGAATAGGTTTCCAACTTAATATGGACCTTCTGAATAAATACAGAGTAGGGTAGCTACAAACGGCATTAATAAAATTGAGGTTGGAACATGGTAGAAGGCCGTAACGATGAAGATCACCACCATCACGATCGGGTGGAAAGCGTAGGAACTCATCACGGTATTAGAGGCAGAGGGAATTTTATTATTGCCGGTCTTACAAGCGGACACGGCGTATTTCATTGGTTCCTGCAGTCGTTCATAGTACTACTTCCCGAGATTGAAACAGCATTTGCACTGACCAAGGTTGGGGTTGGGTCAATCTCAACTACTCGGGAGATGGTTTCTGGTCTGGTGACTTTACCCGGCGGGATATTAGCGGATGTATTCCGAAGGCACTGGGGGCTTATTCTCGCGCTCTGTATGGGTGGATTTGGGGTTGGGTGGTTCATAATTGGTTTAACCCCTGAATCATTCTTTCCTTTGCTACTTGTGGGAGTTGCAGTTGTAGCTGCGGCGGCTTCTTTGTGGCATCTTCCGGCAATGGCATCTCTCTCCCATCACTATTCGCATCGGAGAGGCACGGCCTTGTCATTTCATGGTATTGGAGGAAACATAGGTGATGCGGTCAGTCCGGTCATAACCGGACTCCTACTCGGTTACCTGTTATGGAACCAAATCTTAACCATCTATGCGGTGGTTCCTATATTCGTGGCATTTCTTGTCTACTGGGCCTTTAAAAATATTGGCCACGATGTCAGCCAAGGAAGTCACGATCTACGGGGAAGTAATCTCGGAAGATTGGAGCAAACGCGGACGATCTTAAGAAATCCGCTCCTGTGGGCCATAACACTGGTGGGAGGGATTCGGGGAATGGCCTTCGTCGCGTTGATCACATTTTTGCCTTCCTATTTAAGTAATGACCTAGGTTTGTCCGCGCTCGCTAGGAGTGTTCACTTAGGATTGTTGGTTGCGGTGGGAATAGTGTTTACACCGATGATGGGATACTTGTCAGATAAGTACGGAAGAAGACTTATATTGGTTCCCGGAATGCTGTTCCTGGCAGGTATTGTCCTTTTAATGTCTCAATTTGGTGAGGGTGTATCCCTGATTGTTTTGATCGCCCTACTTGGGACTTTCTTTTATAGCGACCAGCCGATACTCACGGCTTCGGCTCTTGATGTCGTGGGTGAAGGCGTTGCAACTACAACCCTTGGAACGCTTTCGTTTGCAAGATTTGCTCTAAGTGCTGCATCTCCAATATTAGCCGGATTTCTCTATCAAAATTACTCTATGAACTATGTTTTCTACTACGTGACTTTCTTAATGCTCCTTGGAGCTATTATTCTTGCATTTCTCCCTCTTGGACGCTCGGAAAGTCCCGCTGATCATGGGCACTAACTTCGGTGTATCGTGCTGGAATAAATTGGTTATCACAAGTGTTTAACAGTGAATATTTTCAGTTTAAGGAATGGGGTCGATTATAGTGTGATGTGACAATACGGATAAGTGCTATTGTTGGGTTGTGTTTGTAGTCTCAACACCGATATATTCGAAATAGTTCAAACAAATTCTGACAACGTGTTTTAAATGGAATTCATAAGCTATCCTGTTAAGGTCCATTACCTTCAGACTACGTCTCGTGATCAAATCCGCCCGAAGCGTAGTGTTGATATGTCCGTGATTACCGTAAAAATTGACAGTCCTGAACCTGAGTTTGCTAGGTGGCTATATCGGACAGTTGGCAAGAATTGGTATTGGGTTGACCGCTACTTCTGGAGCCTCGATCAGTGGCGTGATCGATTTGAGGATTCGGCTGTCAGTCTGTGGGTAATGGAATGCGATTCAAAACCGGTGGGGTACTATGAATTTGAAGAGCAGCAAGGTGGGGATATTGAATTCTCATACTTTGGGCTCTTGCCAAGTGCCATAGGAAAAGGACTTGGGGGGCACATGTTGGCGGATGGTCTTGAACGTGCCTTCGACTTGGGAGCTTTACGGCCCTGGGTGCATACTTGCAGTCTAGATCACCCTAATGCACTCTCAAGCTACCAGGCCGGTGGAATGGAACTGTACAAAAGCGAGCAGGACATTCAACTCATACCTAAAAGCTGGCCTATGCCTGGGTCTTTGTCTCGTGGACTATAGATTTAAAACGGTTGGTTAGCTGATTTTACGCAACTTGCTGAGGCTACGGAGTTCCCGAGGCGGTTCCATGTGGCTGCCCCGAATCGTGTATGAGACTTCTCCGACATAAATATCCCCATGGGAATCCACACCGATACCATGCGGTGCGATAAACTTGCCCGGCTCTTCTCCCTCTTCGGGATGGCCTATTCTAGCCAGTTTTTCTCCGGATGGACTCATGATACTTATGTTATGGCCGTGGTTTGGTGGAGTCGGCTCTGCTTGGGTCATACCTGGAAGTTCGCCAATATAGATGTTGTTGTCCGGTCCTATCGTTAATCCGTTAGGCATGAATATGTTGTTCCATACATCCAGAATGACTCCATCCGTATCGAACACTTGGACTCTATGGGCTTCGCGATCTGCTACTATCACCCTATCGTTGTCATCTACTGCGATATTGTGAGGGCGTAGAAACTGACCTGGTTCTATTCCTGGCTCACCCCACGACTTTATGTAGTCTCCGTTAGCCGAATATTTGTGGACACGGAAATTACCATATCCGTCCGTGATAAATATGTCGCCACTTTTCTTTGAAACTGCCGCATGTGTTGGGCGGTTGAATGGTTTGCCTTTCCATATCTCAGTCGCCTGCCCCGGAGTACCAATCGTCATAATCAGATCACCCCCCCGGGTGAACTTCGTGATAGTGTGGATACCATCATCCGCGCAATAGACTGTGTCGTCCGGGCCAATTAGTATTCCATGGGTGCGATTGCTGAATATACCTGCACCGAATCCTCGCTGAAAATTCCCATCCCTGTCAAAAACCATGATCGGATGGTCGGTATTGCGGCTGAATGCGTAAATCTCATCCTGAGAGTCTACTGCTATTCCGGGGGTTTCTATAAGGCTGGCTCCGTCCGGCAGGACAGGCCATGACTCTACCGCTTCATACTTGAAATCACCGGTTCCTACTGTGACTCCCATGATCTCCTCCCCAAGTGTTGGATTTATGTTTTCGCAGGGTTCGTTTACTTACTCTGAATGGAACATATCATCACCCTCCCAGCCGGTCAATTGAGAAATTAGAGTTGACATTGCTAATAGAACTTATGTTCTAATACAATGACTAAATCATAACGGAACGAATCATTTTCACAGGTCGAGTAAGACTTAATAAAAGACATGAATATAGCTTGCTTGCTTATAACTCATCTGGGAATCAAAGATGAGCTGCGCCGCCACCCTGATCTTGTGGGTAGAAACATTATTCTATATAGAGCAGATTCATGTGCTCGCTCTGCGAAAACTCTTGGCAGATCTATTAAGTCAGTGGTTTTCGATGTTTCAAGTGGAGTTAGTGGAATACCTGTTGGAATGCCTCTCTCAGCTGCGTTGTCTAAGTCTCCTGACTCTATAGTTTTACAGGCTGATCTAGAAAGATACAGAAAAGTCTTTGCCAGAATCATATCTGATTTAAGGAGGATAGCCCCTGCAGTGCAAGGCGCGGGCTTAGGTAGGGTATATGTGGATATGACAGGGTTGGAGTATATGTATGGTGGAGAGGCAAAGGTGGTTACCCGTATGCTGGAAACTGCTCCTGCTCTTTTTCATCCTCGCGTTGGTATTGCAAAGGGTAAGTTTCCTGCATATGTAGCTGCTTTATCCAGCCATCCGGGGAGGGCGACGAAGATTCCAGATAATCCCACAGGAACGACGGATTTCCTAGCTTCATTCCCAGTGGATGTGCTGCCTGTGGAGTGGCAGATGATAATGGAATTTCATCGATTTGCCATTCATACAATGGGTGAACTTGCTGCGCAAGATTTGGGTAATCTACAGACTAGGTTTGGTCCTGTGGGCCGAAAATCATGGGAACTGGCACGTGGAATAGATCCAGATCGTGTAATTGAATTGAAGAAAAATGATGTACTTGATGAGTATGTCACACTCCCGTTTGCCTCTGCTTCGAGGGAAGTGTTATTCACAGCAATTGATGCCCTTCTCCGAAGGGCATACACGCGTCCAGGACTGAAAGGCAAATATGCACTCAAGTTTTTACTAAAATGCACAGTTGTAGGCTCTACACCCTGGTCTCGGGAGATTGTGATAAATGAGGCTGCGCCTAGCGCTTCAGCAGCGTCTTTTTCTATTCGTAGTGTTCTTTCTGATATAGAACTTCCTGGACTCATTGAAGATGTGGCTCTCAGTGTTTCTGGATTCATAGGTGAACATGGCATACAGGCTCGTGCATTTAAAGATGTGCGGGAGCAGATTCAGAATAGATTGAACAGGCTTGCTAAGGTAGACCGACATCTGCAGGCGAAAACTGGAGGCAAGAAATCACTCTACCGAGTTGTGGAGGTAGATCCTATTCATCCCGTTCCAGAGATGCGTTTTGTACAAGTTTCAGTAGATCCATTGTCTGTTGAATCGGTACGTTCCATTAATATGCCAGAGGAGGTGGAGATCGGAGAGTCGAAGGGTATTCCAGTGTCTGTGGCTCTTCCAGGTAAGGGAAGTATTCCTATTCGGGCCCGGGCTGTAGACATGTGGAAGATTGACCTCTGGTGGATGCACAGGCCTGTCCGACGAGTTTACTACGTTCTAAAGCTTGATGGTTCTGGTCCCCTAACTGTGTTCAGAGATACTTTGGGAGAGAGAGGGCTGATCACTGAAGAACATAGAGAAACCCCTGTCACGGGACATCGTTGGTACCGACAGGATTATTAATGTCTTTGCATATGTCTCATAGTAGCTATACTTCACCTTCCTATGTAGAGCTTCATGCACATAGTTTCTACTCATTTGGTGAAGGAGCATCTCACACTTATGAACTGCTCGGCCGGGCAGCTGAACTGGGTTATTCGGCCATGGGTCTCACTGATCACAACATGTGTGGTTCACTCGAGTTTGCGCGTCAGGCGAAGAGCTTGGGGATACAGCCAATCACTGGTGGGGAACTCACTCTAATAGATGGCTCACATGTCGTCATGCTGGCAGAGAATAGGCGGGGTTACTCAAATATATCTCGTCTGTTTACTTTGGCTAACAGCTGGGACCGCAAAGACCCCCGGCTTGATCCGAAATACTTATCTGAGTATTCGGAAGGTATTGTCCTTCTCACGGGATGCAGGTCTGGTACGGTGCCCAATCTCGTGTCACAAGGAAAAGTGGAGAAGGCTCGGGATACACTACGATGCTATGTCGACTGGTTCGGGGCGGACTCCGTTTTCGTTGAACTGAGTCGTAATTTGGTCTATGGCGATACTGAACGTATACGTACACTTACTTCCGTTGCATCAGATGTTGGACTTCCTGTCGTGGCGACAAACAACGCACACTACCATATCCCAGAGCGTCATCGCTTGCAGGACGCGCTGGTGGCAGTAAGTCATAACTGTACTATTGATAAAGTTGTTCATTACCTTAAATACAACAGCGAATTTCACCTCAAGTCCAAAACACAGATGAAATACCTTTTTCGGCACAGTCAGGAGGCGTTAGAAAATACTTTAAAGATAGCTGACCGATGTACTTTCGACCTATCTTCTGACTTGGGCTATACACTTCCTTCCCCTGACGTTCCGGAAGGATATACTCCTCTGACATATCTGCGCAGACTCTGTTACGAAGCAGCGCAACGTCGCTACGGGACGATTAATGATTTAGTTGAGGCGCGATTAACAGAAGAACTCCGCCTGATTGAAAAGCATGGTCTGGCGGGATTCATGCTACTTTATCGTGAGATAGCTCTACTTGCACGTGAAATCATGGTTGAGATGGGGACTGTAAACCAGGAGGAACCCCTTGAGTGGCGTCCTCCCGGAAGGGGGCGTGGTTCTTCAGTAGCGATGCTTACTGGTTACCTAATCGGAATATCCCATGTTGATCCTCTTTTGTACGATCTCACGTTAGAAAGATTCCTGCCTGATGATTTGCGTGTTCTGCCGGATATCGATCTCGATTTTCCTCGTTCTCTGCGTGATTCACTCATTGCTCGTATACATCAACACTTCGGTGCAGAGTTTGCCGTTCTGACTGGAATGATCACTACATACCGAGCTAAGGGAGTTGTGGCGGATTTAGGTAAGGCTTTCGGTATTCCTGATGAAGATTTAAGAAGGTTATCTAAGCAAATACATCAACACGATGCATCACGTCTACGTGAGGAGATGATGTCTTTACCTGAATTCTCCAATCGAGTGGATCTTCCAGGCTGGCGTGATCTACTTGAGCTAGCGCCCCAGTTAGAAGGGGCTCCTAAGGGTTTAGGGCAGCATGTAGGAGGAATGATTCTGAGTTCCTCCCCGATCCCAGACATGGTTCCATGTCGTGAGGGAGCTATTAAGGGTCGCAATATAATTGACTGGGATAAGGAAAGTGTGGGCTACGCCGGATTTGCCAAGATAGATATATTGTCTCTGCCAGTTCTTGACCAATTAGACGAAGCCATTTCTTTAGTTGAGAAGCGCACGGATAAGTGTGTAGATCTGAGTCGTATTGATCCGGAGGATTCCAGGGTGTACGACATGATAAATCAAGGACATTCCCGCGGAGTTTTTTTACTCCAATCACCCGCTCAACTGAAAATGGGCCAGCGGTTGATGTCTCGTAATCTACAGGATCTGGCTTATCAAGTTGCTTTAATAAGACCTGGTGTAGGTATTCAGGGAAGTGGCGTATCTGAATTCATAGAACGATACCGACACAACGTTAAGTGGGAGTACGATCATCCCCTTGAGAAACGTGCTTTAGAGCGTGGTTACGGTGTAATCATCTGGCAAGAACAGGTCGTGCAGCTTATATCTGATGTATCCGGTATGAGCCAGGCGGATGCTGACGAGATGCGAAGGGCATTTGCCCGACATAACAATGAGAAGGTAATTACTGCGTATTGGGAGCGGTTTCGTGAAGGTGCTGTTGATCGAGGTGTGGATGAACACATCGCACGAAAAATATTCGCTAAGATAAATGGACATTATATGTTTCCTGAGTCGCACTCACATGCATTTGCAGTATCTGCATACCAGGCTGCCTGGATGAAGAGGTACTATCCGTTAGAGTTCTTCGTCGGGCTCATGAATAACCAGCCCATGGGCTTTTATCCCATGGAAGCAATAAAGCAGGATGCTCGCCGATTCGGGGTGAAATTTCTTAACCCATGCGTCAATCTCAGCGGGTCTCAATGTGAAATTTTGGATAATTCCCTACTGATTGGCCTGGAATTTGTAAAGAATCTTGGCAAGCGATCTGCTCAATCTATTATCGAGGAGCGTTCTTCTCATGGTTTGTTCGTGTCAGTGGGTGACTTTGTCCGTAGAGTGTCTATAGGACTTGATGCTATTGAGACCCTCATATTAGCGGGGGCATTCGACTTTATATCCCGTAACCGTAGGGTTGCACTGTGGGAGGCTGGAATCTATCCCCATCCGTTAAAAGGACAGCGGCCATTACCTATGGAAATGGATATCAGTGTGCCGGAGTTAAAGGGGTTCACTCCGTATGAGGAAATGTTAGGTGAATATCGCTCTATGGGTATATATCCTGCGGGGCTTATTATGCTGTTTGTCCGAAGCAATCTGCCTTGTGGTGTTTCTAGGGCGTCAGATATTTATTCTATGAACGATAAAGAACGGGTGTCTGTGGCCGGATGGGCAATAGCCAGACAACATCCAAGAGGCCAGCATGGGACTGTATTTGTGACCGTAGAAGATGAAACGGCAGACGTTCAACTAATTGTCTGGCCGCAAATATTCAATCGCTTTAAACACCTTCTCAAAGCTCCACTGCTGCTGGCACATGGGGCGGTATCACGTTGGGACGGTACTACAAATGTGATTGTTTCTAGTTTAGAAAGTATACGGTCAGAGACAACCCTACCGGCGGTACACGACTGGCATTGAAATATGCAGACCTCACTCAAATCTGTAGCGCTTTATCTATCCTGTCGCCAAAAGCTCCCTGACTATGTTCCTCTCTAGCTCAAGGCCCAACATGGTAGTTAATTCAGTTCTACCATGGTCACCGACAGTGACAACAAAGGAAACTCCCAGCAGTCTACCAATTCGGAAATCAATAACTGTCGTTGACAATATTCCGTCTTCTCCATCTTGGACGGCGCGTATGCCGATCGCCCTATCATAGAAGTCGTCTATCTCAAGCTCTTCCACAGCGACGATACTTTGGTTTTCACCAACTTCACTGCCGACGTTGTCTTTGAATTGTTTGACAAATACATCAGTCATCCAGGAAGCGGCACGACTTTCATCTTTAAACAAGTGAACTACTGTTGCAGCGACTATGTCTGATCCGTCTTCGTGCCGCGGTATAGCTGATGGCGACGCAAACTCTCTTAGATAACCGGTGATTCGCCCCGCTTTTTCGTAGTTTTCTTCTGTATTCCCTGGGAAACCGTGGGATGCCATAGTTTTATTGTTGAGACTACTTTCACGCAGCAATGAAAACCCTGATAGTTCGTCGGGTAGGCCATTCAATCCGAGCGTCATGTTACTCAGAGATTGTTCGTTTATCTCATATGTTGCCTGCGCTATGGAGTTGGCCATGGAATCACTTCCTCGCTCCAGCAGTTTGATTGGTACATATATTCAGTATAAACCAGACTTATCCATATAGAACCAAACATGCCTTTGACTGAATGGCAACTTAGCAAGATGTGATGCAGTGAGTTTGCCTGAGATTGTGGAAGTAAGAAGTTCTTAAAATGGTAAAATCTGCTATCAAGGTTAACCCCAAGATCTCCATCGAAAGGACTGTACCCTCTGCCAGCAAATTTATTTAAACATATTCATACATCAATTCTGGTCACAGCCGTACTGATGATGCTAGTTGGTTCTATTGTAGGCTACAGTATCCAAAGAGAAGTTCTCATAGAGACGGTATCTGAATCTTACTTATCTAAACCAATCAAAAAGGAATTCGGATTGGCGGGCTCTTCCTCGGCTCCAGGTAGCACTGGAAAATCTCGCACTGGACACACAGCTTTCCTTGTGAAAACCCATCAAAGCCACCGCGTGATTGTGATAGGCGGAAAAAGTAATTCAGGGTTCGTTAGAGAAGTTGAGATTTATTTACCTGAATATGGCAGATGGAAGCTTAGAGCCGAGCTTCCATCTGCTAAATCTGGACATTTGTCGGCTGTTATCGCGGGCGAACGAATACTGCTGTCGGGAGAGGGAGATGAATCTGGTGTTTCAGCGATGTCCTACTTGTATGATCCCATGTCTGACATTTGGAGAGAAGCTTCGCATTTGAAATCTGGTGAGGTCTATGTAACCGGCGGATTTCGACTGAATCCGGTTGACTCCATTGAGGTATATCGACGAGGAGAGGGTGGAGGGTCCACCGCAGAATCGGTGGTTAGTGATCAGAAGCTCAAGCTTCCGGATCTGTTTGCATCGCGAAGAGTGTCGTATTGAAGTCCAGCAACGCAGTATCAGTAATCAGGCTCGTATCTGGGCGAATGCGGAGCGATATGAGGTTGATCGCTGCCATATTCTCGGGAATGTTGGTTGCAATCACGCTTATTTCTGGAATGCCTATCTATCTTGCAACTTTAGAGAAACAAAGCATTCAGGGAGCCATCGAATCAGCAGTAGAAAAAAAATCTCTGTCGCACCTCGATCTGAATATATTCCTTCCGTTCTTACCGCTCGAATCCGAAAGGATCAATGAAGCAGATTCTGCTGTGTCAGATTCTCTGGGTCCAACTTTCGGTACCGTGGTTACTGCCACCCAAAGGCGTATTAAAACTTCTATTTTTTCTTTTTCGCTAACGCCGACGAAAACCCTCCTCTCTTCCAACGGCTCACCCACTCCGGTGGATGTGATATCTGATGATTTTTTGTCTAAGTGTCTGGCAGCATCATTGTGCAACACTGATAGTGCAGAAGAGAACGGAATCTTGCACGATGGCTTCTTTCAGCATCTGACTTCACTGGACGATCATGTCATATATGTAGAGGGGGTATCCCCCATCTACAAACCCCTCAGATTTGTAGATGGCCCGATGGTAGAAGCTTCCATCTTTACTGAACTAGCCGATTATTTCTTAATAGATGTTGGTGATGTAATTGTTGTGACGTCCTCGATGGATAGCAGGGTCCATATTGGTGTCAAGGTTGTGGGTATCTTCAGACCGACCGATGAAACAGCTGCCATTTGGCAGGGTGACAGCAAAAGCTTCACTTATCCCTACCCTCCTTCAGAAGATGACAGTGTCACCAGGCCCAAGGATCTTCAACCATATTTGGCCATGTTTATCCCTGAAAAATCTTTGACTCAGGGTATTGGATCGGCTTATGCTGGCTCGTTTTCAAGCGCTACATGGTCGAGCCATGTCAACTTTGAAAAATTTAAGGAATGGTCAAGGCCAGAAATTGAAGCTGCCATAGATTTCCTTGATGTGAAAATCGGTAAGGAATTACCTGGCTCAGAACTTAGATCAGGGATACAAATAATTCTTTACCAACTCGGTAGGCAAAATTTTCTGTCCAACGTCCCATTATTGCTTCTCATGTCGGTGTTAGCAGTCTCACTGATATATTTTTTGTTTATGCTGACTAATTACTTAGTACCGGGTAGGGAGTCGGATATTTCACTGTTGAAAAGCAGGGGAACATCCACTCTGGGTATTCTACGCCAGTACTCGGTAGAGGGGCTATTATTAACGGTTGTTGCTTCGGCTTTGGCACCATTCATTGCTATGGGATTAATCGCGACGTTGGGATATCTTCCCTATTTTGACAATATTAGCGATGGAGGGATGCTTCCCGTCCGACTCTCCTCCCTGCCTTTTATTGTATCTGCCGGTGCTGGAGTACTCTGCTTTTTGGTATTCATAACGCCCGTAGTATTAAGTTCAAGAACAAGCTTGATAGCCCGGCGAATTTCGATGTCACGACCACCTATAACCCCATTTGTTCAACGATACTATCTCGACATTTTGTTCCTTACTGTAGCCGGAATTCTCTACTGGGAAATGAAGGCTCGAGGTCAAATATCTTCTGGCGGCCTTTTCGGGCAGGAGGGGGTTAACGAAGCACTTCTCGTAGCTCCCGTATTGCTCCTAGTTGCTGTCGCAATGCTCTTCTTCAGGGGTTTTCCGTTGCTTGTTAGGTACCTTGCTGGAGAATCTCATGCACTTGTTACCCTAATAGGATTCGTATCTGTTTTGATACTTCTGGGTTCTTGTGCTTGGGGAATTTTGAACGACGAAATAGCAGAGTGGTTTATCCCAGCCATATCGTCGGCGATATTTGCCTCAGGATTATATCTTGTTAGAAAGACTTCTAATAAAAAATTCAATTTTCTTGCGCTGTTTCTATTGGCTTCTGGAATAGGGCTGCTTTGGATGTATCTTCCAAACGATATGCCTCCCGTTTCGTTAAGCGGACTTTGGGGTGCTTCAATCGTCGTGCCAGGAATCATATTCTTTTTTTTACTAAGGTATGCAGCACGATTCACCCCGGCCTGGATTGCATTAACACTTTGGCACATGTCGAGAAACCCACTTCAATATAGCTGGTTGGTTTTGTTGTTGGTTTTGGCCAGCGGAGTCGCTGTTCTGGCGACCACGCTAGGTGCAACATTGGAGCGAAGTCACAAAGATAGGGTCAATTATCGTATCGCTGAGGACGTTAGGATAGAGGAGGCATGGGGAGGGTTCCTATCAAATGTTGATTCAATAGAGGAATTAGAGGATCAATATGTTCGACTGGAAGGAGTTTCGAATTTCACGGCTGCGTTAAGAAGGGAAGGGACTGTTGGAAGTGGATCGGGCGCATTTCCTTTCCATCTATTGGCGGTTGAAGTTGGAGATTTCTCTCCTTGGGCCCGACCCGATTTCTCGAGAAAACCAATGGCTATTATACTCGAAATGCTTAACCCCGGAGAGCCGGACGATCTCATACTTCTCCCAAATGATGCAACAGAGGTAGGTATGTACACAAAGCCTATGGGAGCCTATCCTCTTATTTCCATATGGCTCATAGTGGAAGACGCTACCGGACACCGTCAAATTATCACATTGGGAAGCTCTGGGTTGAGGACTTCCGGCTGGACTAGACGATCAGTGCCTATCAACAAACGATTAGTCCAACCCCTTAGGATAGTGTCGATTCAGATAAGCGAGCCCGGATTTGGCGCTACAGGGACACCGGGTTCGATTTTTATAGACGACGTCTTTGCCGTGAAAGATGGTGCCGATGTCGTTATAGAGAGTTTTGAGAGCCATGATATCTGGACGGTCATACCAACTTCATCAGTGGATTCAGATTCTTTGTCCCTATCCGATTCAGCTGCAGTAAGCGGTAGTTTTGGGGCTGTTTTCGAATTTGGTAAAGAGGCAAATCATGGAGTCAGGGGAATTTATCTGCCTGAGTATGATTCAGCACTTCGGGTTATAGCAAGTGACTCGTTTCTCTCGTCCACAGGTCTTAACGTAGGCAGTTACTCACTAGTGGAGATATCTGGAGTACTAGTGATTGTTCACATCGTCGATAGCGTTATCTACTTCCCTACATTGGACCCATTAGATAAAGGGTTTCTTCTAACAGACTTAAACGCTCTCACATCTCATCTGTCCTCTGTAAACCCTCGAACAAAAAATACTCCAAACGAAATTTTTCTTCAATTGTCAGAGTTAGGAGAAACGAAAGAGTTAGCTAAGGAATTGACCACGATTACAGGTACATCAGGAGAAGTGGCTGAAAAGCGAATGATGTTGGCGGAAGTTCAGAACGATCCTCTGATATCAGCCGGCTGGAAGGCATTGACTCTAGTTTCTCTTATGATCTCATTGTTTATGACCACAATGGGTTATTTAGTCTACGTTGTGTTCCTTTCAGATAGGGCTAGGTCAGAGATGGGGTCGTTGAGATCACTCGGGCTTTCTCGTATCCAAACGGTTGGACTTGTAGCACTAGAGCACGCCGTTATAGTGACCATGGGAATTGGAATCGGTACATGGACGGGTTTTCAGATGACTAAACTCATCGTTGATTCTGTAGCAATTTCCGAGAGCGGCGGTGTGGTTTTGCCTCCCCCAATATTGGCGACGGACTGGGCCGTACTTGGGATCACAGCAGGGTTATTTACACTCGTTTTCGTTGTTTCAGTAGCACTCTTGGGGAAATACCTCTTCAGTATGAATCTTGGCATTCTTGCAAGGTCAGAGGAGTGATTCATTGCTGATCCAATCCGTCGAAAGACTGGCGACAGCTTGGCCAATGGTTATAAAACGAAGCCTAGCCAATTGGAAGTTATTTTCCTCAGTGGTTCTTGGAGTTCTTCTGGCCTCAGCGGTTATGGCCGGTACCGTAGTTTTCTTTGATTCATTGAGAGACATAGCCTTGGATAATGCTTTGGCACAAATTGATGATCTAGATGCGGACATTCTCATGCAGGCTGAAAAGGGTCCTACGAATAGACAGGAATACGGGAAAGTTTCTGATCGGGTGAATTCGGTTACTGAAGGGTTGTTAGCCCCTTATTTGAATAAGGCCACGGTAGCAGGAAAGTCCTCAACGTTTTTTCTTACGTCGCCAGGAGATGAAAGTAGTGCCGGACAAGATAACTCCCGTGCTTTCGTAGCTTACGTCCCTGACCTCGAAGACAAAATCCAGATAATAGATGGAGTTGGAATGCCGTCGGCTGTAGGTATGGCTTCTTCAGATGGCATATTGATCCTTGAAGCAATGGCTCCGGTTCACGAAGCAGAGATATTGAACGCTTCGGTGGGATCAAGGTTCTCATTAGTTCCCTACTGGGATGACGCTTTGCCTTATGTCATCGTGGAAATAGTCGGTTTATTCGAGCGCGCGGCGCCCGCGGATCCTTTTTGGATCATGACTGACAGGGTGTTGATGGCATCTGCGGGATCAAGTTTTAAGACCTTGCCTCTATATGTTACGAAGTCGGCTCACACGGATATTCTAGGTGCGGCCCTACCCGATATGGTGAGCACTTACGGCTGGCATCTGGATATAGACCTAGAAAAGATCAATTCTTCAAATGCTGTTGATGCAAAGGAAAATATTAGGTACGCCAACCGACTTCTGGGTTCCGAGCTAAATCGGTATCTGATGAAAACTCAGATAGACACCGCCCTTGAAAAGTATGACACTCGGTTGCTTTTCACTAAGCTACAAATGTTTGTAGTTCTAATCATGATTGCTCTAGTAGTTCTCTACTACGTCGTCACTTTGTCGTCACTTGTAGTTGAGCAACGACGGTTCGAAGTTTCCCAACTCCGCAGCAGGGGGGCAAGCGCATCACAGATCTTGGCGGTTTTCGTACTCGAAGGTGGAACGCTTTCGATACTCGCCGCCATTTTGGGGCCTTTTATTGCAGCAGGCTCTATAGGGTTACTTGGGTTCACTCCCGCCTTCTCAGGACTAAGTGACGGGGAATTTTTACCTGTGAGGGTGACAAATGCAGCTTTCGGTATGAGCGTACTTGGTGCACTTCTAAGCTTTGCTGCACTTATGATTCCGGCTTACCAGGCTTCCCGGATATCTGTTACTGCGCAACGAACTGAGTCAAACAGGCCAACTCAGAAGTCTTTTGTCCAGCGTTACTACGTGGATGTGGGCTTGCTACTAGTCGGGATTTTCCTTTTCCGACAACTAACTGAACAGGGGTCAATGGCAGCAAGGGGAATTCTGGGGGAGGTTGCGGTGAATCAATTGCTCCTAGCAGTGCCGGCCGTGATATTGATAGCCGGAGCAATGGTGCTTCTACGTTTGTTCCCGTTGGTAATGAATATAATTAGTCGCGTTTTTTCGTCACGTATTCCAGCTGGTGTAGTACTGGCAATATGGCAGATGTCGAGGAATCCAGGTAACTATGCCAGGTTGTCACTTCTTCTTGTGTTGATGACTGGGCTAGGGATTTTTGCTGCCAGTTTCGGTGGCACTTTGGACCGTAGTTCTCAAGACAGAGTGCTTTACAACATAGGTTCTGATATCAGACTAGAATCCGTATCGATAAATAGGATGGGTGAGAGCAGATCGATCACGAAAAGCTACCAAGATTTGGATGGTATAAAGACGGTAAGTCCAGTTTTGCGTAGGTCCGGATCTGATCTTACAAAAAGATTCAGTAATGAGTCTATAACGTTTCTTGGTGTTGATCCTTCTACTTTTTCAGATGTAGCGATATATAGGGACGATTTTTCAAAGGCGAGCCTAGAGCAGCTACTTTCATCTCTTGAGCATGAAAGTAGTCCATCAGGTATTCCATTGCCCGAAAACATACGGGCCCTAGGTGTTCTTGTGAAGGCGGACAGAGCGAAGTCCAGCGTAGTGCTTGTTGCTAGGCTTCGGGATGCTAACAAGCGTTATTTTACCTACGAACTTGGGACCCTAGATTCCACTGATTGGACCCTTAAAGAGGTGGAGCTTTTCGATAGCAGAAGACCCTGGCGGCAGCTATTTCCAGAAAGACCACTAAGTCTTATGTCGGTCAGTATCGTTGAGACAAATACCCAGGGGGAGCTCGCTCCGGGATCCATTCTTTTGGACAGTATTAAGGCTCGGAGTTCAACTGGCGAGGTGGAGAATATTGAGACTTTCAGTAACGTTGATGAGTGGCACGTGTTGAAAAGTGTTCGTGACGCGGAAAAGGACAGGATAGAACTGTCGTCGGTAAGTGCAAAGGGTGATGGGTCGCTCCTATTTGCCTGGTCTGGAGGTAGTCCTATTACTCCAAGGGGGGTGTACCCTGGAGGAGACCCACGCCCGATGCCGGCTTTGGCTTCAGCATCGTTTTTAAGGGAGTCTGGGCATTCAATTGGTGACAACTTAACGATTTCTTTGGGAGGCAGACGTTCCTCGGTAAAAATCACAGACAGCTTTGAATATTTTCCAACGTTGAATACTATTGAAGATAAATTCCTCCTCGTTGGGCTTGAACCTGCTCTAACAAATACGAATATCGGGGCACTGATAGGTGAAATCACACCAAATGAGATATGGCTTTCTGTTGAGCCTGGCTTGTCAGAATACGAATGGTCCGATCTTGTCGTTTCCTTGGAAAATGAGACTCCTTTCCCCATTGCAAATGTATTAGATACACGAGAGGCTCTTTCTAAGGCAAACATTGATCCATTGGTAAAAGCTGGTTGGAAGGCACTTCTTTTTATTGCATTTGGAGCAATACTTTTGCTGAGCGCAATTGGATTTATGTCTCACGCATATGTTTCTTTCAGAAACAGAGAGATTCAGTTTGCGTTAATGCGTACCATAGGATTGTCTGTGAACCAGCTAATATCTCTTATCTGGCTGGAACAGGCTCTGATTATTATCGTTGGGATGTCCCTGGGCACATGGATGGGAGCTAGGTTAGGGGCTGTCATAATGCCTTTTCTCGGGAGTGATGATCAAGGGGCACAGGTTGTTCCTCCCTTTATCATGCAAGTTGATTGGGCGAATCTGTTAACTACATATTTGGGGATGGTTGTCGTGTTTACGCTTGTGATAATAGGAATTATATTCTTGATAAGGAGGATGTCTCTCAATAGAGCGCTTAGACTGGGGGAGATGTGATTCTGAGTGGTGGCATTACCGTTAAATAATTTATATTCCTAGTAACATTCCCCCTAAATTTCGACGTCCCAATGAGAATTCTGTTGCGGATACAGCTTTCTTGCCTTCTGCCTGAACAGTTTTCAAAGAGATGTTTCCTTCCCCCGTGCCAACAAGTATTTCGTTACCTAAATGTACCTGTCCCGGTTCTAAGACTAATGTTTGTTTTTCATATCCTGGTAACGCCTCAAGTATTTTTAGAGGCCTACCATTCATGTAAGTGAATGTTCCGGGCCAAGGGTGGAACGCTCTGATTGATCTTAAAATCGATGTTGAAGAGTCTCGCCAATCAATCCTTCCGTCCTCTCTTGTCAGTCGCTTTGTCGTTGTTGATTTAAGATCGTCCTGAGGGTTAGGGTCTATATCTCCTGATTTCCACGAGTCCAAAGTCTTTAACAATAGACTTGCCCCCTTTCGAAATAGGCGATCTGTGAGTTCGCCGCATTTCTCATTAGCCCCGATGGAAACCTTCTCTTGTGCTAAGACAGGACCGGTGTCTAGGCCCTTGTCTAGTAACATTACTGTCACCCCTGTTGTATCTTCGCCTTTCAAAATGGAAGTAGCCACAGGTGAGGCCCCACGGTATTTAGGCAATATAGAAGGATGTATGTTCAGGCATCCAAGGGGAAATCCTTCTATTATTTGTGAGGGAAGAAGAACCCCGTAGGCGGCGATTATAGCTGCTTCGGCTTCAAGTGACATTAAATGCTCAAACGACAACTCGTTTCGGAAAGTTTGAGGTTGTACGACCGGTATACCATGGAAATCGGCCCGTTCTTTCACAGGAGTAGAGATTATTTTCCTGCCTCTCCCGGAGCGATTATCTGGCTTCGTATATACGGAGGCTACGTCGTGACCAGACTCAACAAGCAAATCAAGTGTGGGAACAGCAAACCTCGGTGTTCCCATGAAAACCAATCTCACTATGAATAAGCTCCCGTCAGCTTGTTTACTGCAATATGTCTTGTATAGGATGATTTTATAGTTTTCATATTACCGCACAGTTTTGCCTGATCTGAAATCCCATGGAGAGTCCATTTTGGGGAATAATACTTGGAGTACCAGGGTCGTCTTTTTCCTGTCGAGCAGGTCTTCTCCCGTCATCATAATATTCTTAATTGTATCGATTCTTCTCGCATATCCCCTGATCTACCTTGCTCCGACCCAACAGGCGTCTCCAAACCCGCCCGGAGAAGTCTACGACATGCAGGCAGATATCGATGCAAAATTCCCGACCCCAGTTCATTTTGCAACTTATGTTTTGGAAGCCCGTGATGGGGATGTACTCACACGTGACGTGCTCGTAGAGTTTAAGGAAAATCGAGACCGACTTCTTGCTTTTGACAAAAAAGGAGATCTATCCGCCGGTACTCTGATAAATCAGCCCTACTTATTTTCATACTTTGATACCGACATTGGTCTAAGTGTGACCGGGATAAGCTCCATATTGGATCCGATCGACCTTACGCTTAGGGAGATGGGTGCAAAATTGGAAACCGCCTCTGATATGGAAATAAAGCTTGCTGTGGCGAAATTGATGTCTAACACAAGTACTAGAAAAATGTTAGATCTCCTTTCGACGAAGACAAGTTCAGAAGACCGCATTATCAATGGAGAAGTAGTTAAATGGTGGACATCGCCTGCGATGTTATTTCACCTTTTGGCAGACAACGAGAAACTGGGTGGGGCAGGTCTTGAGATAGGACTAGGAGGTGGGACTGACGTCATCAACAAAGAACACTTGAACAGAAAGATACGGTCCGTGATGACAGGTTACTCGAGGACATACCATGTTTGGGGAGTTGCGATTGACGCTAATTTAGAGTCGGAAGAAGAGGGACGGGCCGCTGGGGTATTTATTACATTTACGGTGATTGGAGCACTATTAGTTATTGGACTTAGTCTAAAGTCATATTGGATAACTGTGATTTCAGGCATCGGCTTGGGTATCCTTATGATTTGGCTGAAGGGTATCTCGGCACTTATAGGACTTAAGAGTGGTCTTGTCATAGATCTTTTGGTGCCTATAGGCATGATCTCATTAGGTGTAGATTTCGTGGTACACGCTATGCATCGTTATAGGGAAGAGATTCTGGCGGGTTACTTGCCAAGAGTGGCCCTCAGAGTAGGATTGTCAGGAGTAATTGGTGCCCTTCTCTTAGCCATGGTGAGTGACAGCGTAGCGTTCCTTTCCAATTTGTCATCCAATATAGAAGCCGTGATTCACTTTGGCAGCGCCGCGGCCATAGCGGTTTTATCTTCCTTCATCATTTTAGGTCTAGTTGCTCCAATTATTTCTATGAGAATAGATGAATTAATCAATCTGTCAGGTGAACGGTTCACTGGGAAATTTATTGTGGCTTTGAAAATGTTCGGAGGTATAGGAGTAGCCTGCGCTTCGGCTGGATCTGTGATCTTAATGTTGGCGGTGAGTAAGATATACGGAGCGGTCATGTTAGGGGCAACCGCGTTATTGTTTGCGGTGATTCCAATAGCTTACCTTTATATACGCATAGGAAGGAACTCCACCGTTGTCGGACAGATCCCTTATCATGAAAAGCACAAATCTGATTCTGCGTCCCGTGTTAGGTCTGGTATAGAAAGGTTAGTAGTAGCTGCTGCTTCCAATTCTTCGATCGTTCTCATTGGTGCTGTACTTTTTACTCTTCTTTCAAGCTTCTTCGCTTTCAGGCTGGAACCTACATTTGACGTCAGGGATTTTTTTGATTCCGAGTCAGATTTTGTAATGGGGTTAGATAAACTCTCAGAACATCTAGGGGAAAAAGGAGGCGAACCTGGAGTAGCTTATATAAAAGGTGACCTAATGGATCCTGGCGCCGTTTTGGCTATCTCACAGTTTGTTGAGAGGCTCCGCGAAGTGGAAAACGTAGCCGAAACACCCAGCGGTGAAGTCACGATCGGCCTCAATGTCGTCAATACCTCTAGAATTATCTTGAGCAGTCCGGAAGCTATCAAGTCGATTGAAAGGGAAACCGGGGTGGTAGTTGAAGATAGCAACAAAGACGAGATTCCCGACTCCAGAGAACAGATGCAAGCCGCATTCAAGTACGCACTCGCATATGGTGTTCCAGGAAAGGGAGGGAACTTGATACTTAGATCAGATCAGGTTCGGGCAGCCATCTATTACCCTGCTTACGAAACTACGTCTGGAGATAATCTTACAACGGTGCAGTTTCAGTTGCCTGGTACGAGGAATCAGTCAGCTGTAGCGGCTGCCGGAAAGGCCCTCACGCCGCTACTCGCTAAGCTTGAATTGGAACCTTCTATTACAAAAGCTGCACTTACCGGTTCACCTTTTACGAGGGAAGAGCAACTTGCAGCTTCTACCCGAACTCTTTACAGATCTCTCCCGATCGCATTCGTTGCCGCAACGATTCTCCTCTTGGTTTCAATGCAATCATTCAGATACGCAATTGTTACAGTAATACCAATCTTACTTGTGGTGGCTTGGCTCTACGGGATTATGTTTTTGGCCGGATTTGCATTGAATTTCGTGACTGCGATGATCGGTGCCATTTCTATAGGCGTTGGAATCGATTATTCAATTCATATGACACAAAGATTTAGAGAGGAGTTGGGTCGTAACACAAATCGCCTAGATGCGATGCGTAAGGCGGCTCGAGGTACAGGTGTTGCTTTAGTAGCTTCGGCAGCATCGAGTGTTGTGGGATTTACGATTATGGGGTTCGCGCCCATGCCGATGTTTGCATCCTACGGGCTATTAACTGCTTTGATGATTTTTTTAGCTCTTTTGGCATCGTTGGTTGTTCTTCCTTGTCTCTTGATGGCCGTAACAGAAGAACCAGAATTAATTGGAAGTTCTTCAACTGATTTCCAAAAATCTGCTAATTAAGAATCACATAGGTTGCTCCATCTCCCCCCATTGAATCGGCTTCAGATCCAAAATCGTTAACTAAGGAGTGTCCCTTAAGACTTTGGCGAATTGCATGCCTTAGTGCGCCCGTACCTTTTCCGTGAATAATTCGGACTTTGCTGAGACCATCTTTAACAGAAGAATCCAAAAAAGTTTCTACAAGTTCAATTGCTGGATCTGATCTTAATCCTCTTATATCCAGTTGAGTTTCCGGATTTCTTGCGATAAGCGATTTCGGTACAAAGACCGCTTTTTTATCAGGAACGTCATCTTGTAAGTCCTCTCCGTCAATTCGTGACAGTTTTATAGTCTCTATATTCATACGTATGGTTCCTACCCTGATCTCAGCGTTCCTATCTCCTGGATCGAGCCTGTGGACGGTGCCTGTAAGGCCCAATCCCCTAACAAAGACTGTATCTCCCGGTTTAATTGTTTCAGAGCTTGAACGGGAGGTGGGCGTCTCTGGTATTTCAATACCTTCCATGTCGGTCTTGATTTCTTCTATTCCAAGATTCGAATTCTCAACCGGGCCTGAAACCCTAGTAGAATAGCGGCTCCAAGAAAGAGCTGACTCTGCCTTGGATAGGAGATCTTTCACATGTTGGTATTTGGTTTCGGCTTCTCTTCTTACCACCTCGACGATTTCATCGCGTTTATCTAGTAGATAGTTAAGTTCCAATTCAAGTCTATTGCGAATAGATTTTGCTTCTTCCCTATATGTTCTTGTATCAGACAAGGTATTACTAAGCTCTTCACGGTCACGATTCATTTCCGTCAGCCAATTATTGACTCGTTTATAGTCCGGAGAAAGGTTGCGTTCCGCTTTTTGCAATAGCGAATCTGGGAGTCCTAATCTCGAAGCAACTTCCATCGCGTAGCTTCTTCCGGGGACCCCGATTGAAATCTTATACGTGGGCCGAAATGTTACAGGATCCAAATGGAAACTTGCGTTACTCATAGAATCACTTGCCTCGGCCGTTGCCGCTACTGATTGGTGGTGTGTTGTTGCGACTGCAGTTATCCTGTCATCCCCTAATTGTTCCAATACTGCACATGCTATCGCTGCACCTTCTTCTGGATTTGTGCTAGAGCCCAGCTCATCCAAAAGGACTAACGATTCATCAGTCGAGTTGAGGATTATGTCATTCAATGCTCTTATATGTGAGCTGAACGTGGAGATTGATCCTTCTATGCTTTGTTGGTCTCCGATATCAGCGAATATTCCGTCAAAAACTGGAAGAGTGCTTCCAGGCCCCGCGGGCAGATGTATCCCTGATTGCTGCATAGCGGCAAGAAGCCCAATGGTCTTTAACGCTACCGTTTTTCCGCCGGTGTTAGGGCCAGTTATAACTAATACTGACCAGTTAGGGCCAACATTTATCGAAAGGGGCACTGCGTCTGCAGGTAGCAAAGGGTGTCTTGCCTCAACAAGATTCAAGTCCCTATTTGTAGAGAGTTTTACCGACAATTCCTCACAGCTTGTTTTGTGTTCAGCTGTTAATGCAGGGTCTGGAGAAACTAGAGATTCACTTAATCTAGCCCTTGCCAAGATGAAATCCAATTCAGATGCTGTCTCGATACTGTCTGTGATTTCTTGGGAAAGTGAACCGGCTTGGGCAGAAATATCTCTCAGAACCCTAGCCACTTCCCTTTCTTCCTCCAACACTAACTCTCGCCACGAGTTACACAGATTGACAGTGGTGAAAGGCTCTATAAAAAGGGTCGCACCTGTGTTAGAAGCGTCGTGAACTACTCCTGGTACCCGACCCCTCATATTTGATTTGACTTGAACTACTAATCTGTCTCCTCTCACTGAGATCACATCATCTTGGATAACGCCATCGAGGTCGTTGTCACGGATAACATTATCGAGGGCGCTGGTGACCCTCGTATATGCGTTTCGGACTTGCCGACGCAGGATACCAAGAGTAGGCGTCGCTGCGTCAAAAACCAAACCATTGGGAGCAACCTTCGATTTTATTGTATGACTCAAGTATGAAAGGTCTGCAATATTACGTGCCATTTCACCGAGCAGCGTCGCGTTGTCCGAATGTTCAATTACTAACCTTCGTAAATTCGAAAAGGAATCTAAAGAAGACGCTATATCAAGAAGCTCCTGCCCTGTGAGTATGCCCCCGAGGTTAGTGCTTCGTACAGGGGCTGATATGTCGACCACCCCTCCGAGGCTGAGGTTACCCGATACGTTGAGCAAATATCGGGCTTCTGACGTTTCCGATTGGAGAATTTCAACCTCGTTGATTAAATAAGAAGGTTTCATGGCCCCAACGAGTTCCGCAGACCTATAAAAAGTAGTTTTTTGGGAAATGTTATCCCTTATTGAGTCGTAGTCTAATAATTGAAGACTGCGCTCACGAATATATTGGGCTCTGTAATAGGCACCCTCTGGTGTTCCAACTTGCTCAGTCAAGTCTCGTTAATCTCCTAGAAAACTTTATCCGAATAATAGCAGTATCTAAGCGAATCGATCAGATAAACGAGTTGATTTCCCGGAAGTAATACCCGAAGGGCTATATAGGCTTGCGATGCTATAATTCTTTGATTGTTATGAACAAGAAACTAACTGTAAGAATACCGGCGACGTCGGCGAATATGGGTCCGGGGTTCGATTGCTTGGGTATAGCTTTGGACATATGGAACACTGTATCTATACTGGAGGATTCGCCCGATTCTCCCGGAGTCAAGGTAGTTGGAAACGGACAGGGAGAATTATCGAGAAGCACAGATAATTTGATCTTCCAGAGTTTCTCTCATCTTTTTGATGAGCTTGGCGAAAAAACTCCAGACGTGACTCTAGAATGTGAGAATCAGATTCCACTTGCAAGAGGTATGGGTAGCAGTTCTGCTGCTTTGGTCGGAGGGCTATTTGCAGCAAACGAATATGCTGGTAAACCGCTCAGCCAATTAGATTTACTCGAAATAGCAGCAGGCCTAGAAGGCCACCCTGACAATGTCGCATCGGCGCTTCTAGGAGGAATGCAGATTAGCGTATACGATGAGGGACACATGGTGACAGCCAGTGTTTCTTTTCCAGAGTCTCTCTCTATCGTACTTTATGTGCCCGATACTCCCATGCCGACAGGGGAGGCTCGCGATTTATTGGATTCGAATATATCGCGTTCTGAGGCAGTGTTTAATATTGGAAGGGCTGCTCTTCTTGTGCATGCTATGTCTACGGGGCAACTCGAATACCTCAGATATGCCACTCAAGATGTTCTTCACCAACCTGCTCGTCAAAAATTGTTTTTTCCAATGAAGAACATTATCAAAGCTGCTATGAATAGCGGTGGATTAGGTGCTTTTCTGTCTGGTTCAGGATCCACCGTTTTGGCTTTTTGTACCGATCGGGAATACACCATCGGTTATGAGATGGCTGATGCGGGGACGAAATCAGGTCTTAGTGGAGAGATAATTGTGACGAGCCCTACTTGTCGAGGAGCCTTTCTCTCAGCATGAATACACATAATTGGTTAGAACTTTGCCACTTGTAGTACAGAAATATGGAGGATCTTCCCTTGCGACTCCGGAGTTGATTAAGAATGTAGCCGGTAGGATTGCGGCCAAGCAAAGTAGTGGGAAAGTGGTCGCTACGGTTTCGGCTATGGGAAACTCAACAGACGATCTACTGGAATTGGCATCGGGCATATCGAACCGGCCCGACCCAAGAGAGTTGGATGTTCTTCTATCCACTGGAGAGCTCCAATCTTGTGCTCTGGTTTCTATGGCTTTAAAGGCTTTAGGGGTGAAAGCTGTGAGTCTTAGTGGGGCACAAGCAGGGATTCGCACAAATGCTAGACATGGGAGAGCAAAGATTGCTGGATTAGATCCAGCACGTATAGAGGAAGAACTGGATCGCGGGAATGTAGTGGTTGTTGCTGGGTTTCAAGGTATTACAGATGAAATGGATGTAACCACGCTCGGTAGGGGGGCATCAGATTTAACAGCTGTTGCACTTGCTGCGAGCCTCAAAGCAGATAGATGCGAGATATATACAGATGTTGACGGCATCTATACGGCCGATCCAAGATTGGTACCCAAAGCCCGTAAGTTAAACGACATAGGGTTTGAGGAGATGTTGGAACTTGCTAGCTATGGGGCCAAAATGAATCCCAGATCAATTGAACTCGGAATGGTTTATAACGTGCCTATCCTCGTAGCATCTAGCTTTGAAGACCTTCCAGGCACACTAATTCATGAGGGAGCAGATATGAATTATAGCGTGGGGGAAATGAGAAACAGAGTAAGGGGGATTGCTACAGAAAAGAACGTGGCCAAGATTACTGTTTATTCTGTAGTGGACAGGCCCGGTATAGCAGCAGCGCTTTTTGAACCTTTAGCAGACGCCGATATTAGTGTTGATATCATAGTTCAGAATGCAGGTGTCTCGGGAAGTACGGATCTCACGTTTACGGTGGCAACCTCGGATCTAGATAGGTCTATGGAAGTTGTAGAGAAGGTTGCCGTGGATTTGGGCACCGACGAGGTTGATAGCTCTGCAGGTCTCGCTAAAGTGAGTATAGTTGGAACAGGAATGCAGGATGCTTCCGGATATGCTTCAAGAATGTTCAGTGCACTTTCTGAGGGCGGAATTAACATAGAGATGATTACTACGTCTGAAATCCGTATTACATGCATTGTGGAAGAGGACAAGGTTGGTGTTGCGGCAAGGGTCTTACACGACGCATTCGAACTAGAAAAGGAAAGTTAACGCACATTTCTTAATTAAGAAATGTGTCGTGCAAGGTTTCGGCCATATTGCTCCGTTGCTTAGACAAGGCTGTCTAGTGCCAGAGGTAATGAGGACTGTCAATGCGTGAAGTTCAACTCTCAATCGTTATTCCTACCTTCAACGAATCTGACAGGATACTAGGTACTCTCGATAGTTTGAAGAGGTATCTTGAATCTCGAGACTTTGTTTGGGAGATCGTACTGTCGGATGATGGCAGTTTAGACGACACCGTCGCCCTTGTTAAATCATGGTCCGCTGTAAACCTAAACCTGCAGGATGAGACTATGAGAATAATTCAGCTTAATCATCGCGGTAAAGGCTCGGCGGTACGACATGGCATGCTTCGAGCGGTTGGCGACATAAGAGTTATGTGTGATGCAGATCTTGCAATGTCCGCAGATCAAATTGACGGGTTTATTTCGAAGTTTAAGGAGGGATACGACATTGTTATAGGTTCCAGAGAAAAAACTGGGGCAAGGAGGTTTGATGAGCCGGTTTTACGGCACATTATGGGTAGAATATTTAACTGGTATGTCCGTTCCATAGCTGTAGGTGGGTTTCAAGACACTCAATGTGGCTATAAATGTTTTTCATCGAAAGCTGCAGAATCGCTATTTAGAATGCAGAAGCTGGATGGGTGGTGTTTCGATGTTGAAATACTTTTACTTGCTCGTAAGAATTCCATGAGAATATTTGAACTTCCCATTGATTGGTACCACAAAGAGAAAAGTAAAGTAACCTTGGGCGCGGCGTCAATCGAGATGGTAAGGGATACGCTCTTGACCTCTATTAGGTATATGATCGGGTCATATAACAAGATTTGAGGGCATTACTATAGTGAGCATTTTCCAACTTTTGTTCAATTGGAGATGCTTGTGAGGAGTTTAAGTTATGAGAACGAGTACTCTTCTTGCAAATCAGTCTGCGTGGTCGTGCCGACTTATAACGAGTCTGAAAATCTCTCTGAACTGACTGAAAGAATTTTTTCACTAAACCTTCCACGTTTATCAGTTTTAATTGTTGATGATAATTCACCGGACTGCACGGCCGAAACTGCGTGGAGGCTCTCCTTACAATACGAAGGGGCAATCCAAGTTCTTCATAGGAAAACGAGAAACGGTTTGGGAACAGCATATATAGAAGGTTTCCAAAGTGCCTTGGCCAAGGGATATGAGATTATTGTACAGATGGATGCGGACCTGTCCCACAGGCCAGAATATTTGCCTCAAATGATAGATCTTCTTCGAGAATATGATGTGGTTGTTGGATCTAGATACATTGATAAAAGTAGTACAGATAGTGAATGGGGTATTCACCGAAAGATTCTAAGTTTTTGTGGAAATTTGGGAATTAGATGGATTTCAGGTATCCAAGCAAATGATGTTACTTCCGGATTTAAGGCTTTTTGTGCAGGGACTTTGAAAGAAATAGACTGGACCAAAATAAGGAGTTCTGGATTTGGATTTCAAGCGGAAATCGCTTTTCATTGTGAGAAAAACGGACTTAAAGTTTTAGAGTACCCGATTGTATTCGAAGAAAGAACTCGTGGAAAATCAAAAATGTCTCTTGCAATTATTTGTGAAGCTGTCTACATAATTCTCTCACTTCGAGCCAATTTCCTATTTCGACAAAAGTCAAAATAGGTCTATTTTGACACGGGAAAGGTATTGAACTATCTAAATCATGCTTATTAGAATGCCGACACTTCTATAGAAGAATGATCTGATAAAGGTAGTAAACGTGAAGGCAAAAAAACTTTCAGGGCTTTTAGAATTCAGAAAAGAGCGTACTAAAGAAGCCTTGAAGCTGGCTCAGTACGGACTTTGGGAAGACGCAGAAGATTTCACTCTCCAGATTATCGATCGTCTAACAGGAGACTATGTAGCTCACAGTAGACTTGCCGATTCTCTCATGAGACAAGGAAGGGAATCGGAAGCGGCCGAGCATTATCAAGTAGCTACGGGATTGGAAAAAGCGAAAAACGACCGTAATAAGAAAGCTGTTAAGCTCGCCATGCAGTCTTCGTGGAAGGATGCTGCAGAGGTGAATGAAATTTTTATAGAGGACTGCTGTTGGGACATGGAGGCCTTCAATCGGCTGGGTAAGGCATTGATGGAATTAGGTAAGAATAAAAAAGCAACTGAGGCGTTCCGGTGTGCTTTGGCTATTTCCCCTAACAGTGCCATAGCGTCGAAAAACCTTGCAAGGTTAGAAAAATTATCGGGTGTTAAGAATGGGACCCCAGTAAAGGTCGGTGCCAGCGCCCGGACCTTTATCGAAGAGAGTGGTAAAACTGGGGTAACTAAACTGGTGAACATTCCACGAGGTACAGATCTAACCTATTTGATCGCTGGCCATTCCGTGGCTTTAGTACTTTCGGAAAAAGGCATTCGAGTGAAGGATGAATTGTCATCCGAAATAGGAAGTTTAGAGCCCAAGATAGGCATCCGACTGCATCGTTTAATAAAGGGAGGTAATCGCTATGAGGCAAGTATTACTAGCGTGTTAAAGGATGAAGTATCCCTGATAATTCATGAAACATACAGAGACCCTACCCAAGCAACGACGCCTTCTTTCTCGGGCAAGGCCGACGGGTTACCAATGATTCCCAACGGATCGATTGGCTATAGTATTAATGATGCTGGTAAATTGGCGGATTTGAAAGACTGGTCTAGCGATGATACAGAATCAGGAGACGAAGACGTTTTCTCTCCTATGTTACCTAAACTAATTTCCGGAGATTCTTCCCTTGATGAACAAGACTATTAACCAGATAGTTCTTTCTGGTCACTGTCTGGTTCTGGGTCTAAAGTTATGACATCTCTGGATCTGAAATAGATCCCCCATTTTTGCATTAGTGTTCTAATCCTTTTGTCATCGAGATCGGTCATTTCTTTGAAGAATCCTGCCAGCGCATGAGCGTGAATCAGATTGTCCGCACATACCCAGTTTCCCTCCGCCGAAACTACATAAATAAGGCCGTTTTGGTGTTCGCACTGCAGCTCAACACGCTTTGTGCCACCACTGCCCTCGCGAACGTTCATTCCAAGATCTGCCATAATGTCTCTCTGAATTAATTCCTATTTAAATTCATGATTTAGGTCAATTGTATCTGGGATCATTAATTTTGTGGTCGAAATTATTGTTTCAGGCACCGCTGATATAATTCGGTCTCGGAACTTACTGACGAAAACCAACCTTTTTGTTCGGGGAGGCAAATTAATGACACCTCATGTTACAGATGGCAATCTGCATATATATAAAGTCAAGTGTGGCCCATACGACAACAATGCTTATATTGTTATGTGTTCGAAGACTAGGGAAAGCATAGTTATAGATACCCCTGCTGAACCGGGAGAACTGATAGCGATTGCTTCCACAACCAATGTAAAAGCCATATTGATAACGCACAACCACATGGATCACTTGCTAGGTTTCGAAGAAGTAACATCTGAAATTTCAGCTCCTGTTGGGATTGGAAGCCCCGACGCTGCTGTCCTTCCGAGAGAGCCAGATTTTCTTCTAGAGAACGGGTGTGAGGTGGTAGCTGGTAACGAGGTGTTGATGCCTATATTCACTCCGGGACATACTGACGGGTCAACTTGTTTGTGGACAGGGACTCATTTGTTTACAGGCGACACGCTGTTTCCGGGAGGACCGGGGAAAAGCCGTTCGCCTGAGGCATTGTCTCAGTTGATTGAAAGCATTAAGTCCAATCTTCTTACCCTGCCCCAGGGAATAAATTTTTATCCTGGCCATGGAGATGACGGTAGTCTTGATGTAACAAAAGAAGAGTACAAGGTATATTCGTCTAAAGAACACCCAGCTGACCTTTGTGGTGATGTTGAATGGCTCAAGAATTGAAGTCTTAGACGAAATATACTTGGAACAGGGCCAGATTTTATTAAAGGGCTTTTTCGTCTTATTTGTTACGTATGCTTTGATTGTTGCGTTGCGACTAGTTTTTGGCGTGAGCCCGGCGGAAAGCACTTATTCCGCTCTTCTTCCTTGGGTTCTGTCGCTTCCCCAGTTGGCGCTGTTGGTATTTGTGTGGCAGGTTCGCGTCCGCCGTAAGTCGTCGTGGAAAGCTATAGGGTTTTGCAGCCCTAATCTTCAAGCTAGTTATCAATTATCATTATTATGCGTCCCGCTCAACCTTATTTTGGCTGCATCTTACGCCTATGGAGCCCTTCGATTAGGTGTCGATTTATTGTTAACTCCCATGGTGCCGAAGGATATTTTGGGAGACGGATTAATGGTTATTGTAAATCTGGTTGCTATAGTCGTATGGGTGCCAGTAGTAGAGGAGATATTTTTTCGGGGATTCCTACTAAAAACTATGCTAGAAAGGCACAGTGTTTATGTGGCGATTCCTGCTTCATCCCTACTCTTTGCTCTTCTGCACGGACATTTAGGACTCCTAGTGCCGGTGTTATTAAGTTCTATCGTCATTTCGATATTGTATATACACACCCGGTCTTTATTGCCCCCGATTCTTGCTCACTCGACGCAAAACCTGGTGGTTTCTGTGGTTGCGGTGTCAGCCTGAATTGAGGAAAATGGGGAACGAGTCAGGGTGAAAACTTTTTTACGACATTAGCCTTATGAATTTCGCACGGATGCTTTTTTGAAAAACAGAATCGATTACTGCCTAGAAAAAATTAAGTCAGAAAACAGGTCAGCGTTGGTTCCCTATCTCACTGTCGGCTATCCCCGTGCCAGCATATCTGAGAGTTTAGCTACTGCCATTCTTGCCAATGGTGCTGATATGCTGGAACTCGGGATTCCATTCAGCGATCCTTTAGCGGATGGCCCTACAATTCAGATGACTAGTTTCCACGCATTGAAAAATGGAACAAACGTACAGACAGCAATTGATACGGTGACCGGATTACGTTCAACAGATATTGAAGCCCCTCTAGTATTCATGGGATATTTCAACCCTTTCCTGCAATATGGGATTTCAAGATTCTTGAGAGTTGCATCTGATGCTGGTCTTGATGGGCTAATTGTTCCGGACCTGCCTTCCGAAGAATCCAAGTTAATTGCAGCTGAATCAAGGAACGTAGGGATTCATCTAATTCCACTATTAGCACCAACCAGCACCGACGAACGCATAGAATCCGCTTGTTCAGAAGCTGGTGGGTTCATTTATTGTGTTAGTTTGACTGGTGTTACTGGGGCTCGAAGTCGACTGTCTACCGGTGTGGAAATGCTTGTAAAGCGTATTCGCAAATATACTAATTTGCCGGTGCTTGTCGGGTTTGGTGTATCTAGCAAAGAAGATGTTGATAGGATTGGTAAATTCGCTGATGGTGCTGTGGTAGGAAGTGCCCTTCTGGACGCTATATGTAAATCAAAAGAAGGTGAAGAAATTGAAGTTGCTTCTAGCTTTATCAATGGATTGGTAACCTAGACTTCGGGGTCTAAATTAAGAGGGACGGATAGCTATATGTCTAGAGTCAGGGCTATAAGAGGGGCAACCACTTCTTACGAGAATACTAAGGATGGGATCGTGGAAGCTACCTTGGAAATGATAGGGGCATTGGTTGAAGCAAATGATTTGCAAACTGAAGATGTTATAAGTGCGTTTTTCACGACCACTAAAGACTTGAATGCCGAATTTCCTGCAGTCGCTGCTCGAAAATTCGGCTGGGTTGATGTTGCGTTGATGAACGCTCATGAAATGTTCGTTTCGGATGCTCAGGAAAGATGTATCAGAGTAATGGTTCATGTACATTCTGAAAAATCTCCTAAGGAGATAAATAATGTCTATTTAAGGGACGCTATTAACCTTAGAAAACGCGGATTTGAGGATGAGGATCAATAATAGCTCTATTATTCCTGTCTTTCTGTAGGTTGTTGTAAAAGTTGAATAATATTACCGTCCGGGTCCTTGAAAGTCGCTACTTTGCCCCCCCAGTGTTCCCGTTCCGGTTCTCTTAAGAATCTTACTCCCATGGATTTCAACCTTTCCGTTGTGGCTTTGATATCCTGAACATTGAAATTCATCATGATCCTATAAGGGTCGATTGCGTCTCCCGACACAGAAGAATGTTTTCCTAGACTGAATCTCACGCTGTAGGGTCCCATATCCCATTTGAATGCTACGAAGTCATCGCGTATCGAATGTGGATCCAAACCCATTGTCTTCTGATAGAAATACGAAAGACGATCAAGATTTTCTGTCCAAACTATAACCCCAGAAAGATTCTCTATCATGGTGAATTCACTCTCCTACGTGTCTCGATGATGCTCAATTACAAGGATCTCTCAATTTAATGTCATTTACCTGTTCATTAGATTCTCTGATGATAGGTATAATACTTTTTAGGAGACTAAAAAGTTGGGTGGAAGAAAGTTTAACAATGGGTCTCCGAAAGGAGGTAAGTCGCGTTGGATAGTAGTAGTAGGAGGTCGACCAGGTAGGTGTTCTCTGGAACGCCTCCACATGTAGGGGCTTCCGTGGTTATTTCCACGGGGGCCTCTTTTTTTCAAATCAAGTACCTTCAAAAAATTTGCGTGGATTGTTGATCATCAAATCGTCTAGTTGCCCTTGCGAAGCGCCCATCTCTCTCAGGCGGGGGAGAACCTTTCTGGTTATAAATAAATAACCATCAGGGTTAAATTTTTTTCTTGTGTCCTGACCTTCCTCTGAATCTATACTCAATGTCACGGACCAGTCATGGCCTAACATGACACGTTTGCCATACCCATCTGATATCAATTTCATGGCGGTCTCAGTTCGACCTTCCCAATCGGGTGTCCCGGGAGATCTTCCGCCTGGGTACCGGTCAAGACCAATCCACACTCCCTTATCCATAAGTCCTTCCAAGTAAAATGTGTCTGTGGTGTCATTGCTATGGCCTATATAGACGCGATTGAGGTCAACGCCCTCATCCTCAAAGATCCGAACTTGTTGCTCTCCGACCCTTTCAGGGGCCCAAGTGTGGGTTGATATTGGAATACCAGTTGCCTTTTGAGTTCGCGCAGCGGCTCGCAATATTATCTCCCCTTCTCTGGTAACCCCTCCCATGTCATTTGCAACTTTGATTATGCCGGCTTTGATACCTGTACCCTCTATCCCGACCTCGATTTCTCGTTTATACAATTTGGCGACACTGTCTGGAGTGGCGTTCCAGAACGCCCGAGGAATATCCCTCCATGTTCCTGTTGCACAGATAATATTTATCCCCGACTCTCTAGATACTTGTTCAATTAGTCTAATATCCCTGCCCAAATCTATTGTGGAAACATCGATAATGCTGTTGAGTCCTTCATTCTTTGCCTCACGTAACTGCTTAATGCCTTCTGTAATCGATTCTTCTCTTTTTATAAACTCAGGATATATGTGCGGGATTCCTGCTGAGCTGACTACGACATGTTCGTGAGAAAGGGTAAACCCTAGGTCTGAAGAATCAATTGGGCCTAGGACCGATTGAATTCTAACCATCCATTAGCTCCTGTATTTTTTTCCTGATCTAAAAACCATGGAATACTTCTAATCGACGGCGCCTATAATAGGATTGGTAAGTATACCTACACCGCTAATTTCCACTTCGCAAACATCGCCAGGCTTCATATTTTCTGCAGCGCCGTCCGTGCCCATCCAAATCACATCTCCCGGGTATAGTGTCATGTATTTAGTCATCTCAGAAATGTACTTCTGAACGCCAAAAATCATATCGTTTGTTGGGAAGCTGATTAATTCACGGCCATTCAATCGTACTGTCGTGACCATCTCATCCAAGTCAGCGTCCGTTTCTATCCAAGGACCCATAGGTTTGAATGTATCAGTATTCTTGGCCCTCCATAGAGTTCTATCTGATGCTTGCCAAGACCTCTCACTCACGTCGTTGCCGACGGTGTAACCGAGTACGCAGTCTAAAGCGTTCTCTTCAGTTAAGTGCTTGGCTTCTTTACCGATTACTACTACTAACTCTCCCTCGTATTGAACTTTCTCAGTCGCGTCGGGAGGTATTATTATCGGGTCTTCGTGGCCAATAATTGCATTTACTGCACGGTATCCTATGTCAGCCTTGTTTGGGATGTTAGGTTCTCGTCCCAATAGAGCGGCAGCTTCGCGGACATGGGTTTCATAATTCACCCCTGCCGCATAAAAGGTTGGAGGAATTACTGGGGGTAGCAGATGGATATTTTCATACGAATGAATTGTTTCCGACTCTGTGTAAGCGTTGAAGGGAGTACCATAGACCTCTCTTACGGTGTCGCCGGTGATGATTCCGTAAAATGTTTTACCGTCTGATTCATACCTCACCCATTTCATAGAAGTGCTCTCCTATCTGCTATCTTTCCCTTCAAAAGTGGCAACATATTAGCTGAGACTCTGTCACATTCTTCGATATGCGGATAACCAGACAGTATAAACTCGTCTATGCCTATGTCCCAATACCCGAGTAGCTCTTCCGCGACTTGTTCAGGGTCGCCAACCACGGCAGTGCCGCAGTTTACTCTTACGGTTGATATACCATTCCATAGATGTTGTCCGACTCTGTGATTCTGGTAACTTCTTGCTTGAGATTGTTGTCCGACCATAGGGGTACCTGAAAATGCGGTTTGTCTTTGTCTTTGTACGGACGAGTCGCTTCTTGAGAGAAGTTCCTCTGCAGCCTGCCATGCTTCCCGCTCCGTGTCCCGAACAATTATGTGAGTGCGCAATCCAAACTTGGCTGGACGGCCCGTTATCGCGTGCCTTTCCCTCGCTTTCTCCAAATGTGGTCCAAGAATTTCCTTCGGTAGAATCCACGCGAGGTAAGTGTCACCTTGTCGCGCTGACAAGTTTAGGGCTCTATCTGAAGCTCCGCCGATATAAAAACCAGGATCTCCGTAGGGGCCTGGTGAGCAAATCGCTCCATTCAGATTGATTATATCGCCAGAAAAATCAACCGGCTCGGGTTTTTCCCATAACGCACGGCAGGCTGCAATGAACTCTTCAGCTCTTTCATATCGGGTTGCATGATCGGATCTTTCACCTAACCTTTCGAAATCCCCTTGTATTCCTCCAGGAACTATGTTGATATCTAGTCTTCCCTTGGAAATCTGATCCAGTGTGGCGGCCATCTGTGCAAATAATCCGGTCGATATAAAGCCTGGTCTAACCGCGACCAAGAATCTTATCTTGCTGCTAATTGCGGCGAGAGCTGTGACCATAGTCCAGGTTTCTGCGAGGGGTTGGTTTTCATCGAAAAGTCCGTTTGCGAATCTCGTCGGAATTAAAAGCGAATAGAAACCTTTAGCCTCAGCAGTTTCGACAACGCCCTTGAGATATTCGAAGGTTGGAGGTCTCTCGGCATTCACCGTTCCGATGTGTTCTCCGTCACCGTCAATCGGAATGAACCAGTCGAATCTAGGCTCAGACCTTTCTTGTGAACGAGATTGCATCTCTGAAGACCTCCCAATCTGAGCCTAAGCGGTCTCGATTATAAGCGTGAGTCAGATTTATTTACATTGCTGGCTTTAATTATCAGATATTCACTAGACGAGTATATAAGGGCGTAAGCTTGGATGTACATTCATACTTTCGAATGGATAGGACTTGCGATCTGTGTGTTGTCCGGTAGGGTTTCTATCGTGAAATCTCCGAATAACAAAGGGGCTTCCTTCTTCAGAATCCGCAGCATCTCAATAGCAAGATATCGAATCTCCCAATCAGCGAATATAGCACCTCGCATCTCTATAAAATGACGCAGAGCACGAACGTTAGCCGTGACAAATATTTTCGTTTCGGTAGCATTTGGTAGAACCGAACGTGCTGCTTGTCTTATGGCCTTTCTACGGTCGGTGTTTAACTCAAATAGGTCCCGCGGTAATGTCTCTTCCAAAGCTTTGACCAATTCCACATAGCTATCAGCAGCTTTTGATAGGGCATTATCTAGGACGTTACGTGCAGCTTCTATTCCTTCTCGGCTAGCAGCAAGTGCTGGTGGTACGACGAAACTGCCTTCCGTCTCGTCTACATATCGTTGTGACCTTTGACTGTAGGCGAATCCGGAACGATGTCTTACAAGCTCGTGGGTAAGGCTTCTAGAAACTCCTGTGATAATAAATCCGTAATTTACGTGCTCAAAAACGCTTCCATCTTTGGAACTAAGCAAGTTATTAATGAAGTCCGTTATATCCCTTCTCCCACGACCATAACTCATGTAACACATGCGTGCCGAAATCTCTATAACAGCTGCAGATTCGTCATTCCCAGCACGAACTGAATCTGGGATAGGAGGTACGTTTTCTTCTTCAAAAAATTCAGCAATACTTTTCCAATCTACTGATGGGCGCGTTACTAGGTAGATGCTTGGGGTTTCTTTCAATGACATTTAGGACTCCGAGCACTAAAGGGATTGAAGATAGTCTAACACTTGGGATTGATAAACATCCGCAACGTTTATCTAAAATTCTCATCGTGATTTATAAAGGTTGTGGCGAGTGGCTCTTCCATCTGTTAACCGCCGCTTGGGCACGAGGACTGATTTCATTTCGAATCCTCACGTTTAATAGTGCAGGACGTTCAATTTGGAAAGCTCTCTTAAGTGCATCTTGAAGTTCAGAGGGATGCTCAACAAGTTCACCATGACCTCCCAGTGCCCGAACAACCTGATCATAACGAGAGGGGAGCAAGTCCGTAGCTACAGGTTTCCCGAATACCCCTAATTGTATTTGTCTGTCTATTCCCCAAGCTGAGTCATTACCCATGATTCCGACAATGGGAATATGGTGTCTCACGGCGGTGTCATATTCCATTCCATTAAAACCGAATGCACCGTCACCTGTGAATACAATAACTCTGCGACCCGGGTAAGCGATTTTAGCGGCAATTGCTGTTGGGATTGCCTGTCCCAACATTCCGAGTGTGGGTAAATACCACCATGAGTTATGAGAATTTGACTGGTAGAAAGCCCGTCCGAAGTGACAGAAGTCGCCTCCGTCAAACACAAGTATGTCGTCGTCTCTAAGTTGCTGAGCCACAGATTGGTGAACATATGAAGCGTGCATGGGTGCTTCTGCAACAGCAAGTTCTGCGAGTTCCTTTCTCTGAGATTCTTGCTCTGATGCAAGGATATCCAGCCAATGGAGTTCCTCCCATGAATATTTTGCGGCCTCCTCCGCCATTTGATTCGCAACCTCCGACACATCGCCTACAATTCCAACATCCACACCACGGTTTCGACCTATAACAGATCCATCCGGGTCCACCTGTATGATGGTCGCATCTTTTGAGACGATCGGCGACATTGCGTACCCAACTATCAAGTCTTGTTTTCTTCCCATCAAAATAACAAGGTCCGCCTCCGCTATTTTCCTAGCGGCTTTGTTAAGACCGCTATCGAAGAACCCCCTGCTGTATTTATGCGAATCAGCGATTATTCCCCTCGCATCCCCTTCAGTCATAATGGGGAATCTGGTTGTTTCTATTAGACGCTCCAATGCTGCTCCGGTTCGTGAATAGGAACCGGGGCTACCAACTATAATCAAGGGCCTTTTGGCGATCCTCATGAGCTCTACGGCGTTCGATATTTGCTCTGTTGAGGCAGGGGTATATTGTGGTGAGCGATATTTCAACGTATCGTAGAAAGTGACGTCATCTTCGGACACCTCCATTTGTTGAACATCGACCGGTATAGTTAGATGAACCGGTCCCCTTCTGCCGTCGAATGCAATTCGGATCGCGTGGGCGACCATATCTGGTATTCTCCGGGGATCTGTGACCATCCAACTTCCTTTAGTCGTAGGGCGAGCCATACCAACTTGGTCTATCTCCTGCATGGCACCTCTTCCCAGTTCCTCCAATTCTGCACAACCGCTAATGGATAGCAGAGGACTTTCTGAATGTAAGGCGTTGGCTAGTCCAGGTATTGAATTAGCAAAGCCGGGAGTCGTGTAGACAGCCACTCCTAATTTCCCTGTAAGACGGCCCCAAGCGTCTGCCATGTGAGTTGCGGCCTGTTCATGTCGAGTGTCATATAGTCGAAATCCCTCATCGCTCATTACATCGAGAGCAGGAAGTACGTGATCTCCAGCTAATGTAAAAATATTTTCTACGCCTTCCATTTTTAAGGATTTTGCAATCAGATGACTTCCAGTTATTTTTCGTGATGTGGACATTTATGCTCCTAACAATTTTGATAGTCAGGTTTTTTGATTCGGCGACGCCGTGGGGATAGGTTTGTAATGTCTTAATTTTTGGTTGTTCATGTTGTCATGTCAAGGAGTGAAAAACTATCTAAAAGCGCTATTTGGATCGTTGGTTGATTGTTGTCTACTTGTTCCTGAGCGTGCTACAATTAAGTGTGGTAATAATCAAGAATTTAAGGAGTTTTTTCGATTGGCGAACCGAAAACGAGAATACGAGCTGGTACTAGCGATCACTCCTGTTGCTAACGAGGGTGAGGCAGCCGCTATTGTCGAAAGTGTTTCTGGATACATTGCCGATCAAGGTGGAGAGTTGTCAGAACAACAGACATGGGGTATCAGGCGTCTTTCCTTTCCAATTAACAAGTTCCAAGAAGGCAACTATGTACGAGCTCTAGTCTCCTTGGAGGCATCTTCTGTAGCTGGATTGGAAAGAACACTGAAAGCGAACGAGGAGATTCTCGTTCACATGGTTTCCCGGATCTAGTCCGGTCTCGGAGAATTGTCGTCGTGACGATGAACAAGATACTCATAATAGGAAACCTTGGTTCAGATCCCGAGATGAGGTATACGCCAAACGGTAACCCGGTAACTTCTTTTACCGTAGCTACAAACAGGCGTTATAAAACCGCGGATGGTGAAAATCGGGAGGAAACTGAGTGGTTTAGGGTTAGCGCTTGGAATAGGCTCGCTGAGACCTGTAATCAGTACCTGCAGCGCGGTAGTAAAATATATGTTGAAGGACGGCTCAGCAGTCGGACATACACAGGGAATGATGGAGAGACCAGAGTTTCGTTGGATGTAAATGCATCTGAGGTTAGGTTTCTGGATAGTAGAAATTCCTCGGGGGGGGATTTGAGTGGGGGATTCGTTAGCTCAACACAAGGGCAGCAATCTAGGGCCGGGTCAGAGTCCCCTGAGGAAGGAGAAGATTTTGACGACTTACACTGGTAATGATGATAATGAGAGCAGGAACACTTCAGTGCATGTTGGACCGTATCAGCTAATCAGTCTACTTCCACTGACGTACCCAAAATATTTAACGCGCAATATTTGAGAATTAAGCCACAAAGGAAATTTCACCCATAGGGGATAGTGTATGGCGATGCAGAATGAAAGACCACAAGCGAGAAGAGGTCGGCCAAGATTTTTTTCTAGACGAAAGGTATGTCAGTTCTGTGTGGATAAGGTTGACGGTATAGATTACAAAGATACGGATAAGCTCAAGAGATTGCTCTCTGACAGATTTATGATAGAGGCACGAAGAAAAACCGGAGTTTGTTCGAAACATCAGAGATTATTGGCAAGGGCCGTTAAGAAGGCGAGACAATTGTCCTTGCTTCCTTTCACTTCTTCGCACAAGGGCTCCTTTGCCATAAATTTCAGGCCAAGGAACTAGCGGGTCGTAAACCATTTTTGACAAAGTGTGGCTTTTACAGGTCCGGTGATTCACTTATTACTTATTAGCGGGCGGAAGATATGTATTCTAGTCGACTCATTCTAAAGGTTGCTGAGTGGTTGACTTGACACCTAAGCGGACAGCCCCGACGCGTCTAGACAGGCGACGCGCTGCGATGATGCATCCCCGTCTTCGCAGACGACAACGTTTGGTATTAGTGGCGATAGGTTTCGCTGTATCGGTGATATGTGCAATATTCTTAGCCGGGTATGTTATTGCCTTCGTTATGCCACCTCGAGAGCTTGTAGTGAGAGTTGATAATGTTGAGTACACGAGAGGTGATCTGGTAGAGCTAGTTCGTATACGCCAAAAAAGCGTCGAGTTTCTTGGAGAGCCTTTCGATGCCAGTTCCGCGGTCTTTGAAGCGTTACAGCTAATGGTTGAGAATGAAATAATAAGTCAAGTTGCTCCGGCTACGGGTATAACAGTTAGTGAAACGGAAGTAGATACTCATATAGAAGCAATGATGAGGCCGGATGACTATGAGATTCTAGGAAAATCTGAAGACCAAATCTCCCGGGAAACTCACGAACGATATTACTCTTATTTAAACACCATCCAGATAGATGAAGAAACTCACCGGCACATTGTGAGAAGCACCAGATTACGTCAAAAATTTCGAGAATATATAGGTGATTCCGTACCTTTTGTCGCTGAACAAGTCCATTTGTACAGGATCGTGATGCCTGTGAACGGCGAAATAGACATTATGAATATCAAATACCAGGATGCAGTGCGGGACGTAGAAGATCCCATCGGTTTACAGATGGCTTATCTTGAAATAGTGAGAGAGTTCTCGATTGATCTCCCTGAGACCGTCAGGCGTGGCGGCGAAATAGGCTGGATTGCGAGGGATGTAATATCGGATTATGAATACATGTTTTTTGACCTTGAACCGGGAGAACTGAGTGATCCCATACCCAATAGCGAAGATCCCAATGAAGTCTTCTTTTTCATGATTAGTGAACGTCACAAAGCTAGAGAGCTATCGCCAGGGATAAGAGAAGAATTAAAGACCAAGGCTTTACAGGAATGGGTAAATAAAGAACGCAAATCACATGATGTCTACGCTGTGTTTAATTCTGAAATCTATGGATGGGTTTTTGAGCAGCTGAGACTGAGTTCTGCTGCCGCTACTCCTACTCCAGACCCGTTTCAGGGAATCTTGAGCGGTATGTAGGAACAAATGTAATGGTCAAAAGAATCGGTATTGGGCTTCTTGGCATGGGAGTTGTTGGTGGTGGGGTAGCACGCATAATTTCTGAGAAGAGTGATTTACTTGAACGACAAATTGGTGCAAAACTGGATCTCCGGGGTGTTTTAGTCAGGAACCAGAATAAACCGAGATCCTTCCAACTACCTGAAGGCAGGTTCGTAGATTCATCCGAGTCAATACTGGGAGACTCCAACGTAGACATCGTTGTCGAACTGATGGGTGGGGAAGAACCAGCGTTAAGTTATATTCTCAAAGCAGTAAGTAATGGTAAACATGTCGTCACCGCCAATAAAGAGGTGATGGCAAAGCACGGACCTGCCATATTTGATGCTGCAAGAAAAAGAGATGTGCGGGTACTATTTGAAGCGAGTGTAGCGGGTGGGACACCAATCGTATCTCCTCTGATGAGGGATTTGGTTTCGAATGATGTCAAGTCTATAAAAGCAATAATTAACGGCACTACAAACTACATATTAACGAGAATGGCAAACGAGCAAGCGGATTATGAGGAAGTGCTTCAAGCGGCACAAGCCTTAGGATATGCGGAGTCTGATCCAACTAACGATGTCGAAGGTATAGATGCCTCATATAAATTAGCGATTCTTTCTACACTGGCCTTTAGGGCGCAGGTAAAAAACACGGATGTACATTACGAAGGAATCACTCGTTTAACTGCTCAGGATTTCCTGTATTCCGATGAGTTGGGCTACTCGATCAAACTTTTGGCAATCTCTACTCGGGTCGACAGCCAGGTTCAAGCCAGAGTTCACCCAGCATTGGTTGATAAAAACCAAATGCTTGCGAAAGTTGACGGCGTGCTCAATGCAGTTGAGGTTGAAACGGACCTCGCTAGTAGTGTCATGTTTTATGGCCCGGGTGCAGGCGAAATGCCGACCGCTAGTGCGGTTGTCGCTGATATAGTGAATATTGGAAGGAATATAGCGGGTAACGCGGCGTTTCTTGACCCTGTGCGGCTGTCGGAGCAGATCACCGTACAACCTATGTCTGAGTTGATATCTGAATACTATTTACGACTTGAAGCCAAAGACCAGCCAGGGGTTTTGGCGAAGATTGCCTCTGTTTTGGCAGGGAACGGTATTAGCATATCGTCTTTTTTGCAGAAAGGTTCTAACCAACAGAAGGGCACTGCAGAAATGGTTATAATGACCCATGAGGCACGTGAGGAGGCCATTCAAAAGGCTCTAGATAGCATTAGTAATCTAGATGTAGTGGCAAATATAGCTAATATGATCCGGGTCGTTAAATGATATAGACATGGGAGTGGCCTGATGAACAAAGCTACTTTTTACACTTGGAGTCGCTGAAGTACTTGCAAGAAAGTGAGGGTGGAACTCTTGCAGGCAGGTCTTGATATTCAAGAAAGAGATTTCTTTAAAGACCCGTTTTCACGGGAAGAAATGCATAATCTCTTAGGTGAAAAAGATCCTTCGGATTTCTTTTCATTTAGAAGCCCTTCTTTTCGAAAATTAGGTATTGAAAGAAATTCACTGAACCGTGACAGATTGATAGAACTTATGCTAAGTGAACCTCGACTAATTAGGAGACCTATAATTTCAATTGGCACACAAGCCATCGTTGGAACAGACAGGAAATCATTAGCCGAAATACTTGGGTGATTAGATAAATCTCTCTCTTGTCTATGCTAAATTTATTTATTCAGCTGATAGTAATTTGATATTGTGTCCTTTCAAATTGCGATGAGTGAGCAATGATTGGTTTACATGGAAAGCATGCGATTGTAACTGGTGGTGGAAGGGGAATTGGAAAGGGTATTAGTGAAACTCTTGCGAGACTAGGGGCCAGTTTTTGTTGCCGACATAGAACTTTCCTCCGCTGAATTGACCATCCAAACGCTTGCAGGGGATGGTCAATTCCTATGCGGTATTGTAAATGTTACAGAGACATCTACAGTTAAGCATTTGATTGAGGATGATATAAAAACTTTTGGGAAAATCGACGGACTCGTCAATAATGCTGGCATCAATGGAACGGGAGAATGGTGGGAACGTGAGACTCCCAATGATAAAAGCTGGTCCAGAGTTCATGAAGTCAATGTTAGGGAAGTTGTTCGTGTGTCAGAATTAATTGTCCCGCACATGAAAAAACGTAAATATGGAAAGATTGTCAACATAGCTTCAATCGCGGCTCGTCAAGGCAGCTCAGATCTTCCACATTACAGCTCGACGAAAGCTGCTGTGGTGAGTTGGACTAAGTCTAACGCACTCCAACGCGCTCCCTTTGACGTTAATGTTAACGCGATCTTGCCCGAGGTTTCTTTGGGCTCTGATATGGGAGTCAATAGCGAGAAAACGTGCAAGATTTGGAGATCAAACTTTGGAACTGGTAAATTCCACCGGCAGAGAAGTGTTTGAGCAAATAGTAGAACAATGGATTCCTATGAAAAGGGAGCAAACACCTGAAGATATAGGTAACATGGCCGCTTTCTTAGCTTCCGACATGGCACGTAATATCACCGGTCAGGCCATCAATGTTGATGGTGGAAGATTTATGAATTAGGATGTTGGACCTTCATAGAAATACATGGAAGAATCGCAATAAGGCAAACAACTGCCCCGGCAAAATAAAAATCGCTGAAAAGATTGACACCGGCATCCGTGACATCAATTTGGAATTGAGCCGATTTTTCTGCAATTTGCTGGGCAGTGTCACTGGGCGAAGGTAAAGGAAGTTCTATTCCCGATAACGAATCCTGGAACTTTCCGGCTCCCCATGCTGATAACGCTGCGATCCCAAAGGGCATTCCTATAAATCTTGAAGTTGATATTATTCCCGAAGCTGCCCCTTTCATCGCCTCATTTGTTGAATTCAATGCGGCTAGGGTGATGGGGGCTATTAATAGGCCGAATCCGAATCCTGCAGTCACTAGTGGGATTGTCATCCATGGGTCGTTGATAGTTTGGTCCCATCCACTCATGATAAACAGAGAGATGCTACATAGAACTAGACCTAGGATAGATGGGATTCTCAAATCGTGATTTTTGCAAATAAATCCCCCGACAATCGCTCCCGCCGGTATTACAACTGTGAGTCTTCCCAACATTAGCCCTCCGTCCAAGGGCGATCCTTGAAGGATTGTGTTAGCCATGAGTGGAATAGTCACCATAGTTATTATTAATCCTGCGCCATATAAGATATGTACCATATTGGCTGCGGTAAATCCTATGTTTCGGAAAAGTGTAATAGGAATTATAGGATCGGAAATGCTTAATGCCCGTACGGCGTACGCGGCAAACATTGAGGTTCCTGTTCCAAAATATAGATACATCCATTTGCCCGGGTTATCTGATTGAGAAAAGCCTAACGTTAAAAGGCATAAACCCACGACTATGAAAACTGACCCGAGGTAGTCTACAGGAACTTGAATTCTAACCGTTTTGGGGAACATCAAATAAATTCCTAAGAGTACAGCAGCGGCTACGGGTAAGTTGAGCCAGAAAACCCACTGCCAGTCAAGAAACCTGGTTACTACTCCTCCCCATAGAGGACCTATCACGGCCCCGGCTTCAGCCGCGGCACCGGTGATTCCTAAGGGGACACCTCTCTGGTTGGCTTTAAATAAATCACTCACCATCGCAATAGAAACAGGTACTAATGCTCCCGCCCCGATAGCTTGCAGAATCCTTGTTGAGATCACCCATTCAATATTGGAAGTAATCTCGGGTATGGCAAGAATAACGGAATCAGTCGAAGAAAATTGACTAACGGGTATTTCGTACATCCAACCAAAAGAGCCTGTTAAAGCTGTGCCTGTAGAACCAATAACAAATACAACCATAGCGATCGCATATACGGTTCTTCGCCCAAGGATATCGGAAAGCCTGCCCGTAATTGGCATTATGGCAACATAGCCAAGTAAATATCCTGTAACGGTCCAACCTGCACGATGTAGCTCAGATACTTCCACTCTCAGATCCGACATGATCTGAGGAAGAATTGTGACTACTACGGTTTGATCGTCTGCAGCAAAGAAAACTCCCGCCATTACCGGTATAAGGGTGACGTAAGCACGAAAGTTAGTTTGGCTGCTTTTTTTCAATCACTACTCCGTTTCCGGCTCGGCTATATATAAAGGCTGATTAAACCTGGAAATTTCAATGATCCTAACGAGGCCGTCTTCGTCTAATTTATTTAGGCGGCCTGTTACACGCACGTTTGTTAGCAAATAGGAATCACGGGATATGGAAATTTCGGCTGTGACATCGTTGTCAGTGGTTTCACCCAGTAGGGGCGAGAAAGAAGGGGCAGGAATCTCGCCACGGATTATGTATCTGTCGTCGTTAGATTCAATCAATTGAGGGTCGAGCATGCTGTCCATAATAGATGAGATCCCTTTTTGCGGGTCAAAGAAATTCAATAATCCAATCTCTGATTCAACCTTCTCCCATTCCTTTGTTAGTGGATTAAGTATGAAAGTTTTTTCATCAATAGTTACTATTCCTCCTTTGGTAGCGATGTTTCCTAAAAGCATCGTTGCTTCAACTGAAATCATATTGGGTTTCTCAATCAGGCCAACCGCCTCCACTAACAAGAAACCCTCCATGGGAGATCCAGCCCCTTTGCGATGGCTAAGATCGAACTTAAATGACTTGAGTTCCGCCATAATGTTTTTGGAGGAATCTATAATGATTGAAGGATTAACCTTAATCGGAGTGGGAGATAGTTGCATGTGACCGGAAGACAGCTCTGTCTCACGACAGGAAATTGTGGCCAAGATAATAAGGGGCAATATAAAGAAAACCGGAGTAACCGACCCTTTTCTGATTCTTCGAGAATACCGCATATCAGTGGACTCGAAGGTTTACAAACCCCTCATAAGATAAAAGAACTCTGCTAACCAGCAGAGTTCTTTTATCTAAGTCTTCTTTTTTCACACAGCCTAGTGTGGTTGGATTACTTGTCCTAAAGTGTTAATTAGCGTCTGCTCCTGACTAGGATCAATCCGCTAAATCCGACAAGCAACAATCCGAATATGAAGCTTACTTGCATTGCAACTCCAAGTACCTGTTCCCCGACGCTTGGTAGTCCAAGTTCCAGAATGTGTTGCGGCGTTTCTTCTACTTCTACTTCTACTTCTACAACAGGTGCTGGTGTAGCTACGGGTGCTGGTGTAGCTACGGGTGCCACTACCTCTGGTACTCCCTCTGGTGCGGGCAGATCGCCTGCGACCAGAGTGAATGTAGCCATTCCTTGCCCGACTGAGTAAGCTTGGGAAGCCCCACCTTCGCCAGCGGTTGTGTCGACTGAACCGCTATTATCTGCGTCCCAACCATTTCTCGCCGCTGATAAGTCATTGACTACTTTGTCTACGAATATTTGGGCTACCGCTGCACTTGATTGGCCGAGTATGTCATCTTCAGATGTGGTTGTAACCTCGGCCACCCATACGTTGATATTGGAAGTCACCGTAGCTATTTCTGTTACACCGTCTGTAATACTAGATTCATCCATTGCTGCCTGTCCGGCAGCTATGGCATGTGCATTGATGCTATCCGATAAACTCTCAACTCCTGCGATCGCGGCTACTACTTCAGTGATGTGTGAGTTAATTCCGTCAGTGTCTGACTCGACCTGCGCCGAGTGAGCTGAGGCTATTGCAGCATCTAGCGCTGTATTCAAGGAGGCTATGTCGTCAAGCATTGCCTTGATTTCGTCCACTGCCTCTCCTGGCAAGGCATCGCTATATATCGTGGTACCTGCAGGTTCCTCTGTTATTCTAATTCTGCTGTAACTTGCCAGCAGGTTTGCACCGTCATAGCTGTCTGATCCGCTGTCGAAAACGAGATCCACTGTTCCTGTGCCCTGTACTACGCCATGTACAACGGGTAGATTGACAGAGGCTGTCCCGAGCTCAAGAGTGTTTTTACCATCGGCTGACACGAGAGACGCTAGGTAAGATGAGCCGGCGCTTGCTGGCGATATTCCGGTGAGAGAGATGGTTACAGAGTCACTCGTAGCCTGATCATCCTGCACCAACGCTGTACCGACTGATTCGGCCTCATCGTCGGCATGAGTCGCCAAAACAGGTATAACAAGCGTAAACAACATGAGGGCCACAATAACTAATGTCTTGGTCCTGAACATGGCGTGTAAGCTGCCTCCTTGACCAGTTAATATGACTGGAGTTGCTTTCTTTATTGTTTAGTTATATTCGCCAACAACCCTAACACAATCAGACACACCATAATAGCGTCTGTTAGGCATTGATTTTGTTGGAAATCAATGCCTTTTCACCCAACTGTCTCAACATAATTTTATTATGCCGGCTGCTTATGCAGAATCACCAACCATGTAATTCTACACCGAAGGATAATACCAGTACCTTACTGGGCAGTCGAGAGTTTTTCCGATTTGAATTTAACAATAAGGTGAGATAATGAAGGCCTTCAAGCTTAAACGCCTCTCCATAACAGGGCAGATGCTTGAAAGACTATACGTAAGAGGTATATTGCATTGAAGTAATGGACACGATCTCAACCGGCTAATCGAAGGTAACGAGATTTAATAGATGTTTTTTATAAATGGCATTGCAATAAACTGAATGTAGGCTATAAAACTTTGGACGAATCTACATTGCTGCTCAAAAATAATCTCTGCAGAATGGGTCTTCCTTCAAGCTGGGAAATTTTGGAACAATTTTCAACGTTTCATGACTTATTGAAATCTTGGAACGCGAAAGTGAATCTGACAACCGTGGTTGCTTGGGAAGAGGCTGTCGAAAGGCACTATCTTGATTCTGCTGCTGTAACACTGGCCTATTCTTTTGAGCAGAAAGTAGAAGATCAGAGAATTAACGTGTTGGATGTGGGCTCCGGTGGAGGATTTCCTGGCGTTCCCTTAAAAATTCTGTTTCCTGACATTTGTCTTACTCTTTTGGACTCCGTAAGGAAGAAAACTGTTTTTCTAGAAAAGGCAACTGCACATCAAGGATCCAAATCCGTAGAAATCCTTGGACGTCGAGCTGAATCGGCAGCCAAAGAAAAACAGCACCGACTAGCTTACGACTTGGTGGTTGCTAGGGCTGTTGCCGAACTTCAAGTATTAGCTGAACTGACGTTACCTTTTTGTAAAATCGGGGGCACTGTTGTAGCAATCAAAGGCGAGAACATTTTAAGTGAACTTGAAAACTCACTTGGTGCAATAGCTAAACTAGGGGGGGAAATCAGCGCGATCATTGATTGCAGTAATAGGTTCGAATTTCTCAAAAGTAACTTAGTTGTGATTTCCAAGACATCGGAAACTCCCTCCAGTTTTCCCAGAAGGCCTGGAATCCCTTTGAAAAGGCCAATTATGAGAGATACCTAAGTGAAGGTAGCTAAAGAGTTACCTAATTGAATACCTCACATCGGAGTGAAGACTCCTCAGTTCCGATCAAGAAGAGAATTTTCTCTCTGCCAACACTTTTGTCTTTTGTAGCCGCTGTTTGTCTTTTCTATTTTCTGACTTCCAGATTTGAATTAGATTGGGCGGAAACCGGTTCTAATATTAAACGTCTAAATCCTCTGACATATGTTGGTGCATTCCTAATCTACTATTCTAGTTTCTTGTTTCGTGGTTTGAGGTGGAGATACCTTGGGCTTAACGCTTGGGAACATCGTGACGAACTTACCAAGCGTTCCTTAAGTAACAGATCCTTGCCTAGCGTTATGACTTGCAGCCTCTTAATTTTATGTGGATGGTTCGTCAATTCGATTGCTTGGCTGAGGATAGGGGATGCGTATAGAGCCTATGCGTTTGGTTCGGAAAGTGGCAAAGGATTTTCGTGGAGTTTGGGAACGATACTAGCGGAGCGAGTGCTGGATATGGTGACAGTGGCCACAGCCCTAATAATATCCGTGCTTCTATTATCCAGAACCATGGAAAGTAGGATTTCCGTCGTTCTCCTGTTTTCAGCAATCGTTATGGCTGCTGCGCTCATAGGAATGGTCGTGGGCCTTTTTTACACAGGGGGTCGGATCACCAATATCTTACCGAATAGACTGAGGGGCGCTGTGCTTAATTTTAAGGCTGGCGTGGTAGGAAGTTTTGATCGCTTGCTTCTTCTTGCTGTTTTGGGATTGTTGGGGTGGTTAATGGAGGTTTTAAGGTTGTGGCTTGTAGTGGACTCACTGGGCATCTCAGTAGGATTAGTCCTCCTTGTAGTGGTTACAATTGGGAGCTCCGTACTTTCCACAATACCGACGCCGGGTGGTGTAGGTGCGGTAGAGCCAGGCATGACAGCTTTACTTCTGCTTGGGATTAGTGGGCCTGAGGCGGCAGCGGTCACACTTTGTGACAGATCAGTTACATATTTGAGCGTCTTAGTTATCGGCGGCTTAGTTTTTTTTATTAGACAGACTAGATACTTTAGAGGCAAGAAAACATCTTGTGCTTGATGAATAGAACATCATTCACAGGAGATTTTTGATCATTCGGTCATGTATCTGCTAAAAGTAAACGTGCCTAATCTTTTGCTAATGACTGTTATGCTATTCATGTAATTCCCTTATTGACTTAAGCAGATATACTGCCTAGACTAGCGGGTATATGATGACAATCAAGGTATATATTATCCGTTAGGAACGCTACACATAGGGCTCTGGATTCCATAATAAGGGAGGGGTTTTAGATGGCACTCAAACATGTACATCATGTAATTGCAAGACCTGGTAGGAAAGATGGCGACTCCGATGTCTCTATTAAAGTAGCTGATGAACTCGCTACAGTTCCTGGGATTCCCCAGAAAGAAATTGATGTTGACTTCTACAGTCGAAACTATCCATTAGAGACCCAGAATATCGAAAAAGCTGCAGACCGCGAATGGGTTTGGACTGTATACACAGGTGAGATGTATGAGTATCGAAAGCAACATGACGAGGATAATAAGCCCCTCGTCGAGGCTGCCTTTGTTTCTGGTGACATTAAACCTGAAGCAGAGCCAATAGTTGGTAAGGACGTAACCGAAGAGATTCGTAAGAAGGCGAGGGAACTTGGATTTGGGGAAGTAGGATTTACGAAATACGATCGGCGATACACATATAAAAGTAAAAAAGGCTGGGTAAAGTATGAGCATGCCATCTGCCTCGCACTTGAGCAGGACTACTGGCAAACACAAACTATCCCTAGCATGCAGGCTGAATTCGCTCATTTTGGAACCTACGAAGAAGAAGGTGCCTACGCGCTGGAGCTAGCGGAGTTTATTCGATCCCTTGGGTATGGTGCCCAAATCCACAGCCCCAATGATAATAGTGCCGCCTACATCCCAATGTTTGTGGAGGCAGGTCTTGGTCAACTTGGCGCCAATGGTCAGCTGCTATCCCCACACTTCGGCTCACGGTCACGCATTATGATCATTTCGACGGATGCCGAAGTCACATACGATGAGCCGGTTGATTACGGTATTCACAAATTCTGCGAACAATGTCAGGTATGTGTCAATCGATGTCCGGGTAGAGCTCTTGTTAAGGAAAAAGTTTGGTGGAGAGGCGCGGAGAAGCATAAGCTAATGTACGATCGATGCCGGCCCGTGATGGCGACCTATGAGGGGTGCGGCGTGTGTATGTTGGTTTGTCCTATACAGCGATATGGTATGCCCTCAGTAATGGAGCATTTCGTTGAGACGGGCAACATATTGGGCAAAGGTACTCATAACCTCGAAGGTTATGAAATCAGAGGTAAGGGATACTTTGGCCCTGACGAATTGCCCTCCTTCGACAGGGGATTCTTTGACTTTCCACACGGAACCAAAGATGAATGGCTTTTCGATCAGTTTAAGAAAAAATTAGAGGAGAGAGGATCTGCCTCAGAAGACGATGCGAAAGAGTTTGCAGATGAGTTGGCCGAGATTCTCACTGAAAAGACTGGATACGATGCCGGTCTATAGAGAATTAAAGCGGCTCTAGGAACTAAATGTGACAGGGCTGTGAAGAGATTTCAGCCATAATGGCAGGCGCTTAAATGTACCAGAAAGCACATATTGATAATCTGTTTGCTGAATTAAATAGTGATGAATTTAGAAATATGCCGGAAAGTGAGCAACTGCATAGAGACGCCCATCTTGCTATTGCTTACTACGACTCGGGGCGTGACATTCCAGATACGATCGATCCTCGAGTCATAGATCTTATGGATAAACACGGTCCTTCTGAAGAATAGGTTATTTACCTTGACGCTCTCGGTATTGGCAGACTGAGTTTTCTCAGACTCATCAAATCTACTAATTCGCTACTTTTTATACACGTTTTGGGTTAGATAGGGGGTTGCCGGACCGGTCTTGTTGTCCGTTTTTTAAGACTAACCAATCTTGATTTACAGTGGATTTTAGATTTCTTATAGGAGGTGGAGAAATCATGGCAACGAAAACTAAGAATTTGGCCCTTCTTAAACATAAATCAGGTGTTGTCAGCCTTGGTCCTGACAGAGCTCCCGCGAGGTCAATGCTTAGAGCAGTCGGACTGAATGATGATGATATGGAGAAGCCATTTGTTGCTGTGGCGAATTTAGCCAGTGATGTAACTCCTTGCAATGTGCACCTCACACGTATTGCAGAGAAGGCTAAGCAGGGACTTTGGGATGCTCAAGCTGTTCCATTTATGTTTGGCACGATAACAATAAGTGACGGCATATCTATGGGGACTGAGGGAATGAAGGGTTCTCTCGTTAGTCGCGAAGTAATAGCTGACTCCATTGAGACTGTTTGTTTTACGGAGGGTATGGATGGCCTAATAGTGGTCGCTGCGTGCGATAAGAACATGCCTGGCGCGATGATGTCGATGGCTCGATTAAACATACCTTCAGTTTTTGTCTATGGAGGGGCTATACTGCCTGGATCCTACGAGGGGCAGGATATAAATATCCAGGATATGTATGAGGCTGTCGGGGCATACTCAAAATGTCAGATGACCCTGGATGAACTTCTTAATATGGAGCGCGTGGCCTGTCCTGGAGAAGGGGCATGCTCTGGAATGTTTACGGCGAATACTATGGCTTCTGCAATAGAAGCAATGGGGATGTCAGTCTCCGGGGCCGCGTCTATTCCGGCGGTGGATGATCGAAATCTGGACGTTGCACATGAAGCAGGCACTCATTTGTATTCGATGTTGGAGAAAGGAGTGAAGCCAAGAGACATCATGACAAGAGCTGCTTTTGAAAACGCGATCAGACTTGTTCTAGCCATGGGCGGTTCTACCAATGCTGTGCTACATTTGCTAGCCATTGCACGCGAGGCAGAGGTTGACCTTACCATTGATGATTTTGACGCCTTGAGTAGGGAGACGCCCTACCTTACCGATTTGAGGCCAGGTGGCAAATATGTGATGTCCGACGTGGACAAAGCCGGCGGAGTACAGGTCGTCCTTAAAGAACTTCTTGATGGCGGCATGTTGCACGGAGATGCCATGACCATTAACGGAAAAACAATAGGGGATAATCTTCAAGCAGTTACAACAAAACCAGATGAAAGAGTTATATTCTCTATACCCAATTCCAAAAGTTCGACTGGCGGTCTTGCGATACTGAAGGGAAACCTTGCACCGGAAGGGGCAGTAATCAAAGTTTCTGGAACTAGACACCATCAGCATGAAGGGCCTGCGAAAGTTTATGACGGTGAAAGAGCCGCCTTTGAGGCTGTTACCAACGGTGAAATAGAAGACGGGGATGTTTTGGTCATCCGATATGAAGGCCCAAAAGGGGGACCTGGCATGCAGGAAATGCTAGCGGTTACGGGGGCTATTATAGGGGCTGGCCTAGGGGATTCTACCCTGCTTATAACTGACGGCAGGTTTTCTGGAGCTACTAGAGGACCAATGATAGGGCACGTCGCTCCTGAAGCGGCAGTTGGGGGTCCCATAGGGCTTATAAACCAAGGCGATGTTATATCGATGGATGTAGAGTCTCGTCAATTGAATGTTAAGATCACGGATGCTGAACTTGAAGAACGGAAGAAAGCGTGGCAGCCTCGGAAGACTAACTATGAGAGAGGAGTTCTAGCCAAATACGCCAAGCTAGTTTCCTCAGCTTCCATAGGAGCGGTAACAAGCTAATGAGAACAACCCGGGTTTTCGCACACCCGTAATGGGAGATCAGGACGAGGGTCTGACTTAAGAACCTCGGGCAGTGATATAATTCACAAACGGTGAGAGGCCACCCAAGGTTAGACCTGCCGTGATAGGAGGCTTTCAAAGCCGTCAATGAGAACTGCATTATTCTCACTTACCACATTACTGATGTTAGTCACCATCTATCTCGTGTTCATGTGGGTTCCAACAGAGCAAAATCTCGGAATATCACAAAGGATTTTCTATTTCCATGTGCCCTTGGGATGGATAGGGATGGTGTCGATTTTCGTCGTAGGGATAGCGAGTCTAATTCATCTATTTACGAGAAATGACAAATGGGATTCAATCGCTTATTCAGCGGCCGAGCTTGGCTTAATTTTTGCGACACTAATTCTTGTGACTGGTGCGATTTGGGCGAAGCCGGTCTGGGGTGTCTGGTGGACGTGGGACCCAAAGCTAACTACTACGCTGATACTCTGGTTCATTTACGTCGGATATCTGATGGTTCGGGCGTATGCTCCTAAAGGATCAAGAGGAACGCGATATGCCTCGGTAGTTGCCTTACTCGGTGCTTTGGATGCTCCGCTAATCTATATGGCATCTATATGGTGGAGAACGGCTCACCCGGATCTGAACATAGGTCCTTTCGCGGAATCGGGGGGCCTTGATTCTAGTATGAGTCTAACTTTCTGGACGGCATTCGTAGCGTTTACTGTTTTTTATATCTATATTTTAGTCGAGAGAATCGCGATGAGACGGGCAGAGGATGCCCTTGACGAGGTACATCAGTATGTTGCTAACAGTGGTTAGAAAAAGGCTATGCCTTCTAGTGATTTCAGGATTGGTATTTTTTTTAACAAACCCGGTTCATTCTTTAATGGCCTCTTCTCTGGAGGTTTACCCTTCGGGAGGACAGGATCCTGAAGCTAATTTAAAGTTCTTGTTTGCTGTTTTCTTTTTAACTTGGATAGCTTTCTTTGCTTATGTCTTCTTTCTATCAAAACGCTTGAAGGAGATGAAACGGGAACTCCAGTCGCTGAAGAAAACATTGGCTGGAAACGATTCTTACAAGGGTAAATAATTTATAAGATATGAGTGAAAGACAGGAAATAGCAAAGCCAGATCAAGGCGCGACAGGACTAATTACTGCAAATAGAGGTAAAGCGCTTATTGCTGCTGTTGTGTTGTTCTCAGCTCTTGGATATTTTGCATATGTAGCCTTCCAAGGAGCCACAGTATATTACTTTACGGTGGGTGAGATTAACGATCAACCTGCAACTGCCGAAGGTAAAGTGGTACGCGTGAGTGGAAAACTAGTAGCCGAGTCTTTCCATAGAACCGAAGGTTCGACGCTCGCTCATTTCACTCTTACGGACGGTGACCAGGTAATGCAGGCGAAACATGACGGGGTACTTCCAGATCTCTTTTTTAACGAGCATTCTGAGATTATTCTTGAAGGTACTTACGTGCCTGGTAGTGAATTTCATAGTCAGAATGTAATTGTGAAATGTCCCTCTAAATATGTAGCTATGGCCGAAGAGAATAAAGATAAAAGCTAGTTCCTTTGTTGGGTATAGCCAAGTCGCTATCCTAAACTCTCTGCTACTAGTTCGACGAGATTTTTCACTCTGCGGAAATCACTTACACCTTTTGATTGGACTCATTCCTCCATCATTTCCATGCAAAATGGACAAGATACTCCAACAGTGTCGGCTCCGGTTTCCAGAAACTGGTCTGTTCGAGCATGATTCACTCGGGATGTCCCTTCTTCCTCATACCACATATGTCCACCGCCCGCGCCACGGCAGAACCCATTGCCGCGGCAATTTTTCATCTCCACAAGCTCGAGGCCAGGAATTGATTTTGTTCACCTTACAGTCACTCTTGACGTATACGTATGCTGTTAGGAAATATTGGGGACTGCTCTGAATTCGACAATGCTCTCAATCCAAGACGCTGCCGCAAGTAAACTGGACTCTCCATAAAACTTACCAGCCAACTGTGCACCGAGAGGCATCCCCTCCATATCTAGAGCGTACGGTATGCTGATTGAAGGGACGCCCGCCATAGTCCAGGGAGCTTGGAAAACAGGTTGCCCTGTCGTTTCAGGAGTGGGGGCCCCTGAAACTGCCGTAGGAGACAATAGCAGGTCGTACCCTTGAAGGGCCTTTTCAACGGCTGATTTCAATTTTCGTTGAGAGTTTCTTGCAGATACGTAGTTGACTCCCAAAGTCTCATTTCCTGTTTCAATTATGTTTCTTACTTGGGGCAAGTAATCTTCTGGTCTTTCAGCGAAGTTATTCTTGTGGGTAAAGGCGCCTTCAACTGTCATTATCACCCTATGGGCATCTAGAATTTGTTTAAAGTCGATATCTAGATGGATTTTGCTAACCTCTGCACCGGCATTGGAAAGCTGATCTGCCAAAGTCCTTATATTAGAAACTGTTTCCGAATCAGCCTCGTCTAAATAGTATTGCTCTACTAGGCCGATTTTAGGGGCCTTACTTTCCAGAAATGCGTCTGAATACCGAGGAATATCAGAAAAGACCGAACCTTCGTCTCTGTCGTCGTAACCTGCCATGCACTGGAGCATCGTGGCTGAATCTCGTACATTTTTCGTAAACCATCCCATCGTATCCAGAGATAGGGCTACTGGGTAGACTCCGACCCTACTGACTAGACCGTAAGTGGGTTTGAAGCCAACTACTCCGTTATATGCCGCAGGCCGAAGGACTGAGCCGGCAGTTTGCGAGCCTAGAGACGCAGAGAAATATTCTGCTGATACACCAACAGCTGAGCCGCTGCTTGAGCCTCCAGGAGTTCTTCCAAGATTCCACGGGTTCCGGGTTGGGGGAGGGTCCCCACAGGCGAACTGCGTAGTTACGGTTTTACCCATAATTATTGCGCCGGCCTCCCGTAACAACTTTACGGGCTCTGAATCGTAACCACTTTCGAAATCCTTGAATATTGGTGAACAGCAAGTAGTTTTCATATCCTCGGTGTAGTAAATATCCTTCACCCCAATGGGTATTCCATGGAGGGGGCCCTTATATCGGCCCAGTTCGACTTCAGATTCACAAACTTTGGCAGCCTTCATAGCGAGTTCCGGGTCCATTGTGACCCATACATTGAGGTCATCTTCGAGAGATTCAGATCTTTTTAAAAAAGCCTCTAAAAGTTCCACCGGGGATACATTTTTGTTACGTATTTCATTTGACGCGTCAGTTATGGTCAAATTGTAAAGCTCTCCCATAACAAATCTCCTGTTTTGAGCCTTCTGCCTTGTCACTGATTGAATGATTTATACAAGTTTTGGGATTATACGGCACTATACTATTTCCCTTCATCGGGAATAATGAATCGATATCTACGCAAATTGTTTTTATGATTAAGTTATCTTGAATATAGCTTAGATAAATTCGTTTAGAGGTCAGAGAAATCCCCATACTTAGTAAACAGCAACCAGAAGACTTTCTTCTTACAGGCTCCCGAGTGTTGAAGTTCGGTACGATGGCGGAGAGTGTATATCCGTATATTAATCCGCTTTGATAAGCCTAAGAGAATGGAGTTTTTCTCGTCACTGGAAGCAGCAGAGCACAGTGGGCAGGACACATCAGATCCAATTCTAAAGTCGCGGCCTCCATTGACACCCCTGATGCCCCTTATACAAGAGTACTAGTTCAGGCAGATGCTGAAATCATTGATGATTCTTGGACCGGGGATTGGGAACACTGGGTGTTGCGGTATCTAGATAAGGAGCTTGGTCATCAATACTACGATGATACTAAGCGCGCGCCCAGGATTCTCATACGACTTAATCCCAATAAGATAACTACGTGGGCTGGCTCGGGATGGCACCCAAGATAGCAGGACTAAGTCGGCGGTTTTAAATATCTTGTCAGAACAGTTATCTCTAGAAAGAGAGAGAAACCTTCAAAGCTCCATCCGTTCTTGCATCAGCTAGATCAAAGGCATTTTGTATATCCCAGATAGGGAACTGGTGAGTTACGAAGGGAGCCATGTCGATCTCGCCTTTTTCTATATAGTCCACGGCTAACTTGAATGCGGGCAGCCCTGGTTCGTCTTGTCCTCTGAAAACGGAGTGCATTTGTACACACTTCCTGAAAAATGTATCCCAGTCGAATAGGACCCGATCTGGGGAGGGTGGTAAACCGAATGCGGCGATCCGCCCAAAAATCTTCACCAGCTTCAAAGATTGATTTAGGGTTTCTACACTGCCTACGGCTTCTATTACAAGATCGGCACCTTCTCCGCCGGTAAGGTCTAGGACTGCTTCTGTAGCACGTTTTCCGGTCACATCTATAGCATGGTCAATTCCGATATTTTTCCCGGCGTCAAGACGTTCTGTTACCGGCTCGATCGCGATAATCTTATGGGCACCCATACGCCGAAGCATGAAGTCATGAAATAACCCTACAGACCCCTGACCTATAACGGCGACCGTTTTTCCAACCAGTGAAGGTAGCCTTCGGCATCCAAACACGACTGTGCCAAGTTGCTGAGCCATAAGAAGATGAGACTCAGGAATGTTTTCAGGCATTCTGAGCAGGAATTGGGTATCAATCAGTTGATACTCGGCAAAGCATTTCGATTGCCAAATGTTGGGTACGGTTAAAACGAGTTCTCCTTCCTTGTAACCCGTGTCTCCCCCGTCTACAACATTCCCAATACCTTCATGCCCAGGGTATCCATGAGGAAGGGGAAACTCAGAGACGTTCCACCCCATGTACGTGATGTGTAGGTCACTTCCACATATGGAAGAGAGGTTTGTTTTGACCAAGACCTTCCCCTTCTCCATGGAGGGAATCTTGATTTCGTCGCAACTCCACTTCCCCAATCCTGTGGCAATTGCGGCTCGCATTGTACTCATCTTTGGTCTCCTTTCGGCAGATCCTCAAACACATCTGTAGATTCCACGTAGAGATTGTCTGCTTCGCTTTTCTAGCGTGTCAAGGATCTAATAATCAACTGGAGAGTAAGGCAGGGTGTTAAGATGCCGGGACAATGGCGAGCAATTCTAGAAAATGGATCTGTACAGGGGCCTTACTGGGTTTTTTATCGGTGGTTGCAGGGGCTGCCGGTACGCACTGGATGGAAACATTCCTTAATGAAAAGTATGAAGATACGTTTCAAACTGCTGTCAAGTTTCATATGGTGCACTCGGTTGCCCTAATAGCGGTGGCGCTTGTCGTTGAAAAGCATAAGTCGTGGATCATATATCCTGCAAGTCTGTGGTTGCTTTTAGCAGGCGTGATTATCTTCTGTGGAAGCCTTTATGCCCTAGCTTTAACCCAGATTTGGGTGTTCGGCGTAACCGCACCTGTTGGGGGTATTTGTCTGTTGTTGGGTTGGCTTGCATTAGCAGTCGGCAGTATGAGATCTAAGGTCAAGGCTGAATAGGCGAATCAAATGATTGAATCTGTGAAGCGTGGCGGATTTTTAAGTGATCTCGAGTAATCAAAGGCTTTATTTACGGATGTTGTCAGGCTAACTTTCTTTAGAGGGCTCGAGAGGCATTGATAGAGAGGGTGTTCTGATTTCTTAACTTGTCGGCTCGCAGGAAGTAAATCTGGGAGTAGTATATTTGGATCTGCGATTTGGCCTTTCACGGGAGCTTATTGGGTATGTTAAACCTGATGCAGAACCTAGGCATACAACGGATCTGGCAGGTTTAGGTGGGTTCCATTTTACTCCCAGCGTGGAGGATATAGTCAGAACTCTTGGTGATATGGTGAGCAAGGGAGCAACGAGTGTGAACCCTCCTGCAGAAGTATCTCCAGTTAAATTGGTTGCTACTGGAAGGACCCTGATAGGAATTGTATTGAGTTTATAGAAAGTGAGAATTCAGACTAAATTT
>CAZZBP010000003.1:0-45634 GCA_964652755.1 uncultured Dehalococcoidia bacterium
AGGACACTCGGATTAAAAGTCCGATGCTCTGCCAGACTGAGCTACCGGCCCACGATTATTTAAGCAATAGTAGGAATTGTATGGGTGTTGGACGAAGCCTTTCAATAGACTAAGGTAGGTTATATTCTGCTTACCTTAAGCTACCCCGGTCTATTGGAGCTAGTTCACAGAGAAAAGAGCTATATCGGAACCAGTATTTTCCGATAATATGGTCATTACTAATGGTTCCCCATGAGCGGGAATCGTTACTCGCAACCCTATTATCACCTAGAACAAAATATTCTCCAGAATTTACTATCATAGGACCATAGTTTGAAGTCGAATTAGATTTTCTAAGATATGGCTCAGATATTTGCGCCCTGTTTACGAAAACGTCGCCATTCTTGATTTCTACCTGATCTCCCGGTACCCCTATAACCCTCTTTACAAAATGACGTTTTCTGTCATTAGGATATTCAAAAACAACCACTTCACCCCTTCTCGGTGGATGGAAAGGGAATAGTAAGTTTCCTTGGTGTTCATCTAAGCTAGGTAAAAGCTCGTTGTAACTCCCTGTGTCGAAGCTTGAATAGATTATTTTGTTGGCGAGCACGCAATCCCCCTCCTCTAGCGTCGGGGTCATACTCGAGCCCTCTACCTGGTAGTTTTGGACTGTTATCTGTAACGTCACGAAGACCAAACCTGCTAGGATTAGCGTTTCGATCACTTCTCGAAGCAGAGGTGTTTTTCTTTTCTCGAACTTGTACATTGCTATGAAATTATAATCCTACTTGTGCAAATAACCGTAATCGATACTTAAAACTATCCTTTGCACGTTATATGATTTGGTGGGTACGAAGTTTTCTAATTGATTGCAGGATCTGATTTGATGAAAAAGCTTTAGTTATTAAATAATCCTTTGGTAATACTTTTCCTATTACCGTTTATCATCGGATGTACCACCAATGGCGAAGCTGCTGAAACTTCCGAATCTATCTCTCCAGCGGATGTGTACGATTTAGAACCTGCCCTGCAGGGCAGCAACTCAAAATTAGGGAAATATTCGAGATCACAGGGATCAGTGCAGGCACAAGCATCCTTGTTGACTCAGAGAGGAATAACTGTAACCGGTTCAGGGTCAGTAAGCGTAGAGCCGAACCTTGCTATTATGAACATTGGAGTGGAGGTTCTCGCAAAAACAGTAGGCGTGGCCCGTTTGGCTGCTGCTGAGGCAATGGATTCCGTTACTGATACGTTAAAAAAAGAGGGTGTTGGCGATAAAGATGTACAAACTAGGCGATTCAATATTTCCCCTCGTTATGATTATGAGGAAATAATAGTTGATGGGCGTCATACTGGGAAACAGGTACTTACTGGATATGTAGTAAATAATTCAGCAGTCGTGAAAATTAAAGATCTCGAAAATGTTGGCCAGATAGTTGACAAGGCGGCAGAGGCTGGTGGCGATTTGGTTCGTATCGAAGGGATTTCGTTTACTGTTGATGATGATGATCTATACCTCTCCACACTTCGGAAACAGGCAGTTGAGGACGCATTTGAAAAAGCTACTCAATACGCTTCACTAACTGGAGTTGAGCTAGGACCTTTATTGTCATTGTCTGAAATTGGAAACCCTTCAATCCAATCTTTTGCGGAAATGGATTATGGAATGAGGGCTATGGCCGCTCCCGCTGCTAGTCCGATTAGCGGTGGTGAATTAGAAATAACACTTTCTATAAACGCAGTCTTCTCTATCCAATAATTAATAGATCTTAGGAACAAGATCCCCTTTGCAGGTGTACGTTCGGTCTTGCTAAGATTCGAAGCCAACTATTGACTTGAGTTAATCGTTGAATCGTCTCTAAAATTGAACGATAAATTATCGAAGTTTGCTGACATTTCACGTTTTTGCCCATCTTAGTGGTTTAAAACGGAAACGCGGGAGGAAACTATGGTTCTTAGCGACCGAACTATAAGGGAAGAGATATCAGCAGGTCGGATCATAATCGAGCCGCTTGGTGAAAATTCAATTCAACCTGCTAGTGTTGACGTTCATCTCGATAAAGGGTTCCTTGTTTTTAGAAATTCTCGGATGCCCTATATCGATATTAGAAAAGGAACTGAAGAACTTACTGAGAAAGTCGAAATTGAAGGAGATATTCCTTTTATTCTCCACCCGGGAGAGTTTGTTTTAGGCAGTACATTGGAGAACATAGAATTGCCAGACGATCTCGTTGCTAGAGTGGAAGGGAAAAGCTCTTTGGGTAGGTTAGGGCTTCTGATTCATTCCACTGCTGGATATGTTGATCCAGGGTTTAAAGGACACTTGACTTTGGAACTGAGTAACGTGGCAAATCTTCCTATTACTCTTTACTACGGTATGAAAATCGGACAATTATCTTATGTCAGGTTAACGACCTCGGCAGAGTTCCCTTACGGTTCACCTGAACTTGGGAGCAAATATCAGGGTCAGACCGATGCGACAGCAAGCAAAATTCACCAGGATTTTAAAAGGGTCTAATTTGTCCTACATGAGAAGGGCGTTGGATTTATCCAACAAAGCTCTCGGAATCTCAAATCCCAACCCCCCTGTAGGCGCTGTGGTCGTAAAAGACGGTACGGTGGTAGGTGAAGGGTTTACTGGGCCTCCTGGGACTTTCCATGCGGAAAAAGAAGCTTTGAATGTAGCAGGAGATTACGCAAGAGGTGCCTCACTCTATGTCACCTTGGAGCCATGCTGCCATATCGGCCGCACCCCTCCATGTGTGGATTCGATCATAGCTGCCGGTATAAGTGAAGTTCATACCTCCATCATCGATCCTGATAATCGGGTGAACGGTAGAGGTGTCGAGAAGTTAAAGGCGTCAGATATAAAAGTGTTTGTTGGCGAGTTAGCTGAGGACTCCTCTAGGCGGATGCAAACCCATATAAAATTGATGAAGACAGGATTCCCATTCGTCACTGTCAAATTTGCAGTGAGTCTAGACGGGAAAATAGCCACTTCTTCAGGGGAATCACAGTGGATCACGGGCGCTGATGCACGGGGTATTGCCCATAGTATGAGGGCGGAGACGGATGCAATCATGGTCGGAATCGGAACGGTTTTAGCGGACAATCCAAGGTTAACTGCCAGAGGGGATTATTCTCCTGATACCGGTCGTCAACCATTGAGGGTAGTCGTAGATTCGAAACGTCGCACACCTTTGAATAGTGCATTATTGTTCGAACCCGGGCAAACAATAATCGCTTCTAATAACAGTGCCCATACCTGTGACCTGCCAAGCTCAGTGACAGTTGAAAAGTTTCCCGGTTCATCCGACAGGGTCGACCTATCAAGGCTCTTAAGTTATTTAGGCAAAATACCAGTGTCTTCTGTGCTGGTGGAAGGTGGATCCGGGTTGACAGGATCTCTGTTCGATGAAGGACTCGTTGATAAGGTTGTAGCTTTCTTGTCTCCTTCAATAATTGGTGGTACTAATTCTCTTAGTGCAGTTTCAGGAGAAGGCGCCAAAATAATGTCAGACGTGATCAGACTCTCTGACGTGGAAGTTACTAGTGTCGGAGATGATTTGCTTGTTACTGGCTATTGTTTGGCGAAATGAGGGGAATCTGTATATGTTTACTGGAATCGTTGAGGAAGTTGGGAATGTAAGAGAAATTGGGTCCGGTGCCTTGTTCGTGAACGCTGAAACAATATTAGAAACTCTCGAAGTTAAGGACAGTATTTGCATAAATGGAGCATGTCTTACCGTTATAAGAATTGATGAACACGGTTTTGGCGTTAACGTAGTACCTGAAACGCTTCGTAGAACGGATCTGGGTGAATTGTCAGCTGGAGATTCTGTGAATCTGGAACGATCGGTTCTTTTGGGTGGTCGACTTGGGGGGCATATTGTTCAAGGTCATGTTGATGGAACAGCTAGAATTTCTTCAATTATTGATGACGGAGATGCAAGATTATATTCTTTTGGGATTCCAAAAAATGTGTCTTCATACATAGTTCTTAAAGGATTTATCTGCGTGGACGGTATCAGCCTCACAGTTGTAGACTGTGACGAAAGTTCATTCGCGGTTACCCTTATACCTTACACTGCTGACCACACTATATTAGGCACAAAAAATGTAGGGGACACCGTAAACATCGAAGTAGATATAATCGCAAAATATGTTGAAAAGCTATCCAAGAGACAAGACCTACAAGATGTGTGCTAGAAATCAGTGAGGAAAAAGCCAGGGATATATGCCTCTATCCAAGATAGAAGACGCAATAGAAGATATTAAGGCCGGCCGCATGATCATCATTGTGGACGATGAGGATCGCGAAAATGAAGGTGACCTAACAATGGCAGCGGAGATGGTGACTCCTGAGGCAGTCAATTTTATGGCTACCTATGGTCGTGGCCTCATATGTGTACCCATGATGGGTGAACGGCTCGAAGAACTTAATCTGCCCCTTATGGTTCAGCAAAATACTGCTCCGCTAAGCACCGCATTTACGGTATCTGTTGATGCACTAAACGGGACTACGACAGGTATCTCCGCTAATGACAGGTCGATCACAATCAAAGCGTTGATTGAAGATGGAACAACGGCGGGAGACTTGGGAAGGCCCGGTCACATATTCCCACTGCGGTATGTCGAAGGCGGAGTTCTCAAAAGGACCGGCCAGACTGAGGCTTCAATAGATATTTGCAGAATATCTGGTCTGAAGGAGGCGGCGATTATCTGCGAGATAATGGCAGATGATGGCCAAATGGCAAGGATGCCGGCTCTTGAGGACTTCGCGAATAACCATGATCTTAAGATTATCTCAGTTGCAGATCTGATTACTTATAGAAGACGTCATGAGAGGCTTATTGAAAGAGTCGCTGAGGCTCGGGTTCCCACAGAATACGGAGAATTTCATGCTGTTTCGTACAACAGCATCGTTGATGATTATGAGCACGTTGCATTTGTAAAAGGGGATATAAATCCGGAGGATCCGGTACTTGTAAGGGTTCACAGCGAATGCCTAACTGGAGATGTTTTTGGGAGTACCCGCTGTGACTGCGGGGATCAAGTTCCTCTAGCCTTGGAGGCCATAGGGAAAGAAGGTAGGGGAATATTACTCTACATGCGTCAGGAAGGTAGAGGGATAGGAATTCATAACAAGCTTAAAGCATATGCACTTCAGGATGAGGGATACGATACGGTCGATGCGAACACCATTCTTGGATTTGCTCCAGATCCTCGTCAGTACGGGGTTGGTGCACAGATACTTGAAGACCTTGGCGTAAAAAAAATGCGGCTGCTAACTAATAATCCAACAAAGCGAGTAGGACTTGAACGATTCGGCCTTGAAGTTGTAGATCGTGTTCCTATTGTTGCTCCGTATCGGGATGATAACGTGGGTTATATGGAAACTAAAAGGACCCGAATGGGTCACGTTTTCGAACCTACGGATCCCACGTCGGGAGAAACTAGTTGAGTAAACGTGTCGAACCGTCTATGGATGGATCAAATCTCAGAATAGCTATTGTTGTAGCGAAATTTAACGAATTTGTTACCAATAAACTATTGGAAGGCGCGGAGGGAGGGCTCGCGGAATGTGGAGTTAGTGCAGATGCGATAACTATTGCATTTGTTCCGGGATCATTCGAGATACCAGTGGTTGCTTCCAAGATGGCTTCTTCGGGTGTCTATGACGCTGTGATATGTTTGGGAGCTATCATAAAAGGAGATACGGATCACTACGAATTCGTTGCCAAGGAAACAGCAAATGGTATAGCGCAGGTCGCGTTCAAGTATGGGGTTCCGGATGTATTTGGAGTTCTCACCACGCATACGGTTCAGCATGCCCTAGACAGGGCAGGTGGGAGGAAGGGGAACGCTGGCCATAGTTGTGCGCTAACGGCGATTGATACTGCCAATTTAATCAGGAATCTGTCCTGATTAAATTGGCAGTATCAATTTGGATTTAGAATATTGGGAAATGATTCGATTAATGAATCGCGCGTGATCGGTTTTCGATGAAAGACACTGAACTAGATTCAATTCTTCCTGAACTCCAACAAATCGAATTGAACGCAGCAGATTGGGCATCTGAGGCGGGAACTATCTTATTTAAGTATTTTGGAAGACCTGGAATTGGAAAAAATAATCTAGGAGTCGAATACAAAGATGTGAATAAAACGGACCCAGTTACACGGGCCGACACAGAGGTACAACAATTCCTTGCTAAAGAGATATTGAGGCGTTATCCACATCATGGAGTAGTTGGAGAAGAGGATAAGGACAAAGTAGGTTTTGTTCCTGAGACTGTCTGGATTTTAGACCCTTTAGATGGAACGAGAAATTTTCTCCACGGACTACCAGCTTTTGCTTCTTCCATAGGCGTTCTTCACAAGGGTGTAATAGTTGCGGGCGCGATATTTCTTCCATGGCCAGGGGAATCCGAAGGTATCGTTTTGCATTCCTCATTAGGTGGAGGCGCCCGTATTAACGGGGAGAGACTCGCTACTCCGCAAATAGAATCGGTCGATCCGGCTGGAATAGGGACTTTGCCAGGTTCGTTTTCCGCCACATTTAAATTCAACGGAGGATTCGTCACAAAATCAGGCGAACTTAGAATGGCGGGCAGTATAGCTTACGAGCTTGCATTGGTTGCCTTAGGAGTCACGCAATATGCCGTTATTTGTGGTGCCCATCTCTGGGACTGCGCTGCGGGGATTTCCATATTAACGGAATCAGGAGGGAACGTCTTAAAACATGTAAAGGGTCCTCTAGGTTCAAGGATAATTGGTTCAGTTGATGCTTGGGAAGAGATTGGAAGATTAGTCGATCTCACAGAAACCGGGCAATCTAAGTATGAGGACTTTAGAAAGCTGAGCCCACCTTTTCTTGCGGCTCCCGCCAGTATAATATCGGAGATGGCTACTAACATTGTGTCCAAAAATATAGGAATACGTGGAATGACAGGATCTCTTTTTAAGAGGTAGGTTTGAGAGACCACTTACCGGAGAGAACTACACATGTCCCAGGACGAGAGCCTGTCTATTCCACTAATGGAATTGTTTGTTCCATATCGCCTCAGGCAGTTTCGGTAGGTCTCGATATACTCTCATCAGGTGGGAATGCGTTTGACGCGATTGTCGCTATGGCAGCTGTTGAATCAGTGACCACCCCGGTTGGTTGTGGGTTGGGTGGTGAACCGTTTGGGATCTTTTACCATGCAGAGTCGGGCAAGACATGGGGGATGACCGGTTCGGGGCGGGCCCCCTCAATGGCATATAAGGAACACTTCACGGATCTTGGCTACGATTCTTTGCCACTTACGGGGCCAATTGCGGCGGCCCTTCCAGGAGAAATACATGCATTGGAAAGTATTAATCAGAGGTTCGGAACTCTTTCTTTCGATCGCCTTCTAGAACCAGCTATAGAATATTCGGAAGAAGGGGTTCCCATTTCTAGATTTAATGCGGGGGCATTCGCGGCCCTTTTGAACAAACTGAACTTGTACCCTAATACGGCAGCTATATTCACAAACGCAGGGGACGCGATCAGAGAAGGACAAGTATTAAGACAGCCGTATCTCACAGATACATTGCGAAAGATTGCAAGAAACGGGGCTGGGGAATTCTACGAAGGGGAAATAGCAGAAAGAATTGTGAAGGATCTACGTGATGGAGGCTCCCTTTACACACTCAGAGACTTTTCGGAGCATGAAACTGTCTGGTATGAAGATCCTATATCCTGTGATTACAGGGGGCTGAAAGTAGTTGAAACCTCACCACCTTCTCAGGGATTGATGATATTAGAGGCCCTTAACATCCTTGAGGAGTTTGATCTTTCTGCTATGGGTTTTTACACTCCTGAGACGATTCATGTCATGGTCGAAGCCAAAAAGTTAGCTTTTGCGGATCGTAATGCATATATGGGTGACCCAGGTTTTGTATCGGTACCTACAACGGAGCTCATATCCAAGCCTTTTGCTAATTTGAGACGACGTTCAATTGATCTGGCATCAGCAATGACTTCTCCTCCGGCAGGGACTTTAGGCCTACCAATCGGAGGAGACGATACTAGTTACCTCTGTGCCGTAGATAGCCAAGGAAACGCAGTTTCATTTATCCACAGCCTATCTATGGGGTTTGGATGTGGGTTTGTTGCTGGAAACACTGGAATACTTCTGAACAATCGTATAGGCAGAGGATTTAATCTTATAGAGGGTCACCCCAATGTTATTGAGCCCCGGAAAAAGACAATGCATACGCTAAATGCCTATATGGTTTTTGATAACGATCTACCATATTTTCTAGGGGGAACTCCGGGTGGAGATAAACAGATACCGTGGAATATACAAACTATAACAAATGTAATTGATTTCGGAATGAACCCCCAGGAGGCAGTAGATGCACCCCGATGGACTCATACCCCTGGAACTGATCCTGAAACAATAAATGATGAGCCTTCACTCGATTTGGACCTCGGGATTAGAAAGGAAGATACCGCTATTTTGAAAGATAAGGGACATATGGTAGATGTTAGTGCTTCCGGGTCTTTCGGAGGATCAGCGAAAATGATTTTGATTGACAGATCTACAGGGGTACTCACAGGCGGGTCTGATCGACGGTCAGATGGTCTAGCAGGGGCGCTTTGATTTGCTCATGAACATTTATTTCGACTGCGATTACACGATTTTGGCGATGGACGGTAGCCTGAGACCAGGAACACAGGAAGTGTTTTTAAAGCTCATTGAAGATGGGCATAAAGTATTTATTTGGTCGGGAGTTGGGTTGCGTTCCGATGATATGAAACGGTTGAATCTCATGAATTTAGTATCAGGAGTATTTGTAAAACCGATAGCTGATTTCGAAATAGGCCTTCAGAGATTTGGGGTAGATCCACGGCCTGACTTTGTCATCGACGATCACAGGGAAATTGTGGAAGCTTTTGGAGGGGTGCATATCGAACCTTATTATTTTCGTTCCGCAGAAGATGGACACATGGAGGATCTATACCTGGCTATTGTGGAATACAGTGATAGGGGAACTTCTTCCCACAGAGGTTTCAAGGTTGCCTCTGGAAGAATTTGAACATGATTACATGGGGATAAAGATACTTTCACCAGAGGTTGCGGCACGAATAGCTGCCGGTGAAATGGTTGAAAGACCAGCTTCGGTAGTTAAAGAACTTCTCGAAAACTCTCTTGACGCAGGGTCAACACGCATCAGAGTTGAGACTACGGAAGGTGGTATTGAGTCTATTTCTGTCGTTGACAACGGGCGAGGTATACCAGAAGTTGATGCCCCTTTGGTTTTCAAACGGTTTGCTACAAGTAAAGTAGAAACTGCTGAGGATCTGGAAGAAATTGAAACACTCGGCTTTAGGGGCGAAGCTATGTACAGCATATCCGCAGTCTCAGAAGTGGAGCTCGTCACAGGCGTTGATAACGAAAGTACCGGAAGTCGGCTAGTTGCTAGAGACGGAGAGATATTGGAGCAATCTCACATTGCAGTGAATCCAGGAACAAAGGTCAAGGTGACCCGGTTGTTTCAAAATTTTCCAGCTAGAAGGAAGTTTTTAAGGACTCCTTCAGCTGAATCGGGCAGGATAAAGAGTCTGGTGCATCGTTATTCGATGATAAGACCTGATGTGGCGTTTGAGTTGATACAGGAAAAATCACGTCCTTTCTCTACCACAGGGTCCAACGACATCAGAAATGTTATGGCTTCCGTTTACGGCCATGAAATTGCAAGTCAGATGTTGCAGGTCAAGTTAGATGAAGTTCTGAAAAATTGGCGAGGCCCGGTAGTCATGGGAATTGTAGGTACGCCTGCTCAAACTCGAGCAAATCGTAGCCACATTAATATATTTGTTAACGGGAGATGGATACAAAGTAAAACGGTGTCTTACGCTTTTGAGCAGGCGTATCACGGATTTATGGCCGATCGGAGGTTTCCAATGGGAGCCTTGGATATTCGCATACCCGTGGAAGATGTTGACGTCAATGTGCATCCAGCGAAGACAGAGGTTAGATTTCGGAAGGAAAGTGATTTGTTTGGGTCAGTCCAACATTCAGTTCGTAACACTCTACTTCAATCGGCTCCTGTACCATCTGCTTCCCGCCGCGGTAATTTGGAACGTCGATTTGGCCAAGAACGCGCGCCGGCAGAAAACTCTACGTTCTGGTCGACATCGTTTGGTTTGATTCCCAGGAGTGAAAACCCAAATAGCGATAACAACCTAATCAGGCCGGGACATTCCGAGATAGTGGACTACGCAGATAGTGTTGTTAATCGACAATCCCTCACGCCACATGGAACATTGCCGGTACTGCGGGTCTTGGGCCAGATCAAGAACACCTATATTGTCGCTGAAGGTCCGGAAGGGGTCTATCTAATCGATCAGCATGCGGCACATGAAAGAGTAGTCTTCGAACAGGTGAAGGAGCGATCAAGGAAAAGTGATCTGGTTTTCCAAACGCTTTTGGAGCCAAGGTTAATAACGCTAGACCAAAACCAGGTTGCGATTTTAGAAGAAAATACGGAGATATTTCAAATTTTGGGTATGGATATTGAGCCTTTCGGTCCTGAAATATTTAGAATTAGGTCAGTTCCCGCCGTCTTGTTGGATGCAGATCCTGCCGCTGCTTTGATAGAAGTTCTTGACGTATTAGGGGATGGACTGGTTTTTGAGAGTTGGGAGGAGAAGGCTGCTTATTCAGTGGCATGCCATGGGGCGATAAGAGCAGGTAAATCGCTATCCATGAAAGAGATGGAAGCTCTCGCCAAACAACTTGAATTATGTGAGCAACCTAATAGTTGTCCTCACGGTAGGCCTACGATCATACATCTGAGTATTAAGCAACTAGAGAGAGATTTTGGCCGCTAATCAGGTATTCTTGAGACACTCATACCCCAGTATCTCGCACTCGAAAGAATCTTATTGATATTATAAACGTAATTATGGAGCTAGCTAAAAGCACCATCACCCTTTCAATTTTTAGACCTTCTATTAGCACATTGGCGCCATCATAATAATAGAAAATAGAAACGTATTTCAGGTAGGAAACACCGTTAATTAATTTGGACAAGATATTTGCTATGTAGCTTGAAGCAACGAATCCTGTACCGAAACCGATTGCAACTCCTTTTTTACCAATAATCGATTGAACACACATAGTGAATGAGCTTGTTGTTGTTCCAAAAAGCCATCCCATCAGTGTTGCTCCCAATACGTGGGTCAGTGATACCTCAAATGGAAACAATAAAGTACCTAGTGCGACTCCAAACCATACTGATATACCAATGATAGCTAGTTGTGCCGAAAGAGATAAAGATTTCTCAACAACTATTCTTGTCCTTCCGACTGGGCTCGCAAGTAGTAGTTCTAATGTCCCCGAATCTTCTTCATTCCCTATTGCAGAGGCTCCTGAGGATACCCCTATTATTGCGAGCACAACCGGAAGGAAAATCCCATATAATTCGAGCCCTAACCAGCCCGCTGGAGTGTCAGCATAATCAAGGTTGCCTCCCCATATGGCCTCCATCGCTGCTGGCACAATGTCTACCATATCTTCTATTTCTCCTGCAAAGGACTCGTACAGAGCAGCAAACATTAAGGCCAACAAGGCCATTGAGATCGACCAAATCAGAGTACTTCTCCACCTAGAAGTAAGAGATACTGTAAATATTGAATGCTGCATATTAGAGATTCTTAGTAATACTTCATGAATAGGTCTTCGAGACTGGTTTCCTGCTCATATAGATCGGTAGGAGCAAGTTTCGACAATTCTTCTATAAGGTGGCGAACATTTCCCCTTATGGTGACTGTTATCTGACTACCATCGGGTATCGCTTCCGTAACACCTTCGATTTGTGTAAATAGATATGGATTTGGTTCGGAGTTGAAAGTAATGGTGTAACGCCTCAAATTCATATCGAAAGAATTTTTTATCTCTTCAATGGCAATTAGTTTCCCTTCTCTGATAAAGGCGACCCGATCACATAATTTTTGCACTTCGGCGAGGTCATGTGATGAAATGAATATTGTTTTTCCTATAGCCTTCATTTGTAGAACCATGTCATAGAATACTTGTTTCATAAGAGGATCGAGCCCACTGGTGGGCTCATCTAGAATAAGTAAATCTGGCTTGTGCATGAAGGCTTGGATAAGACCTATTTTTTGTATATTCCCTTTTGATAATCTCCCTATCTTTCGGTCAAGCGGTGCCTGAAGTTTGTCTGAGAGATCTTGAACGAAATTCCAATCCGTCTTTTTTCCAAGAGTGGTCAAATACTTCAGGAATTGGTTTCCGTTCATGGAATCGTATAAGGAGATATCTCCCGGTAAGTAACCGATTCTATGTTTTAACGCCATGTCATCAGTAACACTATCCAGTCCAAATATGGATATGGATCCACTTGTTGGGCGTACAAAATTCAACATAGTTCTAATTGTGGTGGTTTTTCCCGCACCATTAGGTCCGAGAAACCCAAACACTTCACTTGTATCAACTTGAAGATTTAGGCTGTCTACCGCAATTAAGTCTCGGTATTTCTTAGAGAAATCTTTGATTACGATTGGAGAGTCGTACGGCATCAAATCCGGAAATTCTATGAGTCGTCGTCTTCGAATTCTTTTGGAATCGGTGGTGTGTCCTCTGTGGGAGGCCACTGTATCCTGTGGTCAAGCCTGGAAACAGGTACAGCAGGCACTGTATGTATTTCTACCCCTGCTTTAACTCCGAGTTCTAACGAGAATCGTGCGGCAGCTTCATTATCAGGTGCCTCTAATACCGTTATGAAATCATAGTTTCCCAATACTGCGTACAAACCCATGCATTGTACGTCGGTTAGATCACTAGAATGAGCGGCATGGAGAATCACTTCAGGATCTTCGTGCATGAGGTTCCTACCATCTTGTGTAAGAGTCATTAGCAAAAAATATGTAGACATGTAATTACCTTTGGCATGGAAGTGACTGGCTATATCTCATTGGTGATCACTACCAGGAAAGAAGGTGAGGCTTTTGATCTCTCCATCCCTTATTGGAAGGGAAAATTGTCGTCATTAGAACTCGGCTAATATCTCCGTCAAACCAATCTTCTACGGTCGACCGCCATTTCTTGTAATGTGGAGCGTCCCTGTGAGCTTCCAAGGCCAACTCGTCCTCATAAACCTCATATAGGTGGAATCGGTTAGGATCTTCTGAGTTCTGAAGTATGTCGAAACGGAAACACCCGGGCTCGTCCCTTACTGAACCTTGCGAATCTCCAAAACTCGCTTCCTTGAATTGATCACTGAAACCGTCTCTAATTTGAATAGTTACGAATATTGAGATCATTCAATTATTTCTCCTATAGCTTGCTGACTTCTCTTGAGATAGTTCTCCATTTTCTAAATTGAATTATAAAACGGCGATATTTGGGTCTTCCCCCTTCTTTCGGACCAGTTTTAGGGCAATAATGATTCTGGATGTCTAGTATGCCAGTCTGTTATGCCTTGGTAAGAATTTGCTATAGATAGAATAATGTTTTCGCTATATGGCCTTCCCATAAACTGCATGCCTGTGGGGAGATTTCTTTCAGTAAATCCGTTAGGAACTGAAATGGAAGGAAGTCCTAAACTGTTACCAATCGCTCCCATATCATCTTTTGCAGTTCCTCTTATTGCTCCATTGAATTCCTCTGTGATCGAAGAAGCAGGCGTACTTCTCGTAGGAGCGACTATGGAATCAAACTTGGACATAATTTTGTCGATTTCAACCGCTACTTTGCCTCTTATTCTAAGGGCCTTCAGATAGTCCTTTGCAAGGACTGTTGTTCGCGCGTACGGGCCGTGCCGATCTTCTGGTGCAGTGAGCTCCGACGCTAGTCCTTTCTCTGTGAACTCTTCGAAGACGCTGGCAGACTCGCCCATCATTATTGTCCTTGTCATCTCCTGATATGGGTAATCGGGTATACCCACAGTTGATATGTCTGCAAATTGGCTGAGAATATCCAAAGATTTTTGAAAATTATTTGAAACTCCTTGATCTACCCTTTCAAGAATTCCTTCAAGGATCCCTAGTTTGAACCTTCGGTCTGCAATTTGCCCCGCGTATTTGTAAATTCGGTTGGACGCTGAAGGATCGTGGTGATCATTTCCCGAAATGGCTTCCAGGATTATTCCGCAGTCATCAGCGGTGAGTGCTAGTGGGCCAAGTTTGTCTAGAGTCCATGATAATGTCATGGCGCCATATCTACTGACTCTACCGTACGTAGGCCTGAGACCTGAGATGCCACAATTGTTCGCAGGAGAAAGTATCGACCCCCACGTTTCGGAGCCGATTGCAAACGGGACTAGGCCACATCCCACGGCAGAACCAGATCCGCTTGAGGATCCTCCGGCCCATCTCTCAATATCCCACGGACTTTTGCAAGGCCCTGTAAGGGAGGCATTTGGCTGTCGGTACCCCATTCCACCGGCTAATTCCACCATCGCTAACTTTGCAGCGAGCACAGCGCCTGCTTCTCTTAGCTTTACTATGACTGTTGCGTCGAAATTTAATGTGCGATCCTTAAATATTTCAGCTCCCCATGTAGTAGGAATTTCTCCAGATGTAGCCAAGAGATCCTTTGCGCCATAAGGTATCCCGTGTAAAGGTCCTTTATAGTTGCCAGATAGGATTTCTTTTTCAGCGGTGGAGGCTTGTTGGAGAGCAAGATTCCTAGTTACTGTCACGACAGAGTTAAATTTTGGGCCGATATTTTCTAGGCGATCGAGAAACTTACAGGCCAGCTCTGTTGGAGAAATCTCTTTTGACCTGATCATTTTACTGATCTCCCTCAAGGGTAGAAATATGATTTCAGATGTCACAGGTTCCATCCTGTTCATCTATGTAAGGGGTAAAGACTGAGAAAGGTTCGTCACGATCATCCAGTTTGATTTTTCTGAGGGCCTCCGCGTTTTTAACTAGTTCGTCTACCGATTCTTTCACAGCTTTAAGCTGCATATCGTTTAGAATATACCCATATTTTTCTTTAACAATGTTGAAAAGTATTTCAGATTCAGGCCTCATATGTGATGTCATAGCTCAATTCCCTTGACTTTGTTCCACAACTCATCTTTTTCCTCCAGGGTCAAGTTTGTGAAATCTATTCCATTTTTTCTGCAGTCAGATTCCATCTCTGTGAATCTTTTACGAAATTTCCTATTTGAAGATCTAAGCGCCTGTTCAGAGTCTATATTCATCCTTCGCGCAGCATTGACTATGCTAAACAGTAGATCACCAAATTCTTCCTGTTTTTCATCATGATTTCTAGCAGCATATATTTCGTCCAATTCTTCCAAAACTTTGTCTTTTATCTCGTCTGGATCATCCCAGTCAAAACCGGTTCTTGAGGCCCGCTTCTGAATCGAGTCAGCATAGGCTAACGCTGGAAGATCACTAGGGATACCATCAATAGCTGATTTTCTAATTCCTTTCTTTTCAATCTTTTTAATTCGATCCCAGTTTCCTTTCAGCTCTTCTATGGTTCCGACTTGTTCGTTGCCGAATACATGGGGATGTCGCCTAACGTATTTCTCGTTAACAGATTTGAATACCTTGCAGTCAGTAAACAACCCTTCAGATTTTCCGATTTGAAGTTGGAAAGCCATATGGAATAGGACATCTCCGATTTCTTCGATAATATCTGACACATCGCCGTTCTCAATAGCTTCGACAAGTTCATGACATTCCTCTATCAGCATCGGGGCAAGAGTTTTCTGCGTTTGCTCCCTGTCCCACGGACAACCTTCTTGGCTTCTTAAACTGGAGACTAATTGTCTGACGCCTTCAAAGGATGGTGGAAATGGTGAGATATCATCTCGCATTTTCTTTACTCCCTTACTCTGGTTGAGTTGTTGACACGAGGGAAAGGCTATTAATAAGCTTGGCCTCGTAATGTTATCCCGCGCAGTTAATATTCTACGCTTGGTTATCATCGCTATAGCGATGCCATTTTTTCTTTTATCTTCTAACATCAGTTGGGTGGTCAATTGGCCTTCCTTGTACAGTTATGGATTTGAGAAGTACGACGTAGATTTGTACACGGGTATACAAATTAAACAGCTAGTTTCAGCAGGTAAACAAATACGTGACTACTTTGGTGACGACAATGAATTTATAACGATAAGGGTAGAAAAAGACGGGGAGATCATTCCAAATCTGTACAACCGTCGTGAAATACTGCACATGAAGGATGTTAAAGAGTTGATCAAAGGGGTTTATCGTTCCCAACAGGTGAGTGCATTATTAATTGCATTAGGGGTTCTTCTCGGGTTTGCTCTTCCTATCCCTGGACATCTTGGTAGGTCTGTGAGATGGATATGCCGAGGGGGGGGGATTACCCTCGCAGTTACGTTATTTGGCGGATTGTTAGCCCTGAGTGGATTCCAGAGATTTTTCTTATATTTCCACCTAATAAGCTTTAGTAATGACTTGTGGATGCTGGATCCTAGAAAGGATTTTCTAATAATGATGTTCCCGCAGGGTTTTTTCTTCGACGCTACGATCCTTATCGTTTTATTAACGCTTGCAGAGGGTTTGATTCTGTGGTTTGCACCAAGTCTCATCCGGAAGTTTTGGAATATCTGATGGGGAGGTAAACAAAAATGCACTATCAGAGTGAACGTAATCATGGTTGCAGAATTTCAGATGCTTGGACCTATCGAGGGCTAAAAACTGTAGTGATGGAGAATGAGCTCATCAGAGTGGTGATCCTAGCCGATAAAGGTGCAGATATTTACCAGTTTGTTCATAAAGCCTCCGATACTGATTTTCTTTGGCGGTCACCGCGGGGAGTACGAGATCCTTCGGCGTTTCTTCCAACTACAGGCGATGAGGTAGGTATGTGGATGGACACTTATGAAGGAGGTTTGCAGACAGTGTTGCCGGGTGGTGGGTTCCCGTCTGTCAATGGTGAGGCAGACTTAGACCTCCATGCTGAAGTAAACACAATTCCCTGGGATTGTGTAATAACGGAAGACGCTTCGGATAGAGTTAGCGTTAAGTTTTGGGTGCATTCATACAGGCCCCCCTTTTTTCTTTGAGAAAAATCTTTCTATCGATCTCGGCGAGCCAGCTTTGCATATCGAACAAAAACTTGTTAATGAAGGAGAGGATCCAGTTCATTGTTGTCGGGGAGAGCACATCGCGTTGGGGCCTCCCTTCCTCAGTAATAAATGTGTGATAGATCTACCTGGGGGAAGGATCTTAAATCATTCTGCTGCTTTCCACGAGAATAACAGGTTGCAAAGAGGCCACGAATCAGAATGGCCTATAACCAAATTTTCAGATGGCGAATATCATGATCTCACCCTGGTACCAGGTAAGGATCTCCATTCTTATGACCAGTCTTATATCGTTGATATGCCTGAGGGATGGTACGGGATTACTAATACCGAGATCGGTGTCGGTGTAGCCTATCCTGTAAGCCATTACAAATATCTCTGGTATTGGCAATCTCTAGGCGGAGGTACTGGTTACCCGTGGTACGGTCGCACATACAATATAGGGCTAGAACCTTTCACCAGCTACACAATTAAGGACTTGCAAACGCTATTGAGAACGGTTCTTCTCTCATTGTTCAGGCAGGCCAGACTATTACGTCTTCTTTATCTGCCGTGGCGTTTGAATCTTACAAGGGAGTAAGTTCAATATCTCCTGCAGGTCGGGTTGTATTTAAATAAATGATAGGAACTTTAGTCAGACAGTGCCGTAGATGTTGTCCGGTGCTATGGAGACAGCGACTCGACGGTCAGTTTTCATAGCGACATCGTAATCATCCCAGTTCGGGTGTTCATTGCCGCTCGCGCTTCGGTAAACTTCTCTCAATATGAAGCTCAATTCTTCGTCCTTTGTGTTTTTCATTGTGTACAGTTTGGCAGTTCCTTCTAGAACCACGTATTGGCTCCAATTCTGTGCGGAGATGAGTAAGCTGCAGCGTGGATCTCTCTTGAGGTTCTTCAGTTTTGCCATTTCTTCCGTGGTGCTAAAAACGGCACCATCTTTCAATAGACCTGCTGTAACGATACTCATCTGTGCAGTGCCATTTGCCCTGAATGTGGTAAGCACAGCGTTGTGGTTGTTCTTTAGGAAGGCTGCTAGTTCGCTATAATTCATCAATTTTCTAGACTGAGTAGTCGATCTCGTATAAGAAATATTCTGTTTCGTACATTCCCATCTTCTGATATACCTGCTGGGCTATTGTATTCTCTCTCTCCACATATAGTCTTATCCCACATGAATCACCTGATTCTTTGGACCGATCTTGAACGCTTTTATGTAGCGCTGTATAAACTCCTTTTTGTCTCCATTTATGATGCACGTAAACACTTTGAATCCACCAAAACCAACCATTTCTCCAATCACTCCACTCATATGTGACAAGCAGACTACCGATAACGTTATTTTCCGATTCTGCTACAACATAAAACCCCCTTCTACCTCCTTGTCCATCCTCAAAAACCGCCTTGACACCGGCAATGATAAGTGCCTCCGATAACTCTTTGTTTTCGGTTTCCCACGCCATTTGTTGCTGGAACTTTGCAATAGACACGACATCTGACCACTGACCTTCTCGTATTGTAAATTCAGTCATAAGTAATTACCCCGAAAGTTTCGTTAATCTGTTTTTCGACTATACAGCAAGAAGCTGCTTGGTTTATGTAATGCTAAGGATATTCCTATTTTACGGAAAAGATTAGCTGATGGGCATAAATGGTTCGACCGGTATGGTTAGGTAACTGCAGTATAATGTTCGCGCCATCAGTCAGGAGAGTGGAACATTGAACAAAGTATTTCCATCGGTAGAAAGCGCTGTTTCTGATATATCTGATGGTGCAACTTTGATGATCGATGGCTTCGCAGGACCTGGTGGCACTTCTCAGAATCTAATAAGGGCGTTACGTGATCACGGATCACGTGACCTGACCATCATAAGTAATACTGCAGGGCTTGCCAGTGTCATAGGCTTTGGCACTCTCCCAGGAGAAAAGCCTATTGATATAGGAATTCTTGTTGACAACCATCAGGTAAAGAAGGTTGTAGCTTCATTTCCAGTCTCCCCATCTCCTTCGCGTCCAACTTCTTTTGAAAAAGCGTACCAATTGGGGGAAGTTGATCTTGAAGTTGTTCCACAGGGTACTCTTGCTGAACGTATAAGAGCTGGTGGTGCGGGAATCCCCGCTTTTTATACCCCCACAGGTATAGGGACGTCGGTGAACGAAGGAAAAGAAACCAGAGTATTTGAAGGAAATGAATATGTACTTGAAACAGCGCTGAAAGCAGATTTTGCGCTTATTCGGGCATATAAAGCGGATAAATTCGGCAATTTAGCTTTCCGGGGCACTTCTATGAATTTTAATGGGGTTATGGTTACGGCTGCCCTTATTTCCATAGTAGAAGTTGATGAGATTGTTGAACCCGGTGAAATTGATTCATATCGAATTGACACGCCAGGTCTTTATGTAGATAGGATCGTGGAAGTGGAGTCATAATCGAAGTAAAAGTGAACACGTATTGTTATTAAGGGCATTGGAATGACAGCTGAGAAACTATCTAGAGAAGTTATAGCTATGCGCGTTGCGCAGGAGCTTAAAGATGGTGATGTGGTAAACCTAGGTCTCGGGATCCCCACACTTTGTTCGCAATTTGTACCAGAAGGTAGGACTGTTTTCTACCATAGCGAAAGTGGAGTCCTCAATTACGGACCGATGGCTGAGGAAGGTGAAGAGGATCAAGACCTGATTAATGCAGGAGGACAATTTCTGGCCCCTGTGCCCGGTATGTCTTTTTTTGACTCAGGGTCTGCGTTTGCCATGATTAGAGGAGGTCATATTGATGTAACGGTATTGGGTGCATTACAGGTCTCAGAGAAAGGGGACTTAGCCAATTGGATGATTCCTTCCAGAGGTATAGGCAATGTGGGAGGTGCAATGGACTTGGCCGTTGGAGCTAAGCGAGTGATAGTTTCGATGGAACATGTTGATAGGGCCGGAAACCCTAAAGTAGTAATAAATTGCTCGTTTCCCCTGACGTGCCCTACATGTGTTGATATGATCGTTACAGATATAGCAGTCATTTCAGTGGAGGAGCAAGGGCTGGTACTTCGAGAAACTGCCCCGGGTTGGACGGCTGATGAAATTCAAAATCAAACGGGAGCAAAGCTTATAACATCCCCTCTTCTTAAAGAGATAACACTTTAGCTTTTTCCATGCTAGCTTCTAAACAAGCTTAAACGTGGAGCCGTGTTCTGTTTTCAATACCTCTATGCGTTCCTCGAAACTCTCCTTCATTTGATCAATGTGAGTTATTACTATGATCTTCTCGAACTCTGATTGAATGGATTGGATCACTTCGGTAAGCCGCTCCTGACCAGATGAGTCCTGAGATCCAAATCCCTCGTCTATAAACAATATTGGTAACGGGGCCCCTGATCTTGAGGCTAGCAGTTTTGAGAGGGATATCCTTATGGCAAAATCGATGCGAAAGGCTTCACCACCGCTGAAAGTCTCATAGCTACGGGTCCCCACTTCGTCAGATATGCTGATATCGAGCTCTTCCGAGCGGAGCCCGGTTATTCTATCTATTCGACCTTCTTTGAGTTGAAGTCTGACTGCCATTCTATTATCAGTTAAATTCCCAAGGAGTTCGTTTGCTGTCTCTTCAATCTGAGGAACTGCCCGCTCAATCATTAGAGCCTGTATCCCGTTTCGACCGAAAGCGGCTGCCAATTCCTCATATATTTCCAACTCTTTGGAATCTTCTAGGATTTGTTTGTTTAACGTTTCTATTTCTCTTTCAAAAGTTTCGATCTCTCGCAAACTGTTCTGAGCTAGATCCCTTGAAGATATAGCAGACTGGAGCTCTGTCCTTATTTCTTCCAATCTGACTTTTGAAGCAGAAAGAGCCTTTTCAATTTCACTGCTTTCTGAGATCCTAGATTTGAGGGAAATCATCGTGGTATTCCAGCCACTTATTTCAAATTCTCTTTGTCTAGAACTCTCAGCGTTGCTATCTATGAATTCCCGCAATGATCGTCGTCTCTCGGCAGCCTGTTCAATTTGTGCAAATAGGTCTCCGAATGGTTCCAAGTTCCGAACCTTTTGCTCAAGGTCAGCGTGTCGTCCATTGTCGTATCCTAAATTGAGGATACTTTTTTCTATATCCCTTAGTTGCGATTGTTCCCTTAGCGAAAAAATTCTCTTTTCATAGCGTTCAGATAAAGATCTCAATTCCTCGTCTACCTTTGGTATGGTAGCCCTCTTTTCCCGACAATCTGTGATCTCCGCCTCTACGGTAAACTTAGCTTTTTCTAACTCATCATTCTCTTTTGTTTGTAGAGTGCGTGCACGACTCAGTCGTTGTTCGGATTTTTTGGCTTCTTCCCTTAACTCGGATATTCGAAATTGGTTTTCACGGTATTTATGTCTACCTCTATTACCTTGGCTTTCAAGTTCGCCCTTAAGATGATTTCGACTAACTTTCCCCAGAGGCTGGTCACAAACTGGGCAAGATGCGTCGGAGTCCTCTAATAAATCGAAACGTTTTCTCGTTTGCTCCATCTCGTCAAGGACAGATTTGTTTTCCAACTCGAGTTGATTAGCCTCAACGATCATCGATTGACGTTGCGATTCCTTCTCTTCAAGGTATTTTTCCTTTTGAGAATTTTTACTCGTTGCGTAATGTAGGTCCGCGAGCTTTTTTTCTGAGGCTAATATATTCTCGGCCGCAGGAATTAAATCAGAAATCAATATATTATTGAGGTGTTCGATTTTAGACTTCAGTTCCCGTTCCTCCAAAGCAATATATTTTTCCAGTTTGCTTGCATCGCTCTCGAGTTCCCTTATAGTTACCAAAGCCTGAGACATACGTGAAAGCAGATTCCTGCCTTCATCCAATTCGAACTTTTTTGCGGCTATGTCGTCTGCCCGGATTAGCAAAGCCTCCAATTGATCTAACTCGTCATTGAATTTGATCGATTGAACCTTTAACTCCTCAAGTTCCGTTGATGAGTTCCTTATTGCGGATTCAAGGTCAGAGACCTCCGAGCGGTCCCTGTCTAAACCGTCCTTTTTCAATGCTAAAGTGATATTTAAATCATTGGTTTCTTTTTCTATAGGTGCGAGCTTGGAAATTACCTGTAACGCCTTTTTAAGGCCGGCACTAATATCTTCCTTATTAGAAATATCGCTGGACCGGGTTTCAAATAGGGCCTTATTGCCCACTAGAGATGATTGGATTCCCCTCGTCTTCTCACGGGATTTTTTTTCCAATCTCTCATAGTATGAGAGATCAAGTACTTCGGCTAGGATTTGTTTTCTTTCTGCAGGCCGGCTACGCGTAAATTGGTCAGCGTCACCTTGCCTTAAATACGATGTGCTTATAAAAGTGTCATAGTCCATGTGCAGAAGATCAATAATTTGTTGTTCTGTGTCTCGGATTGTGTTTCCCATTATTGAAACGGGCATGCCTTCCTTCAAAATCGAAAGGTTAAGCTCTGTTTTTCCAGCCGAACCAGTTGTGCTTTTGCTATGGATTCTTGTGACTCTGTAAATTTGATCGTGTGATGAGAAATCCAAATCTACCCGCATAGTTCGTTTACCCTGATGAACCAATTCTTCCTGCGTACGTGCCCTGGCCTTGCCCCATATGGCCCACGTGATTGAGTCAAGTAGTGCGGTTTTTCCGTGGCCGTTATCTCCGGTAAGACAGGCAATTTCCACGTTTTCCAGATCGAGAGTGGGGACTCCTTCTCTGTAGCACATAAAATTCTCAATAGTCAGACGAAGTGGGATCATTTAAGGTTTCTCACTTTGTATGATCAATTGTCGATCTTGACTTCCTTTACATTGAAGTGAAAGGTGCTTTGAATAGGAACCGCTGTTTGGACCAGACTTTCCGCAAAACAACCCTGCTTTGCGAGTTTTATAACCTCAATAACAGACTCGTCTTGTTCGTCAGACGCTACCTCGAAATGGCTTCTGACTTCAGTTACTCCGTTTTCGACTGTCCCTTTCATGACGGCCCCTTTCAGGTAATAGTCAAACTCAATCCGGACTTTTGCCAAAGTTACACCGACTTTTTTTCATAGAAGCGTACCGCTTCGAATTGGTCAACAGTCAAAACCCTATACCAGCCGCTATATATGTGAGTGCTGACGAGTGTTTGTCGTCTCCTCCAAGTCTTGGAGGTTCGTCTGCACTGAATGTGAACTTCCCCCTCCTAGCTCTATGTAACATCTTTTCAACATGTTCACAGTCCACTGCAACTGTTGATTTTGTGATCTCTTCGGGTAATTCTTCACCTACGGTACTTTGAGGTATATCGCTTGGCATTTGTTTCTCTCTATAAAGGGTTCAGGTATTCTTGCACAGTCAATACGTTGTAATTTGTGCCACCTTTTGTGAGGCTTTCGACGGCAGCTCTTGCTGTATCCAACGATGTAAAGCATGGAATTCGTCTGTCTACCGCGGCTCTGCGTATATGGAATCCATCTTGCATAACTTCACGGTCGCCTGTGGCGGTATTTACTACCGCATCGACAGTTCCATTATTTATGATATCGACCACATTTGGGCCGCCTCCATCTAACCTTTTTGGAACCATTACGACCGTCAAGCCCAAACCGTTAATGACAGATGCAGTACCTTCTGTTGCAAAAAATTTGTAGCCTGCGCTTGCTAGATCCTTTATGAGCTTAACAGAATCCGACTTATCAGCATCAGACACACTGATTAGGATGGACCCATTTTGAGGTAGCATCATGTTGGAAGCCATAAGGGCCTTAGCAGCAGCTGACTCAAAATTTTTGTCTACGCCCATTACTTCACCCGTTGACTTCATCTCTGGGCCAAGAAAAGTGTCTACTCCAGCTAGTTTCGACATCGAAAATACGGGAGCCTTCACTCCTACCAAATCTTGTTTCGCCCATAGGCCTCCTTCATAACCGAGTGCGCTAAGTTTTTGCCCGAGCATCGCTTTCACAGCGAGTTTAACCATTGGAACCCCGGTGATTTTCGAAATGAAAGGGATCGTTCTACTAGACCTTGGGTTGACTTCTATAACGAAAACTTGCGTCTCTTGATTGGTTGACACTGAAGTTCCCGGGCTTCTATATGCGGATCCTCCAACCACGACATATTGGATGTTCATTAGCCCTTTTACATCTAATGCTTTCCCGATTCTGGTTGTGTAATCGACGATCGTATTAATTTCCTGGTTTGATAGAGTTAATCCAGGGTATATGGCCATCGAGTCACCGCTGTGGACTCCTGCTCTCTCAACATGTTCCATGATGCCGGGTATGAGCACCGTATCTCCATCACACACGGTGTCTACCTCGACTTCACGTCCTTCAAAATATTTGTCTATAAGAACCCGTCTACCTCCTCCAGCTTCAAAAGCGCTATTCATATATCGCACGAGCTCGCTGGCATTCTGTACGATTTCCATCGCCCTTCCCCCTAGTACGTAGCTTGGCCTCACAAGAACTGGATAGCCCACCTCTTGAGCAACTTTTAGGGCTTGTTCAATGTCGCTGACTGTGGAGCCGGGAGGATTGGGGATGTTGACGCGGGCAAGAAATTCTTCGAAGAGATGTCTGTCTGACGCTGTATCTATCGAAAGAGCGGATGAGCCTAAAATAGGAAGTCCAGCAGCATCTAGCGATTGTGACAGATTTATGGCTGTTTGTCCGCCAAACTGCACGATGGAGGCAGGTATATCCTTCAAGCCATTGTTGTCAGGGACCCCCTCGTTTTCAAGAATATCTCTAAGGCTTTCCTCATCTAATGGTTCAAAATAGAGTCTATTACTGGTATCAAAGTCGGTAGACACCGTCTCAGGATTCGAATTGACCATGACGCTATTAAATCCCTCCTCTTGAAGCGCCCATGCAGCGTGTACGGAGCAGTAGTCGAATTCGATACCTTGTCCGATTCTAATAGGGCCGCTTCCTATCACTATTGACTTAGGGCCCAATAGAGGCTCCGCCTCATTTTCTTCTTCGTAAGTACTATAAAAATAAGGGGTTTCCGCCTCAAATTCGGCGGCACAAGTGTCGACCATTTTATAAACAGGTTTAATCCCGTAACCCTGTCGAAGTTTACGAACCTCCTCAGTCGAGCGATCTGTCAAAACTGCGATTCGATCATCAGGGAATCCGAGCCTTTTCGCAACGAACATTAAATTTCCCGTCATTGCTTCTGAAAGCAATCTCTTTTCCATACTGGTGATTCGAAAGAAGGCCCTTGTAAACCATGGATCAATTCCGGTCCTTCTAGACACTTCCTCCGGGCTTACTTTTCTACGAAGGGCAGCTAAAACTGCCCAAAGTCTTTGGTCGGTTGGCCCGATCGGGATAGTTTCCAATACTGATTTTTCGTCTTCTACCCAACAGGGATCCTCCCAGAGAATTGACCGGTTTGTAATCTCCAGAGATCTCACAGCCTTTTGAAAAGCGGCTTCGAAAGTTCTGTCAATGGCCATCACCTCTCCCGTGGCCTTCATTTGGGTTCCTAAAGTTCGATCCCCTGTAGGGAACTTGTCAAAAGGCCAACGCGGTATCTTTACGACACAGTAATCAAGAGCGGGCTCGAAAGCGGCTACAGTCTTTTCCGTCACGGCGTTTGGGATTTTATCTAAGGTTTTACCTACAGCTATTTTTGCTGCGACGCGGGCAATAGGGTAGCCTGTAGCTTTGCTGGCCAAGGCGGAACTTCTGCTAACCCTGGGATTTACCTCTATCACGTAGTAACCCTTACCCTCGACACCTTTATCAGGTAGTGTATCTCCCACCACATCACCGGGGGCTAGAGCAAATTGCACGTTACATCCTCCCTCGATGCCAAGCTCTCTGATTATTTTCAGACTAGCGGTCCTGAGCATTTGGTAGTCGTTGTCGGATAACGTCTGACTAGGAGCTACAACGATGCTGTCGCCAGTGTGGACTCCCATAGGGTCTATGTTTTCCATGTTACAAATGGTTATGCAGTTATCAGATCGATCACGCATAACTTCATATTCGAGTTCTTTCCAACCCACAATTGATTTTTCTATTAAGACCTGGTGGATAGGGCTTGCAGCAATGCCGCCTCGTACTACGTCTTGGAACTCGTCCAGAGACTCCACAATGCCTCCTCCCGTGCCACCTAAGGTATAAGCAGGCCTGATTACTAACGGGAGTCCTATTTCCTGTAACGCAGAATTAGCGTCTTCCAAGTTACTCACGATCCTGCTAGGAGGGACCGGTTCATCTAAATTTCTAAGCATTTCCCGGAAAAGTTCCCGATCTTCAGCCCTCTTTATGGTTTCTATCGTGCTTCCAAGTAATAGAACGTCGAATTTTTCTAAAATACCTGCTTCGTCCAATTCGATTGCGAGATTGAGTCCGGTTTGTCCACCCAGTGTAGGCAAAAGCCCATCAGGGCGTTCTCTTTCTATTATTCGTTCCAACACGGCTACGGTTAGAGGTTCTATGTAGACTCTGTCCGCGACATCCGCATCCGTCATTATTGTCGCTGGGTTGGAGTTGACGAGTACTGTCTCCACGCCCTCCTCGCGGAGAGATTTACATGCCTGAGTGCCAGCATAATCGAATTCAGCTGCTTGTCCGATCACAATAGGTCCGGATCCAATTACAAGAACTTTTCTTAGAGTGGGAGTCATTTAGCGAGACCTTTAGTGATCAAATATTGTCTGAGTTTGTCTGGGAAATTTACCGTCATGCCATCTGCGCCAGAGTTGATTACGCGGAGCATCAAATCCTCGTTAAATACACCATGGCATCTAACTTCAAATCCATTGTTATGCAACGTATTTACTAGCGTAGTAGAAGTCAATTCGGCTCTAGGGCAGACTTGAGAGAATCCTTCTTCCAACGCTTGTTCGATGATATCGTCCTTCCACGGACTGCCTGGGCCAATAGGTACCAGCCAGCCAGCAGGTATTTCTGGGGCATATTTTCTTGTTTCCACTAGCCATTGTTTATCAAAAGATGTGATTGTGGTGGTGTTCACGACCCCATATCCTCTTACCAGATCGCATGTCCTAGTTGCGAGCCCCGGGGCCTTTCTTGCTTTTATTTCTATATGGAAATTTAGATCGTTTTTATAACGCTCTAAAACCTCGCCTAAAGTACGTATTGGTTCCGCGGTGAATTTGCCGGAGAACCAGGCACCAGCATCTAGTGACCTTATTTTTGCTAGTGACATTTCACGCACGTGTCCTGATCCATCAGTGGTTCGATCAACCCTTTCATCGTGTATAACTACAATGTGATCGTCTTTAGTAAAGTGCACGTCTAGTTCTATGTCTTTCACGCCCATTTTCTTGGCAAGGTCGAAAGCAGCGAAAGTGTTCTCTGGGGCGTATGCTGATGCTCCTCTGTGTGCGATATTAGTGACCATTGCAGATCCCACTTATTTAGACTCTTTTACCATTTCGAGGAACTGGTTGAATATGTATCCGTTGTCCCTTGGTCCGGGGGAGGCTTCTGAGTGGTATTGGATACTCATTGCAGGTAAGGACCTATGCCTTATTCCTTCTACGGTATGGTCATTCATGCTCAAGTGGCTTACCTCGACTTCGGAAGGGAGGGAGTCAGCATCGATTGAGTAACCGTGGTTTTGTGATGTGATATGAATTCTCCCTGAAGATTGCTCTTTCACGGGATGATTGGCACCTCTGTGCCCGAATTTAAGTTTGTAAGTCTTTCCTCCAAGGGCGCGTGCCAGTATTTGATTTCCTAGGCATATGCCCATGAGAGGAACTCGCCCCAGGAGTTTCTTAGTCGTAGTTACAGTGTAGTCGAGTAGGTTTGGGTCTCCGGGGCCAGGGGAAAGTAATATCCCGTCTGGATTTCTCTCCAACAGATCTTCTGCCGTTGTACCAGAGGGGTAGACCGTTACGCTGCAACCCCTAGTACGCAGCATTCTGAGAATGTTGTATTTGAGGCCGAAATCAGAAACAAGAATATTCATCTCTGGAGATACAGAACCTCTGTCTTTTATCGGCTGATCCCAACTATATATTTCACGAGACGTTACTTGATTAACGTAGTTGACTTGGTCGTACGTGGGGTGTTGTCTTATTTGAACCAGAGCTTCTTCAGGCTCAATGTCAGATATGATAGCTCCCATCATTACGCCTTTCCTTCGTATTCGTCTAGTAATGGATCTGGTATCGATTTCACTGATACCTGAAATTCCATATGAAGACAGGAACTCTTCTAGGGTCGAAGTGCTGTTAGTGTGACTGGGTTGTTCACAGAACTGGCGTACAGCAAATCCTGCCACTTGAATTTCTCGAGATTCATTGTCGTATCCGTTAATGCCGTAGTTTCCCATCATTGGTTAAGTAGGCATATCAATTTGGCCCGCATAGGAGGGGGCAGTTAGCATCTCCTGATATCCGGTCATAGATGTATTGAAGACTACTTCTCCGTAAGCGGGTTTCGTCGCCCCAAAGGGGATCCCCCTGAAGGTCGAACCGTCTTGTAAAACTAGATAAGCTTTATCGGGCACTTAATTAATCCTTATCTTTCGGTCAGAACGTTTATGAATCTTCATAAATGTTCTGACCGCCAAGAAATGTAGCTTTTACTTTTCCCTTTAGGTATTGTCCGTTCAAGGGGGTGTTTTTACCTTTCGAAAGGAATTTGCTGGAATCTACGTACCATTCTTTATTTGGGTCGAAAATGGTTATATCAGCGGGCTTACCAACTTGAAGAGTACCAAGGTTGCTATTAAGAAATAAGGCTGGCTCGGTGGTTAGTTTCGATATTAGCTTTGGAAGCGTGATTGAACCATTGTGAACAAGTGTCAAAACTGAACCCAGGGCAGTCTCTAATACACTAATTCCAAAGGCCGCTTCTTGGAAGGTACACATTTTGTCTACAGAGCTGTGAGGCGCATGGTCCGTGGCTATAAAATCTATCGTTCCATCGGATAGACCCTCAGCCATTACGTATACATCTTCCTTGCTTCGAAGAGGGGGATTTACCTTTGCACTCGTGTCATAGGCTAAGGAGCTCAGAGGATCAAATACGTTTTCTTCCTCAAAAGATCCCATTACTAATTGATCCGTAAGTGTGAGGTGGTGGGGTGTCACCTCGCATGTCACGTTCACACCTCTTCTTTTTGCCTCTTTAACAAGCGAAAGCGTTCCCGTTGTACTTACGTGTGCAAGATGTACGTGCCCTCCCGTGAGTTCGGCCAAAGAGATATCTCGGGCAACCATGATTTCTTCGGCGGAGTTAGGCATACCTCTTATACCGAGTCTTGTGGCTATCCAGCCTTCATTCATTGAAGCGCCCTGTGCCAACTCCGGGACCTCGCAGTGGTTTATAATCGGGAGCCCTAGGCCCGCCCCATAACTCAAAGCCTGTCGCATTATGTTGGCGTCCCACACTGGATGGCCATCATCGCTGAAACCTATTGCTCCTGCATCTGCTAGTTCGGCCATTTCAGCGAGCTCTTTACCTTCACTACCTTTTGTTACACATCCAATCGGCAATACTCTGACGGATCCTTCTGATCTGGCCTTGGAAGTGACAAAATCTATTACTGACCGGTTATCCATTGGGGGATCGGTGTTAGGCATTGAGCAAACTGTTGTAAATCCACCCGCAGCTGCCGCCTTTGTTCCACTCTCTATGGTCTCTTTATATTCTTGTCCAGGTTCTCTAAGGTGGCAATGGACATCTATAAATCCAGGGCACACCACCATTCCGGAAGCTTCAAAAACTTTTTTATCGGTACGTATATGATCCAGGTTTCCTATCTCAGCAATTTTATCTCCTATCAGAAGCACGTCGCTAACCTTGTCTAGATTGGCAGAAGGATCTACAACCCGCCCTCCACGTATAATTAATGATTCAGGCAAAACTCGATTCTCCATATTATGGTTTTGGCAATATTTCGCTATCTGATCCCGCAGCTAGTGTGTACAGTAATGACATACGTACCGCAACACCTCCCGTTACCTGGTCCTCAATAACGGATTGACTTCCGTGAGCAACATCAGGTTCGATCTCTACTCCTTCGTTCATTGGTCCTGGGTGCATGAGTAGAGCATTCTTCTTTGCAAGTTTCATCCTTCGTGAATTAATCCCGTAACTTTGAGAATATTCTCTAAGTGAAGGGAGGTGTCCTGCCTGTTGTCTTTCACGTTGAACTCTAAGCGTCATTACCACGTCGGCACCATCCAGAGCTTTGTCCACACTTGTTTCTATCTCTACGTTGGCGAACGGATGGCCTTCTTGTTTACGGTGCCCGTTCAGGAAATCGTTAGGTATGAGGGTTTGGGGGCCACATAACACTACCCTCGCACCCATCTTCGTCAAACCCCATAAATTAGATCTTGCAACTCTTGAATATAAAAGGTCGCCAATTATAGTAACTTTTTTGCCATCAATTGAACCTAATCTCTTTTTTATTGTGTATAGGTCTAACAAACTCTGAGTCGGGTGAGCGTGGATGCCGTCGCCTGCGTTAATTACATGGGATTCTAAATTCCTTGCTAAAAAGTGTGGCGCTCCGGAGTGGTGATGCCGTATGACAATGATGTCCGCTTTCATTGCTTGGATGGTCAAAACCGTGTTGTAGAGTGATTCCCCTTTGCTTGAGCTGCTGTTTGAATCTGTCACGTTTATTACGTCAGCACTGAGTATCTTACCCGCTTGCTCAAACGATACACGGGTTCGTGTACTAGACTCATAAAACAAGGTAACTATAGTTTTTCCCCTTAGTGCGGGAACCTTCTTGATATCGCGGTTCAAGACCTCTTCCATAGCGGAAGTATTTTCCAGCACAAGTTCGATATCAGATCTGGTGAAACTGTCAATGTCTAGGACATTTTTAAAGGAGGCACCATCATTATTTCTCATCTCTTCGGTCATGGATTCAGTTCTCCTCGTTAGCTTCGATGACAACTTCATCTAACCCATCAGTCTCCTCCAACCTTACGTGTACATTTTCCCCTTTGGCAGTAGGAACATTTTTCCCCACATAATCAGGTCTTATTGGAAGTTCTCGATGGCCCCTGTCAACCAAAATAGCTAGCTGAATTTGGCTTGGTCTTCCGAAATCGTTCAACGCATCCATGGCTGCCCTTATTGATCTTCCGGTATAGAGAACATCATCTATTAGCACTACCCGTTTGCCATTAATATCTACGGGGATATTTGTAGGCCTCATTCTCTGGCTTCCCTTTTCTGAAATATCGTCCCGATAAAGTCCAATATCCAGAACTCCAACATCAACAGTTTTGGCCTCGAATCCGTGGATAATAGAACTAATTCTCTTGGCTAGGGGAACTCCTCTAGAGTGCATACCGACGAGAACCACATTGTTACTTCCCCCGTTTCTTTCCAGGATCTCATGGGATATGCGGGTAAGAGCGCGTTCGATCTGTGTAGATGATTGGATACGTTTCTCGGTCATCTAGGAAAAGTACTGTTGTGAGAGATGGCTAGTTGGGAACGTGGAGCAGATTTTATACGATCTCTTTGTTCGATATCCGGGATTGAAGACAAAAACACCAAAAAAAAACCTCCTGCTCCTTAGTCGCAAGAGGTAATATTCAAGCCAACGTTACACGCCAAACAGTTGGCCTTCCATATTTCTACTCCCTTGCCAGACTCTCTGGACCGACTTAAAGGGCGAAACGAGTAAAACTCATCGACAACTATACTACATCTGAAAGCAGGCGTAGTTCAAGGCTCATTCTTGACCGCCGACTTATTTGTTTATTGACGAGTATTTTTCTCGTTTCTAGAATTGTTAGTTAATCAGAATACATTTGAGAAGAGATAAATATATTAACTTGAGGAAGAACCGATCAATGAATGGTGGCAAGATCCTGGTTTCAGCTGGCGGAATTGTTTACAGAATCCGTGGCGGTAAGATTCAGGTAGTAATTTGTTGCAGGAATGATCCTAGCTCCTGCAACCTTCCCAAAGGGACACCTGATAGTGGAGAAACCCATGAAGAGACTGCCCTTCGAGAGGTTAGAGAAGAGACAGGATTAGAGGTAAAAATCAATGCGTACATTGGTAATATAGAGTATAAATTACCCTCTTATAATGGCCGAGAAATACTTCATAAATCGGTTTTTTATTACTTGATGAGCCCTATTGGAGGAGACTTTTCGTTCCATGACACTGAGTTTGATACGGTTGGCTGGGTTGACGAAGAAAAAATTTTCTCCACTTTGACTTACAGTAACGAGGTTGGAATTGTTCAAAAAGGGCTTTCCCTGGTCAAAAAATGAACAGAATGAACTTCCCAACGTTGACATAGTTGGGGAGGTCATACGCATCCGAGAAAAGCGTATCGATGATATTCCTGACGAATATTCATGGCGTGTAGATGATGAACTGTCACGTTTGGATGCGACACGTCCTCTTACGATGTCCTACGACGATTTTTTTCGATACACGAAAGAAGAAATGCAATTTCCGAGCTATAGGTCGAAAAGGTTGGCGGTTGACACCCTAGACGGCGTACATATAGGTAACGTCATGTACTATGACCTTAACATGAGAAATCGCGAGGCAGAGCTGGGGATTATGATTGGAGACAAAGGGTACTGGGGAAAAGGCTATGGTACGGATATAGTTAAAACTCTCCTGACCCACCTTTTCCTAGATATAGAACTTGACAGGGTTTACTTGCACACGCTGGCGTGGAACTACAGAGCTCAGGCTTCATTTGAAAAGGCTGGATTTAAAAAAGTGCGTCCTGTGCGAAGAGGTGGTCAGGAATTCTTGCTTATGGAAGTTGTGGGTACGGAATGGAGTGATGAGGGTGCTGGTAAGGTAGACGATACTTCCCCCATATCCTGACTACATTTTTAGAGACATCATTTCGTCAGCAAAAACGATCTCACCTTCATATATTTTGGACAGATCATTGGCACTTCTAGTCTTGACCTTATCTTGAGACAAATGAGGCCCTATATGGACAAGCACCAGTTTCTTTACTCCGGCACTCTGAGCCATTTTTGCAGCGCCTTCAGTACCGCACTGGCCCCCCGCCTCCCCGCTTTCATCCATAACGGATTGCTCATCCCAGCACATACAGAGCAACATATCCGCCTCATGTGCCAATGTCTCCACAGATTCACAAGGTTGAGTATCTCCAGTGAAAACTATGCTTCCGTTGGGAGTTTCAAACCGATACGCTAGAGAATCCAGATACGGTTGAACGTGTTCTGCGGATGCCGCCGTTACTTCCCAGTCCTTCCCAGAGTGCACTTTTCCAGGGCCGACGTCTTTTGCTTGCACGTAGGGTGGCTTTCTAGGAAGTGTCCCCCCCCTGTTCACGTGTATTCTCTGGCTGAGAGGGTGATTTACTCTTGCAATCCAGTCGTGGGCAAATAATCCTTCCTCCTTGTCCAATATTCCCCTCGTGATTTGTTCGGTTAGTTTAGGGCCGTAGACTTTTAATATGTCCTCTTTTCCAGTGCTTTGATCCCATCGACACAGTAAGAAACAAGGGTAATCTATATCATGATCAAAGTGGTGATGAGTGAAGAAAAGGTGGTTTATATTTGTGGGCCAGAGTCCAGCTTTTACCAGTTTATGAGTAGCAGCTGGGCCACAATCCAGCATTATTTGGTCACTCCCAGTCTTTACAACAAATGCAGACCCAAATCTGTTCGGTGTCGGAGTTGGCGTGCCGGCACCTAATACGTGAATTGATGTCATTAATACCACCTTTATTCCGAACTATCCCGGGAATTTATTGCCTGGGACTTGAGATTAATCTTAATCATGCGAATAAACCCTGAGACCGCCGGGTTCTGGGATAATTATTACATTGTCTCCTGTACTTCCCGAGATCGCATCTGTGACGCTCACTGTATTTTCTATATCTAGCTCTAGATCAATTGCTCCTGAATCTGCCCAATTCACTGAGGTCACCGGATAACCTAGGTCGTCTTCTAGCTGGGCAATAAAAAAACTGCTGTTTGGCGGGGCCAATACTGTGACCCTCTTTCTAGGTCTTATAGTTTTTGTCGTTGGTTCGGGTTCTATTTGTTGGTGTTCCGCCCTTTGCAGCAACCAGTGATAAGGAACTACCACAGCAAATGCCACCAATATTGAAACGGGTATCCGTATTGAGCGAACCGTTTCATAACCCAAATCTCCAGCCAATATATCGCGTAGAACGACGAAAATGAATGTTGAAAGAGCTGCAACGGCTACAAGTAATCCGATTCCGATAATTCCGGTGTAATAAATCCTTTTCGCCGATAACGTGTTCGGCTCATTTATTTTGGCTCTAGAAAGATACTTGATTTGAATATATCCCCAAATAGTGCCTCCGAGAATAAGCATTGTTAGGCCTGAAGCTGCCGGGTCTCGCCATGATTCAGGACTTGAACCGAGTATCGCAGTAGATGGCTCTGTAATTGCACTTAATACTGTATAAACCAGTGTGGCGATCCCGGGAGCGGAAACTGCTATTCCAATGAATGAGAATGAATATAAGAAAGCCAATCTGTTGTTCGTAAAGCTTTCTGATTGCCTGTCCCCTGACTCCCGAGTAGTAATTTCTTGATGGTAAAAAATCAGAAATAAGCCAACTACAAGAGAGCTAAGGCCACCTGGAGCCTGTGACAGAACCTGGCTATTCTCCGTTCCTTCAATGCCCAAGATGAGGGAAATGACCCCATACAAAATGGAGCCAGTAGCTACTGTGGATATAATTCCACCTGCCGGTATAGAGGCTAAGTATAGGTAGGTTGTTCGGAACCGGTTATTGGCATCGTTACGGGCGAAAACCAGCCAATGAGTGCCCCATAGGAGTAACCCTGAAATAAACGCTGCCCCATAATGTCTAGTTGACGTCGTCCAGTGAGAGCGTTCTTCTGCAATCATAAGAAGATTCCCAGTGACTGAATCATATAAGGCCTGCAACAACGCGTGAAGCATCCCCCCCAGGCCAATAGAGACTAGAATGAGGCCAAATGCACTTGATCCGTAAAGATATACGTTGTGTAAAGCTTCACCTGCTTCTGATCCTGTTCCCTCGATTGATTCTAGTCTCCAATGAAAAGCCCAGACACATAAAATAGGGAGAATCGTAGCGACTTGATACCAATCTAGATCTTTCACTTCTAGTATCGTTTCCATAACTCCAATTAATGAACTTGCAATTATGGCGACGCTGATAGCGAGGACAAAATATGTGTAAAATTTTCGGATTCCAGAAGCCCTCTCTGATATATCGACACGAACCTGCCTGGTTACCAAACGCCAGTGAAAAAACCAGAGTGGAGTTCCTACTAAGACGAGTGCGATTCCTAGAGCAGCCCTTTCGGGACCTGCTTCGATGACGTCTCCAGCGAAAATTTCTTCCAACAAAAACTGCGTAAGTTGAACTGTTCCGGTAACACCCATAGTTAGGGCGACAAATAAGACTCCGTAAAAGTAAAGTCTTTTTATGACACTGCTGGTTGCATTATGTGTGGTTCTAATTCTCTGGGAAAAAGTTAGATAAATTGCAGCAGCGAATATCGCGGCGATAATTAAGAAGGGAACGAACTCGAGTATCTCAATCATGACAGGTCCTCTTCTTCAGCTCTGACATTGGTGCATAAATAGCAGGCAATCGGTTCTTGCACTAGCACTCTGCCGGGAACCAAAGGTCGGAAATCTTCCATTTTCCGTCTTCTAATGAGAGGGTAAACAATTCTTCCCTTCTGGTTTCGTCAGCACCAAATGGAATCGAAGTTTGAATTGAGGTCACCTCTATTGATACGACTGCTACCCCTTCAAATTCATTGGTGTTTTTATGTGTGAGACTATCACCCTTGAACCTGGTTTTGGCCAACGTGGAATTTGCTATGAATTCACTGAAATCACATTCAGATTTTAGTTCATTGTTAAGTAAGGCGTAAGCATTTTCGAAATCCTCTTCGGACAGGTGTTGAAGGTAAATTTGGACAACCCTTTCCGGGGTGCCTTCTTTCATCGTATGGCTCTTGCGGTTGATTGAGAGTACAACGCTTGTAATAACAAGAATGAAAAGTAATGTCCCAACTCCATAGGCAAGGAAGCGATTCATACGATTGTTACCATTTTTGTTAAATTACAGGGTTTCTGTTAATAGTTTGCCAGAATATAAATGAAAAATTACAGGTCAATCGGGTCTTGTTTATTGCCATCCCCTCGAAAGACTGCAAACTCGAGTTGGCCGTAAGGGCGAGGGCTATAGTGTGGTGATAATTTCGTTTTGTGTCCGAAACAGGTTCCCGATCCCCAGTTCGGCGGCGTCCATTACTTTGTCCACTGTATCTCTCTGAAACCTATTGCCTTCGGCTCCACCTTGAATCTCAATTATTCCTCCATCTTCAGCCATAACAATATTGAAATCTGCGCCTGCTGTAGAATCCTCTTCATAGCAGAGGTCCAGAAGAACTTCTCTACCGAAAATACCCACACTTGTTGCTGCGACGTTTGTGAACATGGAAGTGTCTTGCAGTGATCCTTCCGTTACTAATCCCACTGCAGCAAGGTAAAGGGCAACATACCCGCCAGTAATTGAAGCTGTCCGAGTTCCCCCGTCGGCCTGAAGTACATCACAGTCGATAGTGATTGTACGCTCTCCTAGCTTCTCGAGTTCTACTCCCGCCCTGAGAGATCTGCCTATAAGCCTTTGTATTTCTTGAGATCGTCCTCGGCGACGGTTTTCTCTTGAGCTACGGGGGGCCGGTGATCCTGGGAGCATAGAGTATTCAGCAGTGATCCATCCTTGACCAGATCCAGATAAGAAGCCTGGTACCCGCTCGTCTACGCTCGCGGAGCAGAGCACTTTTGTTTTTCCTGTTGAAATAATCACAGAACCGTTTGAAAATTCCATGGGACCTAATTCAATTGTGACAGGCCTTAACTCCAACTCCTTTCTTCCGTCTATTCGCATAATTTATTCCTCTAATAAGTTTATGATAAATTTCGTTGCTGTTAATTGATAACTAAAATATTGTTGTAGACTGTTTATGTTTAGATCTGAGTAAATGATTCCAACAGTCATTATGCCCTAACTATGGATTACAACATTTATCTGACAGGTTTTTCTGGGACTGGTAAAACTACTACCGGCAAGGCTCTAGCTAGGATACTGCGTGTAACTTTTATCGATATGGACTACGAAATAGAGAATATCCAGGGTAAAACCATTCCACAGATTTTTAATATGTGCGGTGAAGAAGGCTTCAGGCAAATCGAGACAAAATTATTGAAAGAGATTTCCAGTGTGACAGGCCAGATAGTTTCCACGGGAGGTGGGGTGCCTACCTTTGATGAGAATCGGCGGATTATGTTGAACGCTGGGAAAATAAACTGTCTGACAGCCAAGCCAGAGATTCTTCTTCAAAGGTTGAAGGGTCATGAGGAGGCTGTAGGAGAGAAAGCAGCTAGGCCGATGCTGCTTTCAGATTGCCCCTTAGCTAGGATACGGCGATTGCTATCTGAGAGAGAAAATTCCTATTCCAAGTCAGATCTTGTTGTAAACACTGAAATTCTTGAGCCAGAGGCGGTAGCAAAAAAGATAATTGAGAGATTGTCATTATGAATTCTTCGCAATATCCAGACCTTGCTGGTGAAGTAAAGACGTCCACGGGAGACCATCCAATTTGGGTTGGTTGGGGAATATTGGAAGAGGTAGGTAGGAGAGTTAGAAGCCTGATGTCCCCTTCTGCAGCTTATGTGATTGCAGACGAAAGTGCACATACTTATGCAAGCAAGACACAGATATCAATGGAAGAGGTTGGAATACCGACCCATGTTTATATGATTTCCTCTGGTGAGACGAGTAAAAACCTGGAGACGGTTCAACAAGTCTACAGTTGGCTAGCCGAGAACAAGGCCGAAAGGGGCCATCTGATACTAGCGGTCGGCGGTGGTGTTGTGGGAGACCTGGCTGGCTTTGTGGCGGCGACCTATTTAAGGGGAATTCCATTCGTTCAAATCCCGACTACTCTTCTTGCCATGATGGATGCTTCTATTGGAGGGAAGGTCGCTGTTGATATGCCACAAGGTAAGAATTTAGTAGGTGCATTTTATCAACCTAAATTTGTTTTATCAGATGTGGAAACACTGAAGACACTTCCAGTTCGAGAGCTTACGTCAGGATGGGCTGAAGCGATAAAGCACGGTTTAATACTGGATGTTGGCCTTCTTGATACATTTGAAAGCCATGTATCTGAGCTAAAATCACTCGACCCTGAGATTGCAACCGAAATTATTAGAAGAAGTGTGGCCATCAAGGCAGGAGTTGTCTCCCAAGATGAGAAGGAGACACTCGGAATTCGAATATTGCTTAATTACGGGCATACGATTGGCCATGCCATCGAATCCATTACGGGGTACACAGAATACCTCCATGGGGAGGCGGTAAGCGTCGGTATGATGGGAGCTGCCAAAATTGGAGAACTGCTTCAGATTATGGATCTTGATGATGTGGAAAGACAAAAGGAAGTTTTACAAGCTTATGGATTGCCAATTTCTGCACCCGGGCTTAATTCGGAGGCTATTATTTCTGCCATGACGTCTGATAAGAAAACTACCGGAGGGTCTATAAGTTGGGTGCTCCTAGATGGTATTGGTAAAGCAATTACAAATAATGAAGTCCCTGATAAGTATGTTAGGGAAGCTCTGAAATTTGTTTTGACTTCCGGCGAATACAATAGATTAGGTGGTGTCTGCTAGTTGGAAGCCTTCCAGGAGATAGTACCGTATCTTGTCCTTGGTATCGGTACAGGAATTTATGGGATATTGGTAGGTGCAGGCGGAGGGGTAATTCTCGCACCGTCTCTTATGCTCTTCTTCGGTGTGGACCCCACCGTAGCGGCTGGTACTTCTCTAGCTTTGGTATCGGTGAACAGCATATCTGGAACGTTCGCTTACAAACGAACGGGATTTATTGATTTGCGGAGTGGCTTGTTTTTTGCTCTAGCTGCCGTACCTGGCTCCATATTCGCCCCGCTAATATTAGATTATGCCCCATCGGGATTATTCAAAATACTCTTTGGAATACTTTTACTAAGTCTGGGTATTCTTATCGGATTGAAACCCGAGAGCAGAGAACGAGAGAGCTCAGAGGCATTTGAAAAGTTTAAACTATCAAAACCCCCTGCCTTTTCTACCATGCCTGATTGGCTTCAGTTTACTATGGTAAAAAGGAGGATAGTTGCGAAGAAGGGACAAGTGTTTGTCTTTGAATTTAACGAATCGCTGGGAACTGCTTTCAACATTGTCCTAGGATTTATTTCGAGTTTTTTTGGCACAGGTGGGGGGTTTTTGAGGACCCCTGTACTTGTGTCCGCGTTTGGATTCCCTGTTCAAATTGCTGTCGCGACTTCTATATTCGCACTTTCTATTTATTCAACGATAGGAGCCGGAGTTCACGCTTATCTTGGAAACGTTGACTGGTATCCAGCCTTTATTTGGTCAGGAGTGGGGCTAATAATTGGAGGCCAGGTAGGTGCAAGACTTATGGAAATAATAAGAGGTGTTTGGATACTGAGAATCCTTTTATTGATCGTCCTAGTAATGGGTATACAGTTAATAATACAAGGCGTATGGCCACAAATGTTCTCTTTTACACTAGTACATTGATATGGAAAATAGGGAAACCACTACATCTTTTTGGCTTGAAAATGTCGATGGGAAAGCAAGGGCGGGAAGGTTAATAACACCCAGAGGATGTGTTAATACTCCGCTTTTCATGCCGGTAGCCACGCAGGGTTCGGTAAAGGCGCTTGATCCTGAAGATTTAGAAAGCGTCGGTGCAGGTCTAGTTCTCGGTAATGCTTACCATTTGTACCTGCGTCCCGGTGTTGAGATTATTTCAAATCTTGGAGGACTTCATAGGTTTATGGGCTGGAATGGTCCTATTCTTACAGACAGCGGAGGATTTCAAGGATTTAGCCTCAAACACCTGCGAGAAATAAACGAGCATGGGATAACTTTCCGATCACATATTGATGGAAGTACACATTTGATTACCCCAGAGGCCATCATAGATGTACAGGAGAAACTATGTTCGGACATAATGATGCCTCTTGATGTTTGCTTACCTCATGATGCGGATGAAGAGTTGGTGAGTGCAGGTATCTCAAGAACAAACAGGTGGATGGAGCGATGTATTAGATCAAGGACTAATACAAATCAGATTCTGTTCGGCATCGTTCAAGGAGGGCTTTTTAAGGGTCTGCGCCGGCAATCAGTTGAATTTATGAATAATCTCGACATGCCAGGGTATTCAATAGGTGGGTTGAGCGTAGGCGAGTCAAAATCGAAAATGTATGAAATAACAGATTTGACAGCCGGATTACTTCCAGAAGGAAAACCTAGATATCTCATGGGTGTCGGGGCACCGGAGGACATTGTAGAGTGTGTTGCTAGAGGAATCGATATGTTCGATTGTGTGTTGCCTACAAGAGTCGCAAGAAATGGGGCATTGTTCACGAGTGGGGGAAGACTAAACATAAAGGCAGCTAAGTTCAAAAATTTTGATGGACCAGTTGACAGCGCATGCCACTGCTATTGCTGTGAAAGGTTCTCAGTCGCCTACCTAAATCACCTATTTAGGGCTAGGGAATATCTCGCTTACCGTCTAGCATCCATACATAATCTTAGCTTCGTAATCCAGTTAATGGCTGAGATTCGCGGTTCAATTGTGAAAGGGGAGTTTGAAAACTACCGAAATTGTTTTTGGAGTAGATACAGGGTTTCTGATGAATCAGTTAGGACACAGCAAAGGAAAAAATGGGAAAGCTCCGGCCGCATATGAGCATGACAATTGAAATTCCTGGTGAAGTTGGGTTATTTTCCTCCTGCGACAGCGGGTACTATACTTACTTCGTCCCCTGAGTTTACAGTGCTGCTCATTCCGTCAATGAATCTGATATCCTCACCGTTTATGTAGACATTTACAAAGCTTCGGAGACCACCATCCGTATCGCAAATTCTATCTTTTATCCCCGGGAATTGATGTTCAAGGGAATCTAAAACATCATCTATCGACCCAGCGCTAACGGAGGCCTTATCCTCCCCATTCGTCACCTTCCTCAGTGGAGTTGGTATTCTTACTGGCGCGCTCATTAATAGATAATCCACCGTCCTGAACCCGTCTTTAGCCGACGGGTGAAATTTATCCTTCTATGATGTCACCGCCCACCGGATCCACCCTCACTCCAGTGCTGACTACCCATTTAAGACTGTCATTGATCACTTTGTCTTCACCTTCCAACTCTAGCACTACCCAACCCATATCGTCTCTGACATCTGCTCGTCGGATATTTGTAACAACCTCAAAATCCTTTCCCAACTGATAAATGACAGGCTGCTTGATCAAGCCTTGGGGGAAGGTAAATCTGACTCTCTTATTAGCCATCTATACCCCCGCTTGTGAAGCGGCTAGCGCAGTGTGGAAGGTTTCGTAATCAGGAGTGGTTTCCACCGGTTCCACAAAATCCCCCATTGCTTCCATTGTTTTGAGCCCATTTCCGGTAATGTAGGCAACAGTCACTTCATCTTTTCCAATTTTGCCTTGCTCTATCAATCTCTTCAAGCTAGATATGACCACACCACCTGCAGTTTCCGTGAAGATTCCTTCTGTCTCTGCTAGTAGCCTTATACCATCAATGATCGTGTTCTCCACTGCAGCTATACCTGTCCCATTTGTCTCTCTTAGAACTTCCAAAGAATACGGGCCGGCCGCGGGGTTCCCTATAGCTAGCGACTTGGCTATTGTCTCAGGTCTTACTGGGACAACCTGATTGCTGCCTTGTTCGAACGCTTGAACTATAGGCGAACATCCTTCCGCTTGGGCCAAGTGCATCCTGGTCTTGGCCTTTCCTATTAATCCCGCGTCTTCGAATTCTTGCAAACCCTTCCATATTTTGGTGTGAAGTTCACCCGATGCACCTGGAACGACGCAGTGGTCTGGGGCCTTCCATCCTAATTGCTCGGCTACCTCATATCCTAGAGTCTTACTCCCTTCAGCGTAATAGGGTCTCATATTTATATTTACAAAAGCCCAACGATGATTATCTGCGAGTTCACTACAAAACCTGTTTGCCTGATCGTATGTACCGTCTACTGCAACCATGGTGGGGCCGTATACCGCGGCGCCTAGAATTTTTCCCTGCTCAAGATATGCAGGGTAAAACACCATAGTTTTCATCCCTGCCTTAGCTCCATGTGCTGCAACCGAACCCATGAGGTTTCCAGTGGATACGCATGCCAATACATCAAACTCAAATTCTAGAGCCTTTGTAGTTGTAACTGAAACGGGTCTGTCTTTAAAAGAAAAAGTGGGATTTACGCTGTCGTTTTTTATGTAGAGGTAATTGAGTCCCAACTGATGCCCTAGATTCTTAGCATGTATAAGAGGGGTGAATCCTGTAGATATGTCGACCGCCGACTCTTTTTCGACTGGGAGGAAATCGTGATATCTCCACATTGTGTTTGGCCCGGACTCAATACTTTTTCGGCTAACTGTCTTTGATATAGCCTCGTAATCGTATGCGACCTCCAAAGGGCCGAAACAGAACTCACATGCATTTAATGGCTCTATGGGGTACTCGCTTTTACATTCGCGGCACCGCAGGCACTTTACATGTGTCAATGCTCTGCTCCTAAGGTAGATGGGTACTTTGTATCATAACTGGGAGAGTCCAAGGATCCAGCTCTAGAATAGGGAAAAATAGTAGCAATCAGCCGTTCGTAGTGTCAAGGAAACTAAGTGTTCTCTTGCAAGCAGGTTAGATCAGACTGGGTTTTCCTATAGGCCCCACAATAGATATATTCATTCGATCATGGGTCATGTATTTTTGTGCGACTTTTGTAACGTCGGAAACAGTTACAGCTTCAATGTCACGCAACACGTCTCCAGGTCTTCTTATTTCTGAGCTGGACAATTCTTGCGATAAGTTCCATCCTGAGACAAACCGGGTGTCTTCCAATCTAAGTTTAAGTCTGCCTGTGATGAGCGATTTTACTTTGTTGAGCTCACTTTCAGCTATGTCATATTTACAACGGTCTAGTTCGGAAATTATGACAGCTATAGCTTCTTCATATTTGGTCTTGTGAAGCCCGGCAAAAACTTGTATCGAGCCTATATCATCAAAATGTGATACACCACTTCCGATATCATAAGCAAGCCCACGTTTCTCTCTTATCTCATTGAAAAGACGGCTGCTCATGCCTTCACCAAGGATTGTACAAAGAAGATCTACCGCGTATCTGTCTGGATCGCCTCTGCTCACTCCTGGAAACCCCATGGACATGTGTATTTGTTCAGTATCACGATATTCGCTCCGAAACTGCCGCGACGACTGTGTTGAGATGATTTCAGGGATTTCTACTTTCTCACCGGTACTCATTTTTGATGAGTACCGGTGAGCCGCATCTACTACTTGATCATGTTTCAAGTTGCCAGCTACGCTCAAAACAATACTTGAGCCTACATAATGTGTTGACAGAAAATTTAAGATTTCTTCCCGGGAAATGTATTTGACGGTCTCCTTGGTTCCTGCAATATCTCTTCCAAGGGCAGTAGCCGGCCACATGAGCTCATCTAAATTAGCTTCGGTTTTGGAGCTTGGATCATCATTCACACCGTTCAACTCCTCGATGATCACATGTCTTTCCAGTTCAATAGATTGAGGCTTAAAAAGAGAATTCTGAAGCATATCAAAGAGGAGTTTCAAACTTTGTTCTGTGAAATCGGAGACTATCTTGCACCAATAGATGGTGGATTCATGTTCAGTAGCAGCATTCAACGTTCCACCCGTTTGCTCAATAGTTTCGCTTATTTGCAGGGGATCAGGCATGTCTTTAGTACCTTTGAACAGAAGATGCTCTATAAAATGCGCTATGCCAGCAATATTGTCATGTTCGTGTCTCGAACCAACTTGAACACCAAGACTAATAGAGGTCGATAGCGTATAGGGCATGAAATCAGTGATTATGCGGAGGCCATTTGCCAGAGTGGTTTTTTGGATCATTAAGGGTGTCTACTCAACGTTCTATGTTCAGTTGTTAGGAACCATTCTGGCGGATCTCAATTCCGGCGCGCTCTTCTTGTAGGCGCGCTATGGAAATAGCGGAGTTAGCTCCCCAGCCTCTGTTTTGAGCGTCCACATACTTTTGTTGAACCAAGTTAGAGATTTCCATTGGAACTTTAAGTGCGCGGCCCATGTCAGTAGCTAGACCTACGTCCTTTGCCCCGAGATCGAGCTTGAATCCCGGTTTGAAGTTGCCTTCGAAGAGGGTGTTGGGGAAAGTATGCATTTGTCTGGTCTCCCCAGAACTCATTGAAATAGCTTCGTAGAGAGTCATAGGGTCAACACCGGCTTTAACTCCAATACTGAAGGCTTCAGAAAGTACCACTCCGAGCGTCATTCCGATTAGGTTGTTTACGATTTTGCAGATTGCACCCGACCCTAAGTTTCCACAGTACATTACTTGATTACCCATTAAATCCAATACTGGCTTATATCGGTCATAAAGTAATTGATCGCCACCGACCATGATACAAAGCGTTCCTTGTTCAGCTCCTATAGTGCCGCCACTTACAGGGGCGTCTAACACAGTTATTCCCAGATCTAATGATGCCTCGGAAATATGTCGAATTGTATTTGGGTCAGTTGTGCTTAAATCGAAAAAAGTTGTTCCCTCACTAGCGCCCGACAAGACACCGCCCTCGCCAAGAACTACATCTGCTACATCTTGAGGTCGAGGTAAAGACGTGAAAACTAATTCACTGTTTCGCGATGCATCTGCAGGACTAGAAGCCCAATTTGCACCTTTATCGAGTAGGTCCGTAGCTGCGGTCTTGTCTATGTCGTAAACGGTCAAATCGTTGCCACCATCAAGGATATGACGAGCCATATGGCGTCCCATCAGACCTATTCCAATGAATCCAACTCTCATAAATGCTCTCCAAGTTTTGAAAAATGGTAACAGTTCAGATAAAAGAATTTTATGTTGGTAGCTGGACTCTCTGCAAATCCAAAAGAGTATTCGATTTGGCTTTTTACTATGTTCAGGTTTAAGGTTTGTTAAATGGCAGTAAATCTAATCTGACATATCAGATACCTCAACTTATTAGATAGATGAAGTATATTTAATCGGAAGGTTGATGAATTTATTTCGAATCTTTACATACCCGTTCAGGGTTGTGGCAACAATAGTTCGCGTGATTATCGACGCCTGCCCGCCCTATAGATATATTGAAGGATTACTCGAGGGTAAGGAAATTCTTCAAGATGAAAAGACTTTGGTCCTCTACCTTTCATCTGAAAAAATAGAGGTTGATAGGCATACGTTTGACATCCTGATGGTTGGAGAGAATTTGAGAGTTCGAGCAACTAGAGACAATAAAGCAATCAACATCGACAGGTTAATTCCTGGTCAAGGTCCCGTATAGTCGCCCTTATAAGTATTCTGCCAAGACTTCCACTAAATGGCGAGAATCTTTGCTAGTTCCTTGCTGTATTTGCTGCCTGCAGGAAACACCTTCAGAGATGACGATTACGTCCTTTTCTTCTTTTCTTATAGCTGGAAAAAGAGAAAGGTCTCCAATTTCCATAGAAATTTCATAATGCTCTCTAAAGAACCCAAATGACC
>CAZZBP010000003.1:45763-70799 GCA_964652755.1 uncultured Dehalococcoidia bacterium
GTCGGGAATTTAACATCCCCATTGGATTCAACGTCATTCATGATGATTTGTGCAATTAACATTGTATTCTCGGAAATCTTGCGAGCTTTATCCGGCATGCTTGAGAGGTCCTCAAAATCTCCCACGAATCCTAGAACGCAACTGGGCTCGACACCTACGAGTTTAGCTCCATTTTCAATATACGGATGGATAGCATTAATGTTGAAATCCACATTCGTTTTTGCTTCATCCATCATTCCGTTCGATAACATGGGTCTACCACAGCAGCGTATTTCAGGAATCACTACTTCATATCCAAGTTTTTCTATCACATTGACCGCGGCAATACCAAGTTCAGGATGATTGTAATTTGTGGTCGTATCCGGGAAGAGCACAACTTGACCATTGACCTCTTTAGCCTTCGAAGATAATTTTCTACTTCTAAACCAGTGTTCAAAACTTTGTGACGTGAAATGGGGAAGGGATCTCCGTTTATCTATTCCTATGATTGATTCCAAGACCTCTCTGGATAATGATGTATCCATCATCCAGTTTGTGATCGGGGCAAAAAAGGACCCTAATTTGCTAAGAGAAGAAATTTTTCCGAAAAAGCGATTCTTTAATTTGTAACCATTTGATTTGTGGTACTGGCTTAGGAATTCATATTTGAGTTTTGCCATATCCACGTTGGAAGGACATTCAGCTTTGCACCCTTTGCATTCCAGGCAGAGATCCATTACCTCATAGAGACGTTGATCCTTTAAAGTTTCCGGAGGAAGGGCGCCTGATATTGCTGCCCTTAACGCGTTGGCTCTACCTCTTGTCGAGTGCTCCTCATCCCTGGTGACCATATAGGACGGACACATTGTTCCGCCATCTATTTTTCTACAGGCACCTTGGCCGTTACACATCTCGATCGCGTTCGCGAAACTACCCTCTTCATTAAATGAAAAACCAGTCTCTGTTTTAATCGTGTTATAGGTGGGGCCATATCGAAGATTATCAGTCATAGGGGGCGGGTCAACGATCTTGCCTGGATTCATAATCCCATCCGGGTCAAAGGCTTTTTTTACGTCCCGAAACGCTTGATATATCTGGCTACCAAACATTTTCTCGTTATACCCGCTTCGGACCAATCCGTCACCATGTTCACCGCTAAGTGAGCCACCAAACTCGAGTACTAGGTCGCTAATCTCATCAGATATAGCGACCATGCGGTCGACACCTTCTTGGTTCTTAAGATTGATAAGTGGCCGAATGTGTAAACAGCCTACGCTTGCGTGACCGTAGTAGCCCGCTTCTGTACCATGTTTTCTGACAATAGCATCAAAGCGTCTTACGAATTCAGGCAAAACTTCTGGGGACACAGCAGTATCTTCTACGAATGGCAATGGTTTGGCATCGCCTGGAACATTCATCATGAGCCCAAGGCCCGCCTTTCGGACATCCCAAACTTTTTGCTGCTCGATGGGATCAGTCATTCTTATCAGAGCGTATCCCCACCCCCCTTTATCTATTCTTTGCTGAAGTTGATCGAACTTGGCAATTAATTCGATTTGGGTATCTGCTGATAACTCTATTGCAAGTAGAGCCTCCGGTTGGCCTTCTATGAAGTCAGTGATTCTGGAGTATGCCAAATTCGATTGAGCTTGCCGAATTATCATACTTCCGATGAGTTCTACCGCCGCTGGTTCGAGTTCTAGAACTGCTACGGTGGCCTCCATAGATTCTATTAGTTCCATACAGTGAAGAACTGCCAAACCTTTCACTTTGGGGAGAGGTACTAATCTTAATTTGGCCTCAGTAACAGTGATAAGGGTTCCCTCTGAACCGACGACGAACCTGGCCATATTAAAATTGCGACCACCTACGAATTCGTCAAGATTGTATCCTGAGACCCGTCTTTGTATCTTGGGATATCTGGCTAGGACTTCGTCCCGGTTATTTTCACTGATATTGAACAAATCTCGATAAATAGAACCTTCCAAGCCTTCTATACGCATTTTTGATTCGAGAGAACTACCGGACAGGTGCCCGAAAGATGCCGTATCACCATTTGACAGGACAACATCTAATTCATAAACGTTGTCCACAGTTTTCCCCCACATTATCGAGTGAGCCCCGCAAGAATTATTTCCGAGCGCGCCACCGACATTTCCCCTATTACTAGTACTGGGGTCGGGGGCAAAGCACACTCCGTGAGGTGCTAGAATACCGTTTAGTTCATCAAGTATTATGCCTGGTTGGGTTTTTACCCAGCCTTCTTCGTTATTAATCTCCCCTACGTTCCTCATATACCGAGAGAAATCTATGATGATTGATTCACCAACGGTTTGCCCTGCGAGGCTTGTCCCCCCACCTCGAGGCAGAACTGAAACACCATAAGACCTTGCCGTTTCCAACACTGCTATAACATCATCTCGTGACTTAGGAAGAACGATTCCTACAGGCTCTATCTGGTATATGCTGGCGTCTGTTGACCATAGAGTCCGAGACATCTTGTCAAAGCGCACGTCACCTTCTACACGTTTGCTAAGTTCGTTTACAAGTTGATACGTGTCAGTTTTGCTTGCTACTAGAGTCATGTCACTCTGCCAAGGTGATATATAAATCTTGATGAGGTTTTAGGGGCTGAATAGAAACAGGATTTTCTACAATTTATCATGAGAAAACCGGGTAAGTTGGATAAACCGAGGAAAATGTCTGGTTTGAGATTCACATTCGTAGGTAGGGTAGCTGAGTTCACTGAAGCCAAGAAATATACACACAATATCCTTGAGTCATACGAAAAGTCGAAAATTAGGCATCGAAGTGGGCGATGATCACGAAATGTTAAGGATCTTGAAGTTGCTGGTCCCCTTTGGTGTCTCTGCAGACGCTCGCTGACCTACCCTTTTCCCAATGAATGCCTTGCCTAGAGGAGATGCGTCTGAGATTTTGCCCTCCAATGGATTTGCTTCTGAAGGACTCACAAGGGTGTATCTAAACTTCTTCTTTCTCCCTAGGTCTTCTATCTGTATCGTGGCACCAATTCGTACTTTCTCTGTCCCTCTCCCACTGGCGTCTACGATTATCGCCGTCCTAATCATGGAATCTATTTCTTTAATTCGGGATTCTTCCCTGCCTTGCTGCTCCCTAGCTGCTTCCAGGGGTGCGTTTTCCCTTACGTCACCATCAGAAGCGGCCTTGTGGATAGTTTCACTAATAAGAACCCTGTTGGATTCAAGAGAATCTTTTTCAGACAATAGTTGCTCATAACCGTCTGGGGTCATCTCTTGTCCGCTACCGTGAGGTGAATTTTCATCACTTTTATATGAGGACGATATCTTCGGTTTTCGGATCCGAAAGTGGGTAGCAAGATTGACTGTAGTACGGTTCTCTTTGAATGAGAAGGTTAGGAATTTCCTAACAGCCTGCAACCCTTCAATGGCTTCAGGGGAGGCCCCGTTTTTACAGGCCTCTTCCGCGTAGGTGCCTATTTGAGAGGGAGTGATAGACGAAAAATCTGTTTCCCCCCTGAAATGCTTGACGAACCGATTGAGTTCTCTCACTGCCGCTACGGTCTTATCCTTATCCTTCAAACCTTCGGTATATGCTCCAACAGCAGTCAAGAGCCTCTTCGATTCGTCAGTTACCAAATTGAAATCCCCCTAATGCTTGAAGCTTTCCTGTAGACATGTTAGCAAACGGTAACTACTAACTGTCAACGATGGGGCAGGCATCTCTACGAACCAATCTTATACAAATCTGGTGATTTCTAGCACATTTATAGTGATTCTGTAATTAAACCCCGAGCCCTTGCTTATTATCCAATACTACCGAAGGGTTTGTTTAAGTTCACGAAATCCATTGCATATTGCATATGAATTACCTTAGCTATACTTGTTCTTAGGTTTTCTATCAATTGGATATTCCTATATTCCCTTACTCGATATAGCGGCTAAGGTTGGTTGGTGATAAATTACCAAGGATTTTATTAGGAGATTTTCGTTCGAAAATGAACACTTCAGAGTTTCTCAACATCACGACACTAATAGCTCCCGAGAGAACGGCTATTGTGTTTGATGGCAAAAGAATCACTTACGCTTGCCTGTCTGATCGTGTAAATCGTCTTTCAAACGCTCTTGCAGAAATGGGTGTCTCCAAAGGAGACCGTGTTGCTATTATCCAAGTTAACTGCAACGAACATATTGAAGCATATTTTGCGGCAGCTAAACTCGACGCAATATATGTCCCGTTGAATTTCAGATCGAGTTCGGAAGAAATCCGATACATGTTAAGTGATGCCTCTCCTAAGGTAATATTTGCCGGCAAACGCTATACAGAAACTATAAATGGTATCGTCGATGACATTGAAGGGTTAGATCTCCGTGTCGTAATCGATGGTTACGCGCAAAATTGGCTTGAATACGAAAGCATTATAGAAACAGTTAGCACCGATGAACGATTTCCCCATGATGACGAAGATGCTTTGACCATGCTTATGTTTACAGCTGGAACTACCGGTGTTCCTAAGGGTGTGATGCTCAGCCACGATAGTTTTTCTTCTTATATACTGAGTAATGTTTCGCCCGCAGATTTGGAAATTGAGGAAAAGAATATTTTGACAGTTCCCCTGTATCACATAGCAGGGGTTCAAGCAGTTATGGCCGCCATATATGGTGGACGTACCCTTATAATCCAACGTCAGTTTGAACCAGAGGAGTGGATGAATCTTGTTCAGACTGAAAAAGCCAACCGTGCCATGATGGTTCCTACTATGTTGAAAATGCTAATGGATCATCCTAAGTTCGAAAGTCATGATCTGACCAGCCTAGAAGTAATAACCTATGGTGCAGCACCTATGCCACTTGAGGTGATTAAGAGAGCGATAGAGAATCTTCCGGGAACTTATTTCATCAATGCATTTGGACAAACCGAAACAGCAGCAACAATCACCATGCTTCCACCAGAAGATCACATACTTGAAGGCACAGAGGAAGAGATTGAAAAGAAATTGAATCGACTAACCTCTATTGGAAAACCTCTTGAAGATGTGGAAGTCAGGATAGTTGATGAGAATGGTGACGACGCAACCTCTGGGGAAAACGGGGAGATTGTGGCGAGAGGTTCTCGCTTGATGAAAGGATATTGGAATCAGGAGGAAGCAACAGCTGAGGCACTTCGGGGGGGCTGGCTCTACACGGGCGACTTAGGATACTTTGATGAAGATGGATATATTTTTCTCTCAGGAAGGGCGAAAGATTTTATCAAAAGGGGAGGAGAGATGGTCTCTCCAGAAGAGGTAGAACAAGTCCTACATTCTCATCCAGCAATAGACGAAGCGGCGATCATAGGAGTTCCAGATTTAGATTGGGGAGAGAGAATAAGAGCAATAGTTGTAGCAAAGTCAGGCCAAACAATTGATGAGGGAGATGTTATTGAATATTGCCGTGGTCGTCTTTCCAGTTTCAAGAAACCAGAGTCAGTCGTAGTAGTTAGTGAACTGCCAAGGAACCCGATGGGTAAAGTATTAAAGAGGGTGTTGCGTGAACAGTATAGCCAGCCTATACAAAGTGATAAAGGCTGATAAACGAGGAAAGGACCGGCAAAAATGAAAATTACAAACGTGGAAACATTCATCGTAGATGCTGGATGGAGACCTTGGGGCTTTGTTAAAGTTGAAACTGATGAAGGCATTACCGGATGGGGTGAATGTAGTGACGGACGTTCTCCCAGAGGTGTCTCGGGTACTATTGAAGATCTAAAGCCCGTCCTTATTGGTCAGGATCCGCGCGAGTTCGAGACTAGGTTTTGGGATATGTTTCGTGCCACGAGGCAAAGTCCTGGAGGTATAGCAGCAAAAGCCCTTGCAGGCTTGGACTGTGCTTTTATCGATATCAAAGCCAAGAGTTTAGGGATTTCAGTAGCGGAGCTTTTTGGCGGCCCTACAAGAGATAGAGTAAGGGTGTATTGGTCACATTGTGGTAGTTCCCGTGTTCGTAATCACGAATTAATTGGTGTTCCTCCTCTTCTTGAATGGGATGATATTACTGCTTTGGGAAAAGAGGTTGTAAGCAGAGGATTCACGGCCTTGAAAACTAATATTATCGGACCCGGTGATCCAGCAATGCATTTTGGCAGCGGGTTCGGAGGCGGTCGAGGCAGTACAGATCAGGTCGTTACGAAAGGGGTTTTAAGGCATGTCGAAAAACTAATCGGAACTTTTCGCGATGCTGTCGGACCTGACGTAGACATCAATCTTGACCTAAATTTCCACTTTAAGACGGAGGCCTGTTTGCGCATAGCAAAGGTTCTCGAGCAGTTCGACATGCTTTGGCTTGAAATAGACATGTATCAACCGGAGAGTCTGAGGCAGATTAAGGATTCTACTACGACAAGGATATGTACAGGGGAGAACCTTTTCTATATGAGGGATTACTTACCCTACTTCCAACATCATGCAGCAGATATGTTTATGATAGACGTTCCCTGGAATGGTTTTAGCCAGTCGAAAAAAATAGGAGATTTAGCCGAGGTATTTCAGCATAACGTCGCTCCTCATAACTATTACAGCCATCTTTCGTCATTTGTCAGCGCGGCTCTTTGCGCTTGCTTACCTAACATACGAATTATGGAGATCGATATCGATGATGTCCCATGGAAGGATGATTTAACTACCACTCAACCTGAAATAATAGATGGTTATATGACTGTACCGTCGTCACCTGGTTGGGGTGCTGATATAAACGAAGAAGTTGCCAGGGCTCATCCCTGGGAGGGTGCCAAGGTTGGATACGGTCCAGGATCCACGCCTAGTGAACTACTCTTCGGACTCCCCAGTTATTGATATTTAGACTTCTTCCGGCAGTTTTTCACCCAAGCAAAAGGTTGAGATTAACTTCGATACAGCATCAGGTCGTTCCATGTACATGTTATGTCCAGTATTGTTGATGACTGTGAAAGAAAAACATTTCCTTTTTACCGAAATTTCAGATGCCTTGGAGAAGGTACTCTTTCTCTGCGAACTTGATATGAATAGAGTGGGACATGCTAAAAGCTCCAACACTGGTAACAGATTCATATAATCATTCTCACGTTCGTTCCATGAGACGGTTGGGCTAGCCCATTTCATATCTAATCTTCCTTCTTCGTTGAAATAGGTTTCGTGATTGACTACGTCGTCTATGACCTCCGCAGCCCATCTTTTTGTAACTTCATGATTGGTTAAAAGTTCCGCTAATTCCTTGCGGGTTGCCCAGGTAGTTCTTGGATGCGAACCTCGCTTGGAGACCATCCTCTGGAACGTTTCGTCTACTACTAACATAGGTTCCATTAAAATGAGCCCTTTGAATTGACTAGGATAATCCCTTGCCTGAAGAGAAAGCGCCACAGCACCCGATGAATGGGCAACAGCAGTCACTTTATTAAGCCCCTGCATTTGCAGAAACCGCCCAATGTTTTCAGACTTGTCTTTGAACCTGTAACCTGATTCGGGCCAGTCACTTTCGCCATGACCAAATAAATCGAGAGCTACGACTCGGAAGTTGCTAGATAGCCTTCGAGCTACTGCATCGAAACTTCTACTTGTTCTCATGTCACCGTGAATTAGAAGTATTGTTTCTTTACTTCGTCCCCAATCCATGAAGTGGGATCTGTACCCTTCTATATCAAGTGACCTGCTCTTTCCAATCATCAGTTGACTGTCCTATTGTTCAAATAAATGTAAACAAACTGGGCCGTGACCCTTTTAAGGAATCACGGCCCAGTTTTACTTCATCAAGTTATGTAGGATCAGCCCCCCGAAATGGCAGGTAGGAAGTGGACTTCACTGTCCTCACTGACCTTTTCTATCATACCTAGTGGGGTTATTTCCCCGTCTATTGCAACAGATATGTTCGGCTTTACGCGACCTTCCTCTACTAGTCGGTCTTTGAATCCCGGATAAACGGCGTCCAAATTATCAATTACTTGCCTGACATTATTTCCTTGTACGTTTACCCTTTGCTCTCCATTGGAGAGCTCCTGCATTAGTGATGGTATGAATACCAGTGCCAAGACCTATGCTTACTCCGCAGCCAATACCGCACCAGGACTCATTGGAAGTTCAGTTATCCGTTTTCCTGTTGCGTCATACACAGCGTTTGCGATTGTTGGTGTTGGCGGAACAATGTTTGCTTCCCCAACTCCTCGCACTCCAAAGGGGTGTCCTGGGTTAGCGACTTCAACTATGACAGTGTCAATCATTGGTAAATCAAGTGCTGTTGGCATCCTGTAGTCTAATAAACTGGAGTTGTTCATGTTGCCGTCGTCACCCATGAAATATTCTTCATTGAGTGCCCAGCCTATTCCCTGAACGCTTCCTCCCTGCATTTGTCCTTCCACGTAGCTGGGGTGAATAGCTTTACCGGCATCCTGCACACAAGTGAATCTCTCTACTGTGACTTTACCAGTGTCGGGATCTACGGAAACATCTGCGATATTACCAGCAAATGAGCCTCCGACCCCCCCTGGTTTAACAGAAGCGCTACCGGAAATTCCTCCGCCACTGTCACCGAGTTGAGAAGCGAGCTCCTTAAAAGTCATCTTGAGTTCTGAATCAGCGGTGGAGCTAATTACCCCATCTTCCATTTGAAGGCCGTCGGCATCTACATCCCATATATTTGCGGCCCGCTCAATACATTGCTGCCGTACGTCTTGTGCAGCTTCATATGCCGCCCATCCGGTTGCAAATGTGGTCCTACTGCCGCCTGTTACGGCAGTAAAGCCTACTGTGTCAGTGTCCACTACTGATGGGCGCACGTCTTCTGCTGGTATCCCCAACACCTCTGCGGCTTGCATTGCTATAGATGTTCTTGAGCCCCCAATGTCAGTAGAACCTTCTGTTAAGTTGACAGTGCCGTCCGAATTCACTGCTATATTGCATGCCGAGTCGAAACCAATATTGAACCAGAATCCAATTGCCACACCGCGACCTTGGCCCTCCTGCTTCTCTGATTGGTAGTGAGGATGGTCCCTCATAGCCTCCAGGACTTCTTTCGCTCCTATTCTCCTAAAGGTCGGCCCATCTGGTCTTCGCGTACCTTCGACTGCGACATTTTTAAGTCTGAATTCTATTGGATCCATTTGAAGTTCTTCAGCTAATTCATTTATCACTTGTTCTGCACCAAAGGCTGCGTTTGGGGCCCCGGGAGCTCTGTATGCTGCGGTTTTCGGTTTGTTAACTACCACGTCGTAACCATCTATAAGAGCATTATCTATGTCATAGGTTGAAAAAACACATTGTGCGGCTGCTCCAACAGGGGATCCGGGATAGGCACCGGCTTCCATAGCCAACCACGCATGGGCGGCAGTGATTGTGCCATCTTTTTTTGCGCCGATCTTTATTTTCATATATGACCCTGGAGTTGGTCCTGAACCCTCAAAGGTTTCCTTGCGACTCATTACTATCTTGACTGGCGCACCAGTCTTTCTTGAAAGAAGAGCCGCCACCGGTTCCACATAAATGGGTATTTTTCCTCCGAAGCCACCACCGATTTCCATTGGTGTTACCCGAACCATCGAAACGGGTAAATCGAGCAGATCTGCAAGGCTGTCCCTTACTACGAATGACCCTTGGGTACTGCACCAGACGTGCAGGCGTCCGTCTGCGCTCCAGAAAGCTGTCCCATTATGAGGTTCTATGTATCCTTGGTGAACTGTTGTGGTGTTAAATTCTCTCTCTTTGACTATATCTGCTTCGGCGAAACCTTTTTTTACATCGCCTTTCACATGTTGGAAATGGCTTGCTATGTTGCTGACCACTCCAGTGTCCTCTCCTAGTTCTTGAGTGGTTAGAGAGTTGTGAAGGATCGATGCGTTGTCAGCCATAGCTTCCTGTGTTGTAAGAACGGCTGGAAGCACCTCATACTCAACTTCTATGAGTTTCAATGCTTCTTCTGCAATATGTGGGTTTACGGCGGCAACACCAGCGATAGCATGACCTCCATAAAGGGTTTTATCACTCGCGAGAATATTGTCCCTGAGCCACTTCAACTTTGTCTCATCTTCACCAAGTTCTACATTTTTATCTGCAACTTGTGGGAAGTCTGACGATGTTACAACAGCTTTAACCCCCTCTAGGCTTTCAGCCTTGCTCGTGTTGATAGATTTAATCACAGCATGAGCGTGGGGGCTTCTAAGAATTTTTCCATGTAACAGTCCTGAGGCATCATAATCTGCACCGTACAGAGCCCTTCCTGTAACCTTGTCGGTTCCGTCATGCCTTACTGGTCTCGTTCCGACCACCTTGAAATCCGTATTTGTTGCTAGGACTACATTTCTCTCGTTATCGATAGTTGTCATATTCCTTTAGGCCTCCTGCAATCTCTTGGCAGCGTCTTGTACAGCTCTGACGATTTTGTCGTATCCGGTACACCGGCAGAGGTTGTTAGCCAGCCAGAATCTAATTTCATGCTCTGTTGGGTCAGGGTTTTGCTCCAGCAAAGCTTTTGAAGAAACAATGAATCCTGGAGTGCATATACCGCACTGAAGCGCAGCGTTTTCCAGAAAAGCCAGCTGGATGGGGTGTAGGTTGCTTCCATCCGCTATACCTTCAATCGTCTCTATGTTTGCGCCCTCCGCTTCTACTCCGAGGACAAGACAGGCTGTTACAACTCTTCCATCCATACTTACTGTGCAGGCGCCACAGTTCCCATCGTTGCAACCTTCTTTTGTGCCAGTAAGTCCGATTTCGTCTCTAAGGCATTCCAGTAGGCTCTGGCGGGGTTCGCACAAGAAATCAACTTGTTCCCCATTAATTGTAGTTTGTACGTAGGTTTTCCCTGGCATCTATTTAATTCCCCTTTGCTCGTTCGACTGCTGTATTCAAAGCGCGGCGCGTGAGTACTTCACATAAGTGCTTACGGTACTCTGCTGTGCCCCTCATATCAGAAATAGGCTTTGCTGCTTCTTTTGCTAGATTTGCAGCGCCTTGTATCGCATCTTCACCAACTGGCTTCCCAACTAGTGCATCTCCCGCCTCCTTTACGAATAAAGGTGTAGGGGCAACGGAGGCAAGGCAAACTCTACCAGATGTGAATTTTCCCTCTGCGACTGTTACCGACACTCCGGCTCCTGCTACTGCGATATCCATCTCGTTTCTTGGGATGAATCTGATGTAATTGGCACCGAAGTCCTGTCCGTTACTTGGGAGATTAATTGAAACCAGTAACTCGTCACTTCCAATGCTAGTTTGACCTGGGCCCGTGCAAACTTCCTCTACTGGAATTTGTCTTGTGCCATTTGGACCTGCAATCGTAGCGACTGCCCGATGCGCTATCAAATTTGGAATGGCGTCGCCGCTTGGTGCCGCATTGCATAAGTTTCCACCAAAAGTTGCTCTACCTTGAATCTGAGTTCCCCCGATTAGAGTTGCAGAATCCAGAACCGCAGGATAATGTTTCTTGGTGTCTTCGTCATTGTAAATCTTGTAACATTCAACGGCCGCTCCTATGGTCAGACCTTTGTCTGAACTGTAGCTTAGCTCATTGAGTTCTGGGATGCTTTTAATATCAACCACGACATCAGGGTTCACCCGAGGATGTCCCACCCGAAGCATGACTATCAGATCCGTTCCGCCAGCCATTGCACGGGCATTACCGGATGACTCTGAAAGCAATTTTACAGCTTCATCAACAGATTTAGGTTTTTCAAAATCGATCCACTTCAAAATTCTTCCTCCTTGTGCTCATTGATGCGCATCAGTTATATACAAAACGCGCCAATTATTGTTGTCTTCAGTTATTGTCACACCATACTACGGCGGCTTGCTTGCCCTTCCGCCAATGGTGATATTTTCGTCGTTATACCCGGATCAGTCTAACATAAGGGTTTAAGGTGGACAATGATGGTGCCATAAAGGGATTTCAGGCATGGATTTGAGACAAAAGCCGATATGCATCCTGATCGTTTTGAGAAAGTAGGTGGCACTTTTAATTCAACGTGTGATTTCACCCACAGTTAAATTATCGAGAATGTGTTTTAAGTAATCGCCAGTATGCGATTCCTTCATACCAGAGACTTGTTCAGGAGTTCCCACACAAACAATTTCGCCACCTTTATCCCCAGCTCCAGGCCCCAGATCAATTAGCCAGTCAGCATTCTTGATCAGATCTAGGTGATGTTCGATCAGCACGACAGAGTTTCCTGAATCTACTAGCCGATGCATCACTTTCAGCAAATTAGAACAGTCTTCGAAGGAGAGCCCTGTGGTTGGCTCATCGAGGATGTAAAGAGTCTGTCCGGTCGCTCTTTTCGATAGTTCCGTTGCTAGTTTTACTCGCTGGGCTTCGCCGCCGCTCAGCTGAGTGGCAGGTTGTCCCAACCTCACATAACCCAGTCCTACATCTTGCAACGTCTGTAACTTGTTTTTCACACGAGGGATATTTGAGAAAAGTTCCAGGGCCTCCGTAACAGTCATTGAAAGCACGTCGGCTATGCTCTGACCTCTATAAAGTATCTCTAATGCCTCTCTGTTGTACCTACCGCCCATGCATTCTTCGCATGGTACCGTCACATCAGGAAGAAACTGCATTTCAATGTTGATGTGGCCGTCTCCAGAGCATGCCTCGCATCTTCCTCCTTTGACATTAAACGAGAATCTTCCAGGTTTGTATCCCCTGCTTCTTGCTTCCGGTACCTGGGCAAACAACTCCCTCATGGGCGTAAACGTACCAGTGTATGTAGCAGGATTACTTCTTGGGGTCCGACCAATAGGTGATTGGTCGATATTAACTACTTTGTCGATGTGCTCCAGCCCATCAATCGAATCAAACTCCCCTGGGCGGTCCTTAGCTCTGTAAAAGTGTTGGGCTAATCGTTTATAGAGTATTTCATTTATTAAGGTGCTCTTTCCTGATCCTGACACACCGGTGACACAAACTAAAACACCCAAAGGAATGTGGGCATCAATACCTTTCAGGTTGTTTTGCTTCGCACCTCGGATTATGAGGGAATTCCCGTTTGTTTTGCGTCGAGTGCGTGGAATGCTTATTTTTTTTCTTCCTGATAGGTATTGACCAGTCAAAGAGGCTGCACTGGACATTATTTTGCGTGGAGTTCCAGCTGCTACGATTTCTCCTCCATGTTCTCCTGCCCCCGGACCAAGGTCTACGATGTGATCTGCTGCGCGCATGATCGCCTCGTCATGTTCAACGATGAGGACAGTATTCCCAACATCTCGAAGCCCTTTAAGTGTGTTTATAAGTCGGTCATCATCAGCTGGATGAAGACCAATAGAAGGTTCATCACATACGTAAAGAACACCCATGAGCCCAGACCCAATTTGAGTGGCCAATCTGATTCTTTGTGCTTCACCTCCGCTAAGAGTAGATGCGGTTCGACTGAGGGTTAGATAATCTAAGCCGATATTGAGTAGAAATTTTAATCTCGCATCTATTTCCTTCAATATTTGTGATGCGATTACCGAATCTCTGGACGACAGAACACTACCTTTTTCCAAATGTTCAATCCAACTATGACAGGCATGTACCGATTTATTGGTGATGTCCATGATAGTTTCATCTGCTACCGTCACGGCAAGAGATTCTGGCTTTAAACGCCGGCCATTGCATTTTTGGCAGGGTAAGGATGTCATATATCTCTCAATATCTGTGCGTACGCTGTCAGATTCAGTTTCGGTGTGGCGCCTCTCCAGGTTATTAATTACGCCTTCGAATCTAGTATTCCACCTATAGCTCCTGCCGCGCCTGGTTTTGTGGGTAATTTGTATGCGTTTTCCTTGAGTCCCGAACAGCACCAGTTTAAGATCTTTCTCCTTCATTTTAAGAATTGGGTCAGATGGGTCGAATCCAGCTGAGTCTGCCAGTGACCGCAATTGGCTCATATACCAAGGCGACATAGAGCCAGATCTGGACCAAGCTTCAATCCCGCCGTCAATTATCGACTTGGATTGGTCCGGAATAACAAGGTCAGGATCGACTACCATTTTGAACCCAAGTCCTGTGCAAGTAGAACAGGCCCCGTGTGGATTGTTGAAGCTGAATGTTCGAGGTTCCAGCTCTCCGAAACTTACATCGCAATGAACACACGCAAATGCTTCGGAGTAGATCTGCTCTTCCCCTCCTTGAACACCTACAAGAACTACACCTTCCGCCTGCGAAAGAGCGGCTTCTGTGGAATCGGTCACTCTAACTTTGTCTACGGAAGGGCTCACCACGAGCCGGTCTACTACAACGTCAATGTTGTGCCACTTCTGCTTATCTAAGTTGAAATCATCCGAGAGGTCGCTTACATTTCCATCGATTCTCACTCTTACAAAGCCCGCTTTTCTAGCGGCTTCGAGCACATCGCGATGTTCGCCCTTTCTCCGACGCACCACTGGGGCAAGAATTTGAATTCTGGTATTTTCAGGTAAGGATATTATTGAATCTACAATTTGTTGTACTGTTTGTTTTTGAACTAATCGACCGCATTTATAGCAGTGAGGAGTCCCGACTCTGGCATACAGAAGCCTCAAATAGTCGTAAATCTCGGTAACGGTACCAACGGTTGACCGAGGGTTGTGGGAGACGCCCTTTTGATCGATTGATATTGCGGGCGAAAGACCGTCGATGTAATCTACGTCTGGCTTGTCCATTCTTCCTAGAAATTGGCGAGCGTAGGAGGACAGAGACTCTACGTACCGACGTTGACCTTCAGCGTATATGGTGTCGAATGCAAGGGAACTTTTTCCAGAACCTGAAACTCCGGTGATGACAACCAGCTTGTTCCGGGGAATGGTCACATCAACATTCTTTAGGTTGTGCTCCCGAGCACCCTTTACGACTATGTTTCTTGCTGGTTTACTTGAAGCCATGCACTTTTTTTCCTACATACACATACTTATACGAAATTCTAGCATCTCTAGTCACAATACTTGTGATAGTTAGTCTTAAGAGTTCTTTCGTTGACCCCATGGTTTTGTGCACATAAAATTCAGCGGGCTACCGTTAGAATCAAGGCGACCAACTTACACAGCCACGCAAGTCAAATTGGATATAGCAAGTTGTTGAAAGTATGACCGAATTATTTTGTTATGAAAACAGCTACATGAAGTACTGCGATTCTACAGTTTTACGGGCTTCCGACAATGAGGTGGTTCTTGATAGGACCGTTTTTTATCCTGGCGGCGGCGGACAGCCCTGTGACACAGGAGCGCTTAATTGGGATGATGGAATTTCCAATGTGATCCGTGTTCGTAGATCAGGAGACGATTTGGTCCACGAAATTGAAGGGGATTGCCCCACGGTCGGTACTGTAGTCCGAGTCGAAATTGACTGGAATAAACGATATGAATTGATGAGGACCCACACTGCTCTACACATCTTATGTGGCGTCATATGGCGGGACTTCGGTGCTTTGGTTACTGGAGGGAATATGACTCCCTTGGCCGCGAGAATGGACTTTGAGCTGGAACATATGTCTTCCGAATTTGCCATTCAAGTAGAAGAACTTATAAACCTCGAGGTATACAGAGAAAGGGACATATATGTGAAAAGCATCCCTAGGAAGGAAGCTCTTAAGATTCCTGATCTAATCAGAATGAAAATAAACAAACTTCCGTCTACCATAGCGGAGGTTAGAATCGTGGATATCTCGGGGTTGGATCTGCAAGCGGATGGAGGGACCCACGTTGCCAACACTAAAGAGGTGGGTAAGATCTCGGTGGTTGGACACCAAAGTAAAGGACGCACTAACAAGCGTCTCAGGATCTCCCTTGATACGTGACTTAGCAACTTTGTCTATGCAAAGTTGAAGCTGATTTATTTAGAGAAAAGACTGGTGCGAATGTAAACGCTGTTGATCGGTGTTAGTTAAGGAGTATTACATGTCTTTCGATTTTCAATCTATTTTTGCTGCGTACACTCCAGAGGGCGGTAGGGTATCTCGGTCTAGGCGAGGTAAATACGACTTTGCAGTTGCTTACCCGGATCCCGTTTCTCTTCCCCATGAGCAGATAATTGAATGTCTTAGTGAAGCTCTATCCGAAAGAGGAGACGATCTGGCGGTCTACCCTCATCCTCAGGGAAATATACCCCTTCGCGAATATGTGGCTGAAAAGCTAAGAAGGGAGAGAGATATCGATAGTACAGCTGATGACATAATTCTAGGGAACGGCTCAGGTCAGCCTATCGACATGATAACTTCTATTCTTGTAAATCCCGGAGACGTCGTTATTACGGATGAATGGGTTTATGGTGGGACCTTGAGCACTCTTCGGCGCCACTTCGCCGATATTCGGGGAGTCCCTTCGGACGAAGAGGGAATGGATCCGGAGGCATTAGATGTTGCTATTGCAAAAGCTGTGTCTGAGGGCAAAAGACCGAAGTATGTTTATTTAATAGCCACGTTTCAAAACCCTCAGGGCTTTACGATTACGCATGCTCGTAGAGAGGCTATTTTGAAGGTGACACATAGGCATGGAATTCCAATACTGGAAGACGATTGCTACGCGGATAACAGGTACGATGGTGCTCCCGTGACGTCTTTATATAACTTGGATGATCAAGACAGTGTCATGTATGTAGGTTCGTTTTCGAAAATCATAGCCCCCGGCATGAGCCTTGGCTACATGACCGCCCCCGACGAAGTGCTTTACAGAGCCATGACTGTGAAAAGTGGACGTGTTTGTGAATTCACCGCAATGGCTGTAGAAAAGTATGCTAGGAAATATTTGGATGCACACATTGAAGAGATCAACAGCATTCAACGTGGAAAACGAGATGCGATGCTGTCCGCTCTCGGCGAGAATTTTGGGACTAGTGCTGAGTGGAGTGACCCCGACGGCGGTTTATATGTATGGATGAAAGTTAAAGAGGGCGCTGACTTGGTTTCGCTCTGCCCCAAAGCACTAGATGAAATTGACGTGGGATTTCATCCCGGGGTTAGTTACTCGGCCGACGGTAAAAACGGCGGAAATTACCTACGTTTATGCTACGGATACAATCAGCCTGATGAGATAGCAGAGGGTATCTCTAGACTGGCTGAATTTTTCGCAAAAGAAGGTGTGCTAGATTCTTAGAACCTTTACCCTAATTATATGTATAAATCACTGACGGCTGAATTTAAGACCTATCTCTATTCGTGCACTGAGTGCGAGGTTACTACTCTCTTTGTCTATGTGCGCTCTGCAGGTGGTCAGCCGACTCTCACATGAGTCCATGGCTAATAATCTTTGGCGTTCATTCATATCAACTTGCAGGATCTGAGCAAGAAAGTATGACAGTCTGAGTGGATCTGAAGGGGCATAGGTATTATTGATCCAGCCTCCCCTCATGCTTAATAAGTATTTTAAGTGCTTTGAAACAGTTTCTTTGGCCAAATTCAATTCATGGTTAGAGACTTCATGCTTTTGAGTTTTTTCGTCAGCCACTACCAGTGCCGTTATGAAAGGCTTATCTTCAATTATTTCGAGTATCTGAAATCTTTCTTCTCCGATTGCTGTTATATGCAACCTGTCCATTGAAGATTGATTTACTGTCAATACTCTTGCTATTGTGCCTATATCGTGAGGGATCGCAGATCCTCCTACCTCCATACCGTCTTTGATAAGAACCACACCAAATCGCCCATCTGATTCTAAGCAAACCTTCATCATCCTCTTATATCGTTCCTCAAAAACTTGTAAAGGGATTGTTGCCCCTGGAAAGAGCACTGTATGGAGTGGGAAAAGAGGCAATCTTCGGGTTTCAGATGTCATGGGAAATCACCGACATTGTTCATGATTCTTGAGTATAATTATCTTCGCCATCATTAATCAAACAACAATTTGTTTTTATCTTTATCTGATTTATTGATTCATCATTGAATCCGAATCTGCTACTTTGATAACCTTAGAGCACACAATCACCTCTTAGTTGAGCAGGAGATTTCAATGCAAGAAGTTTTCCATGAAGCCGTAAATAGGCTTGAGAAAGGAGAATCAGTCGTGGTCGCGACTGTGATTCGGACGAAAGGTTCCACTCCTCAGAAACCTGGCGCCAAACTTCTAGTAAGGCAGGACGGGACTGGTACAGGAACACTGGGAGGCGGTTGTGTTGAGGGTGATATATGGTTTGCTGCAAAGCAACTTATGCAGCAAGGTGGTGAGGCGGAATACAGGGAATATGAGCTCAATGAAGAGCTGGCTGCGCAGGATGGCCTTGTATGCGGCGGTACTATGTACTTCCTTATAGATCCTGTCTATAGCCCCGAAGACTACCTACCTTACGCAAAAGAAATTGACCTCGCTTATAGAGGGGAGGGTGCCGTAGCACTCGCAACCGTGATCAAATCAGGTAGTGATGGAAAAACTAGAATAGGAGACAAACTTTTTATAAGAGAAAACGGCAAGACTGAAGGAACTCTCGGGAACCTTGAAACTGATAGAGGAGCTATTGAGAAAGCAAAGGTTCTTATGATCCACGGTCGTAACGAATACGTTATGACAGCCAGTGGAGCGGAGTATTTTATAGAAGCTTACACAACCCCTCCGCAGCTTGTTATTTGTGGGGGAGGGCATGTATCTCGGGCGCTTGCTTCGCTAGCTAAACCGCTGGAATTTAGACTTTTTATTACAGATGATAGAGAAGAATTTGCAAATCAAAATCGATTTCCAGAAGCTGACATAGTAGTATCCGAAAAACCTGAAAATGCCCTTCCCGAGCTTCCAATCAATCCTAATACGTTTATCGTGGTTGCTACCCGTGGGCACAGATATGACCATACCGCACTTTTGGCTGCAGCCAAAACGCCGGCCCGATATGTGGGTTTAATGGGTAGCAGAAGGAAAACGATTCTTATTTATGAAGATCTTATGAGAAGTGATCTTAGCTTGGATCGCATTAGGGAGATTCGCTCCCCCATAGGCCTCGATATAAAGGCTCGGACCCCGGAGGAAATTGCAATAAGTATCATGTCAGAGGTACTCATGTTTCGCTTAGGCGGATCAGGGTTGCCAATGAAGTTGGATGAGAAACAGCTTGCTCGCATCTGGAAAAAAATCTCAGAAGAGGATAGTAAATCTAAAGTGACGCCCATAGAAGCAGTTTAATAGAACTGTGCTGCCTTACTCCGGGATTCTCACGGCGGCCGGCTATTCAAGTCGCATGGGTAGCCTAAAGGCCCTTTTGCCTTGGAAAGGGACGACGCTTATTAGGCATCAAGTTTCTGCCCTGAGAGATGGTGGTTGTCGTGAGGTCGTAGTTGTTGTGGGTTATCGTTCCCAAGACATTAGGTCTGAACTGTCTGATCAGGAAATCGTATATGCTGAAAACCCAAACTATCAGTCAGGACGGGTTTCCTCGATAAAGGCAGGTATCGAGGCATCCTCAACAAAGTCCCGTGGATTTGTTCTGCTCGGCGTAGATCAACCCAGGACAATAACAATAGTTTCTGAACTCCTTAGAGCCCATATCGAACACGATTCCCTTTTAACATCGCCAAGGTACGAAGGTAAGGGAGGGCATCCTGTAATTTTCTCATCTCAATTAAGGGATGAGATCTTGTACATGTCAGAAAAAAACAGAGGACTGAGGGAAGTATTTGAGAGGCACCGGCCAGATATGAATAAAGTTAACTCATGTGATCCGATCGTTCGGCTGGATCTGAATACCTACCAACAATACGAGCAGGCGCGAGAGTTTTACGGTAACTAATAAATCCTCTAGTCGACCCATGAATCGAGAGTTTTTTCAAGTTCGTAGCTGACCTCGGCATGTTCAATTCCAAGCTTACTAATGAGATCTACGTCCCCATATAAAGAAGCACTTTCGATACGCTTTTCGATCTCGGTTATTCTTTCTTCAAGGTTTCGAATCGATCCTTCATAGTCAGCAGCTAGTTTTTTTCTGTTCTTAATATTTTCAGATATTGTTCTAGTTTGTTTCGCTTTGGTTGTTGGAACCTTAACTTTTTGAGATCTATTTCTCACTCGTTTTGCTGGTGTTCTATCTAAAGAATCTATCCACTCTATATAGGTGCCTTCAAACTGGGTTACGTGTCCCTTGTCAACCGCCCATATTCTATCTGCTAGTAGCGAGATAAGATGCCTGTCATGCGAGACGAATATAATCGTGCCTCCAAATTCTTGCATCATGTCTTCGAGAGCTTCCCTACTAGGAATATCTAAGTGGGTTGTCGGTTCATCCAAAACTAATACGTTAGGCTCTGTTATAAGTAGCCTGGCTAGTTCGAGTCTTCCCCTCTCCCCTCCACTGAGAGATTTAACTTGTTCGAAAATCTCCTCTCCTTTAAACAAGAATCTAGCGAGAAAACTGCGTGCCTCTCCGATCGCGAGGTTTTTTATTTGCAATAGTGCCTCCATCACTGTCAAATCGCCAGGAATGTCATCAGAGCCCTGTCGGAAATACCCTACTTCTACATTGTGGCCAAGATATGCGGTTCCGTTTAGTGGGGGAATCTCTCCAAGGATAGTCCTTAAGAGTGTTGTCTTTCCGATCCCGTTGCTTCCAATTATGGCAGTAGTCGTCTCTTTTTCAATTTCACTATCAGGGACTTCAAAAAGTTTTACGGCTTCGCCACCAGCGTAGTAGCCGACCTCAAGATTCCTTGTGCTGATCACCGTTTGTCCTGTTCTGCTAGCACCCATAGAGGATATGCTGACGCTATCCACCGAATTGGGAGCTTCGATACGTTCAATTCGGGAGAGTTTCTTGGCACGGCCGCGGGCCTCTTTCGAACGTTGCCCAGCATGGTATCTGGCGATAAAGTATTCTTCACGTCTTATATGATCTTGCTGCCTCTGATATTCCTTGGCAGCTCTTTCATCCTCTGCTTGTTTAAGGGTTCGATATTTAGAGAAATTTCCTCGATACGATTTCATGCGACACAAGTCTATCTCCCAAATTTCTGTCGTTACTTTATCGAGGAAATAGCGGTCATGAGATACTGCAACGAACGCATTTTGGAATTTTGATAGGAAGTCCTCCAGCCATTCTAATCCTCTGAAGTCAAGGTAGTTGGTTGGTTCGTCTAAAACTAGAATATCTGGGTCACCCAGCAGGGCTGTTGCAAGGGCTGCACGAGTACGTTCTCCTCCGCTGGCATCTTTGACAGGAGTGTGTAGGACCTCTTGTGAGAGGCCGACTCCGTCTACAACCCTCTCCAGAGAATTTTGATAGTTATATCCGCCTCTGGATTCGTACCGGTCAAGTAAAGAAGAGTATTTACGTTCCGCTTGCTTTCTACCTTCCCCATCTGCATTCTGAATTTCTAGAGCGCTTCTGGCCATCTCATTTTCCATTTCGATGAGATCAGAGAAAGCGCCCATAATCTGATCTCTAACTGTTCCGTTTCCTGACTGCATAGCTGTTTGAGGAACATATCCGACCCGAAGTTTATCGGGTCGGAAGACTTCTCCTTTATCAAAACCTTGTTCTCCAAGTAGTACCCGGATTAGGGAAGTCTTTCCACTTCCGTTGGGGCCCACGACCCCTATACGGGCTTTCTCGTTGACTTGAAGAGTCACTTCAGAGAATATTTCCATTTCAGCATAGTGGAGGCTTAGCTGTGAGGCGCCTATGACGGCCATAAATTACCTGAGCTCTTATTTCTTGATACGGGATAATTTAATATTAACAAAGGATTTAAAAGTATTTTAGAAAATGGTTTGGTGGCGGAACCTATTTTAGTAACGATTGGGCATAGGGTGTAGTCTGGTGACGAAATTTATTTTAATGTCTCTCCTTCACCATTCAGAACCTGCTGATCCTGATCTTTTGGAGTGGATGATACACACATTGAGATGGTTATTAGGAGGAGACCCAAGATTAGTAGGAGGCGTTATTTTTGCAATCATCGTATCTATACCAATGGGTATCCTAATAGGGAACAGGCTTTTTGATCGCCCAGATTAAAATGGCTGGTTTATGAATTTGAGAGGCTTATCGCCCAGATGCTTACCATAACGTACTTTCCGTCATATCCGGGGCTAATTAAATTTTTCCACGCCTCACCAGATCAATTCCTTCTACGATTTTATCGGGACAGAATTGAGCCAACTTTTCTAGGGGCAATTCTGTCAACGGGGATAGTTCTGACCCTGATCGGTCCACGATTCATTGGTATTCAAGATCAACCGATTTGGAATTCGGCCCCATTCTAATACATTCAGAGATGATCTTTTTAAGATCTAATAATTTAATACTTGGGGGGCTGTTCGCTGGAACGGATTCTACCGTTTTGTCCTGACACGCGGCTAGCTCTGTGATTCAGTGCGACACTCCTTCGGTCAGGGTTGTTCCCCAATGCGGACAAATACCTAGATTTCTATTCACTTTCACTACCCCACATTTCCGGTGGCCTGAAGCATAATATTTACCTCTTTCTGGGAAATATTCGATCGTTCTCTTCACTTGATTCTTTATGATTTGGGACCTGAGAGCTGGAAATGATATATCCTCGTCGAAGTATGTGGCCTCACGCCCAAGATTTTGTCCTGAGTGAGCCTTTGAGAATGAGACTGCTGCTACGTTTCTTAGCTCTGGAATCCTCATACACATTTCGGGTTCACTGGACAGTCCTGTTTCCACTGCCCTGATTAGCGATGTTTTTTATCTGAAGCAATCTTCAAGAGAGTCGTAGCCTGATCTCGGACCCAATAATCCATACCACGGTGTCCAAATATGTGAAGGTATTATCAGAGATTCACTATCAGGCTGCATTGTTAATTCCAGTAGTTCACTAGGCGTGAGTCTTACCATTAACCTTCCGTTTGAAGATAGGGTTTTCGATTGATTAGATAAATCTCTAGTTATTTTCGTGGATGACTCAAGGGAGGACGCTAAAATCAAGATATGAACTTTTCTTGTTCTGCCCTTATCTTTATGCGACACAGCTGACTTCGGTTCCTGACACAAATTTCTGGTTATTGAATTCGTAAACACCGGTTTCACATTCAATTAAGCTGCGCTTCAGCTCTTTAAGCCAAATAGGATGGGTGAAATCCTCGGTTCAGATTAGATCGAGGCTTTTTCTATGGTCCTAGTAAGAGAGGTTTTCGAGGGACAACCGGTTACTCGTTCCAATGGCGAAACGAGCATGGATGTGTAAGTCTGCAGAGTAAATGAAGTATGTTTTTGTTCTGTTGGGTTCTCTAGTTAATTCAAAATTTATGTAATTACAGTGGCGCGTTCCAAAGAGGGTACCAATTTTGAGGTGATTCTACAGGTATTGCATTGATACGAAACATCTCCGATATGGCCATTTCCGATTCGTAATCTCGCTGATTATTGCCGGTAGGCACGAATGGATAATATCTTGATGTTCGATAATTGCATATCCAGTAAGATTTTGTGCCTCTAAACTCTCCTTTAAATACGGCCGCGATCATTCTAGGGCCTAAATTTAGCTCTGAAATGCGCATGCTAAATTTATCGATCAAACTTACTAGTGATATGAAATCGGATTCGGTCAATATGATCCACTTGGTACCGTGGTCATCTGTTTCAGTCCTTCGAGTTGTCTGGTTGCTGATTTCGATTTCCTCAAGGACCGCATTTATCGATTGGTCTAGATCGTGAAAGAAATCGTCATCGTTCGGGCTTAGAATGATCGCGGCTTCATCGAGGGCTTTCAAGTCGTTTCCTTCCTCACAGTGTCTCACAAATTCGGTAATCGACTTAAGTACTTCTGAGGGGGTCATCCTCGATTTTGAGCGAGAACCAAAAAACGACTTAAAAAAAGACACATTACACGTGGGTTAACGTAGAAGGTGCCAGTGCTCTCTCTGCATCTCTATAAGTCGTCTAACCCTCTCTTCTGTCGAGGGATGGCTAGACATCATAGATGCAATAGATTTGCCCTGTAATGCTGGAATAATAAAAAATGCGTTTGCATGCTCTACTTGTCTGAGATCTTTTTCGGGGATCATTGCAATCTGACCACTGATTTTCTGGAGGGCGGAGGCGAGTGCCCCAGGATTCCCGCTGATTATTGCTCCGTCGCGATCCGCTACGTATTCTCTATATCTTGAGAGTGCCATAGTAAGTAACTGACTTACAAAATAGATGATGATAACTCCTACATAGGCCATCATCATCATCACCATTATGTTGCCGCCTCCACGACGACTACCTCCCCCGAATCCTCCAAACAGGCTCATCCAAAACATCATCTGCATCAAAAAACCAGCTATTACCACTATAAGACTAGCCCATGTCATTACTGCTACATCCCGGTTTTTCACATGGGCCAGCTCGTGGCCAAGTACGGCTTCAAGTTCGTCATCAGTTAACCTATTCAGAAGTCCTGTTGTAACTGCAATTGTGGATTGTTTCGGACTCCGACCTGTAGCGAAAGCGTTGGGAGCCTCAATATCCATTAGGGCAATATTTTTTGGTTTGGGGATATCTGTTTTCAGAGCTAGTTTCTCTACCATAGAATGGAGTTTCGGATTGTCTTGTTCTGTAACTACTTTGGCCCGGGTAGTGGCAAGAACTAATCTGTCAGAGAAGAAGTACTGGAAAAAGACCATACCTACGCCGAAGATCAACACGAGCATAATTGGCATACCAGTGAATAAAAGCAATCCGAAAAGAGCGACATACGTCAAGGCGAGCAAAAATCCAGTAAGGACCATTCGCATGGTAAGACCCCGATCCCTGCCGATTTTTCTGGTTTGAAGAGCCATTTAACATTCCTTTCAGAACTGCCTTGAAAGATCCCGCCTCAGGTTAGAGTATACAACTTATGTTCTGCGTCACAGGTAATTTTAGTGCTCAGGATACTGTTAGTATTTATTTCTCCTAGGTTCATTTATCCTTTGCGTGCTGCGGTATGGGATAGTGGTTCTGTAACAGGCCTCTTATTTGCTGAAAACAAAATCATATTCAGTTGGCAGGATTTTAAGAATCATTGTTAGCAAAAGAATTTAACCCCGAGAGTATCTATGTGGAAGACAGTAGGCCAAGAAGGGTCAATGGAAATCGTATCAAGGGGGATACGTTCTGAAAGATTGGCCCATTCATATTTAATAACAGGAATTGAAAGCGTTGGTAAGATGACCCTCGCTCTAGATATTGCACGCGCGTCAAACAGC